>JAILHV010000115.1 GCA_024695625.1 Treponema sp.
GTACAGCAGGAATATCCGCAGACAATTGCCCTTATCCTTGCTTACCTTGAACCGCAGAAGGCAGCAGTTATCCTGCAGAACCTCCCGGCAGACATTCAGCCGGAAGTTTCAAAGCGCCTTGCAACAATGGACCGCACAAGCCCAGACGTTTTGCGTGAGGTTGAGCGTGTTCTTGAAAAGAAGCTTTCAACCCTGTCTTCCGAAGACTACACCGCAGCTGGTGGTGTTGACAGCATCGTTGAAATTCTTAACCTTGTTGACCGCTCTTCCGAAAAGGCCATCATCGAAACCTTGGAAGAAGACGATCCGGAACTTGCAGAAGAAATCAAGAAGCGCATGTTCGTATTCGAAGACATCGTTATGCTCGACGACCGTGCTATTCAGAAAGTTCTGCGTGAAGTTGACCAGCAGGAGCTTGCAAAGGCCCTTAAGTCGGTTGATAGCGAAGTTCAGGACAAGATCTTCCGCAACATGTCAAAGCGCGCGGCTTCAATGCTCAAGGAAGACATGGAATACATGGGACCTGTCCGCTTGAAGGATGTAGAAGAATCCCAGCAGAAGATAGTTTCTGTAATCAGGCGTCTTGAAGACTCCGGTGAAATCGTTATTGCACGTTCCGCCGACGACGAGTTCGTTTGATTTTTCCCAATCTACAGCAGCACCGCAAAGTACTGCTGTAATTGTTTTTGTAGTGAAGTATGATGTTTAAGTTATGGAGATGCGCAAATGGCACAGACAGTATTCAGAGCTAACCAGGTAAATCATAAACAGGGCGAAGTATTGCTTAAACTCAACAAGGAATTCCTTCCGCCTCCTGTAGAAGAGGAAGAAGAGGTTCCCGAATACACAGGTCCTTCTGCCGATGATTTGCGCAGGGAAGCCGAAACCTTCAAGATGAACTGGGAGTCAGAAAAGGCCCAGATGATTACAAAGGCTCAGGGCGATGCAGAAAAAATCATTAAGGATGCAGAAAGTGCCGCATTCAATGAAGTAAAGAAGCAGACCGACCAGGCAGCCATCATAAAGCACAATGCGGAAAAAGAAGCCGCAGACCTTGTTGCAAACGCAAAGGCAGAAGCAGAGCGTATTCTTGAAAATGCCCACAACGAAGAGCAGCGCATATTCGACAAGTCGCAGAAAGATGGCTTTGACAAGGGCCACGAGGAAGGCTACCAGACAGGAAATGCCGAAGCTGACCGTCTTGTTGAGCGTCTTCACAAAATAATTGATTCTGTGCAGGACAAGAGGCAGGACATTCTTGACAACACTGAGCAGCAGATTGTAGACCTTGTTCTTTTGATGACCCGCAAAGTCGTAAAGATTATGAGTGAAAACCAGAAGAGCGTAATCATGGCAAACGTTGTTCAGGCTCTTAAGAAAGTGAAGGGCCGCGGAGACGTTACCCTGCGCGTAAACCTTGCGGACATTAAGCTTACTACTGACCACGTTAAGGACTTTATCAACCAGGTGGAAAACATCAAGAACATTTCCATTGTGGAAGACAGTTCCGTGGATCGCGGCGGTTGTATCGTAGAAACAGACTTTGGTGCAATTGATGCCCGCATTGCAAGCCAGCTTAGCGAGCTCGAAACCAAGATTCTTGCAATTTCACCGATTAAGACCGTAAACAAGTCTGACGTAATCAATCCCGATCTTTAGGTTGGGGTCTGGTAAACAAGACAAGCCTTTGGAAAAGAGGCTCTTTCTAAAAATTATATTTGGGAATAAAATGGCAGACGTAAGGCGGGATAACTTATTGTTTGCCATTTCCTGTTTACCGTTAACTATAAACTGGGGTGGTAAAAATGGAATCTTTCTTTGAAAAATATATTGATGCGGTAAAAGATGCCGACACAATCAAATATACTGGAGCCGTAACTGCAGTAAAGGGGCTTATGATAGAAAGCTCCGGTCCAAGAAGCGTTATTGGCGAAATCTGTAAAATTCACATTCCTTCCACGAATGAATACCTTTTGGCAGAAGTTGTAGGCCTTGAGGGAACGACCGTCCGCCTTATGGCTTACGGAGAGACAAATGGCATTGAGGTTGGGGCAGAGGTAACTGCATCCGGCCACGTGCTTGAAGTTCCTGTTGGCTCAAAGCTTCTTGGCCGCGTAATAGACGCAACTGGCACTCCCTTTGACGGAAAGGGCGACATTGCAACCCCGGTACACTATCCGGCCTTGCAGTCACCGCCAAGCCCTCTTGAAAGAAAGGACATTAACCGCCGCATTGTTACCGGCGTAAGGGCAATAGACGGACTTCTTGCTGTTGGAAAGGGGCAACGTCTTGGAATCTTTGCAGGTTCAGGCGTTGGAAAAAGTACCCTTCTTTCTATAATAGCGCGCAATACGAATGCGGACGTAAACGTAATAGGCCTTATTGGTGAGCGTGGACGCGAGGTTATGGACTTTATAAACCGCGACTTGGGTGAAGAAGGCCTTAAGAGAAGCGTTGTCGTTGTTGCAACAAGTGATCAGCCTTCAATTGCCCGTCTTAGGGCGGCTTACGTTACCACAGCCATTGCTGAATACTTCCGTGACCAGGGCAAGGACGTTATGCTCATGTTTGACAGCGTAACCCGTTTTGCCCATGCACAGAGGGAAATTGGTCTTGCTACAGGCGAGCCTCCAGCCCAGCGCGGTTATCCTCCAAGCGTATTCGACATGCTTCCAAAGCTTCTTGAACGCACGGGAACAAATTCCAAGGGCAGCATTACAGCTTTCTACACTGTGCTTGTTGACGGTGACGACATGGACGAGCCAATCTCCGACAAGGTACGCGGAACTTTGGACGGCCACATAGTGCTTAACAGAAGCCTTGCCCAGCACCAGCACTATCCTGCAATAGACGTTCTTGCAAGCATCAGCCGTTTGAGCAGGCGTGTTTCCGGGCCAATGACTCTTAAAGCCGTTACGACCGTAAAAAAATGGATGAGCGACTATGCAGCCCAGGAAGAAATGATTCTTGCCGGTGTTTACCAAAAGGGCAATTCTCCTGAAATAGACGAGGCAATAGACAAGCATGCGGCAATCGAGGAATTCCTCTGCCAGGAAGAAAGCGACCATTGTACAATAGAAGACACCCTGCAAAAGCTTTCCGAACTTAGCGGAGTGCCCATTCCAAAAGAAGAATTCGTAGAAAACCCCGTCGGTGCAATTAAGCACATAGACATAAAGGC
>JAILHV010000163.1 GCA_024695625.1 Treponema sp.
GTATACTGGAGGTAAAGTTCTTTTTCCGTGTCACTGTTATCCTTTCCAGAGCGATTGCCATTATCTTGGTTGTTCGGCTCATAATCATCTGAATAAGCCCTTGCAATACCGTTTTTCCTACAGTCTACCGGGTTTGACCACGCTGAATACATTCCCTCTGCCCTGTAATCCTGATCGTTTTTATAGAATGTATTTGTATAGAAAACTTTTCCTGCCTCAGGACCGCAAGCCCAAAACCAAGACTTGTTAAAGCCGTTTGGTTCCCAAGTAGAGGCATCGTAATTAACTTTTGGCTTTTTCCTTGTGCCTCCAATCCAAGAACCAAAGTCATCAGGTGTCTTTTCATCTGCTCTTTCAGCCTTAAAGACCTGATCATAAATAAACTTGTTTTCTGCATCAGAGGTAATGGTCATAAGGTAGCCCTGCAAGCCGTTAAATCTTTCTTTTTTAGCCTTGTTATAAGCCTGCTGCCAACTAACCTTTGTACCGTTGTCAAAGGGCTCGCTCTTCTTGTAGAAGCTTCCGTCAAAATAGAAGATGTTCTTGTTCAACTCGTAGCCTTTCTTGTCATCTTTAATAGGAACAGTCTCCAAGTTAATGTGTATTTCAAAAGGTTTGTTATCTATCTTGTGGAATTTTATCTTATTAAGGAAAGCATTCGCCTTTTCAGAAGAAATATCTCCGCCATTAGACGTAAACTGAATGTAGCGGAAATTTGTTTCTGTAGATACAGAGTCGGCATATCCGTTTTCCTTAAAGTTGGCGTCAAGAGGAATGCCCATAGAAAAGGATGCTCCATCAAGACTTGTATCTCCTACATTAAAGTAGCCGCCATCCGCAAAGACAGAGAATATCGTACCCTTCTTTGTTACGTTTTCGCCAAAGACATAGAAGGTGTTTGGATCGGATTCATCAGCCCTTAACGATGTGGGCAGGGAAAGATCGCCATTTATCATAACGTCATTTCCCACAACCTGGGCATTGCGCTTTCTTTCTGAATTTATTATTGCAAAGAACTTTGTATAGGCCTGTCCTTCAAAAGTAGCAAGAACAGTTCCCTCAGTTGCTGTAGGCGCAATAAGAGTAATTGATTCTTCAGCTGCATGGTTAAGGTTTCCGGCAATAATCTTTTTGTCCCTGGCAGCCGAAAGGTCAATTCCTATATTCTTCTTGTTTCCAATAAGAGGAGTTCCGCTCACATGTATGAGTGTACCGCCTTCAACCAAACCGTTTACGTTACCCCTGATAGTTCCGCCCGTAAGGTTAACAACAGCGTTGGCAGAAGTGGTCTTTATGGAATCAAGCGTGGAAGTTCCGTTATTGTCATCTCCCAAGATGGTTCCACCGTTAATGTTAACCTTGCCCGAGGATTCAATAAACCTGACAGTCCCGCTATTAACCGTAACAGAGCCTTTTGCCCCGCCACGAGCGTAGATATTTCCAACGGAACCACTTTGTATTGTTATATCATCACTTGTGTCCTTGGGATAAGTTCCATCGGGTAAAGAGCCGTAAACTTTCAAGTTAGCAGGAATAGGGAATGGATTTCCAGCGTCATCAAGAACTATGTTGTCTTCATCCACTTTGTCAAAGTAGGCATACGTTACGTTATCAGAACCTTCTTTCTGCTGCAAAATTAATTTTTCACCGCAAGCATAAAGCACGTCACTACTTACATTATACTTCCACTTTGCATAGAAAGTCTTTGCGCCCTTAGAGCCAGCTGGAATTTTATCTACCTTGTTCTTAAAGTTGGCGTCTGAATACCAGTCAACAAAGCTTGCACCGTTTCTTTCCTTAGGCTTAGGCAACAGAATATCATCTTGATAGGAGGAATAAGAAAGAGGAATATTGTCTGTATCTAGATGACCACCCTTGCAGTTATATACAATCGGGTAAATTGCATTAAGGTTTTCAATATTGACCTCTGCCTGTGTTTTTCTGCCTGTAGCAATCTGAACAAGCTCGCTCCACACCTGGCTACTTTCCCCTGCCCCGTTGTCCATCGTGAAGGTAAATTTTACGACATACCAGCCATTTTTAGGGTCATCGGCAAAGACAACGCTCCTAAAACCGCCTATGGAATCTTTATCCAAAGAAGGCTCAATAGAAAGAGACCTGTCTGCAATGGAATATCCGTTTTCTTCGTCCTGAGGAACCATGCATACGGTTACGCTTTTTACGCCATCATCAGGAAATCTTACCCTTATAGAAAGAGATCCGTTTCCTGCAACCTCGTCCAAGGTACCAAAGTCAATAGTGTTCCTGCCGCTTTTTATATTCAAAGGGTTCGTAGTCTTTTCAAGAACAAGGAATGCCTTTGCATCCGCATCTTCATCTGAACAAGAGACATCTTCAGGAAGGGCATAAACCTGAATGGTAAAAGTATAGGTGCCAACTTCCAGCGCAATCTTATTGTCGCGAAGGTCATTGTCCATTCTGTCGTATGCAAATTCATCGCTTGTCTGAACCCAAGGCTCGTAGACGATCTCTTCGCCGTCCACAGGCTTTCCTTTTAGGACAAATTTGTAAATGTCCTTTCCCTTAAGGTCAAATCTTTCGTTTGGAACAATGGTACGGCCTTTTGCGCCAAAGCTTACGGCAGAAAGATAAGCTGCTCCGTCCGAAGAGCCAGCAGATGACTGCCTGTCTTCGCGGTCGGAAACACCATTCAAGCCAGTGTTACAGGCCACAAGAGAGAAAAGTAGAAATATAGCAAGTGACTTTATTAATTTAAAAGCGAATTTTTTCATATGCGCCTCCAATCCCTCCCTGGAACAAAGAAACCCATATGAATTATAAATCGGTAATAATATGGAAAAAAATGAACTATTTATATTTAACATAGACTATTTATTTGTAATAAAAGGGGCTACAAATTACAAGGCATTTATCAGATGCCCTGCAATGACACATGTAAAAAAATCCGGCAGTGGTTTGTGGGAGGTACTGCTGGGCTTGGAAGATTGTCTTTTAAATTGAATTTAACTAAGTACGGTGGCTTAGACTTTGCTCAACCACCGTATTTTACAAACCTTATTCGTATTCCTGCTCTGCATGGAGGCGAGGAGCTGAGGATACGTACTTTTCGCCAGTTTCCTTATTTTCGTAAGGCGTAAACTCTACAACGTAGTAGTGTACCTGCCAGCGTTTTTGCGTACCAGTTCCGTCTTTAGCATCATTCCATACGTAACGACCAGTATACTGAGTGTAGAACTCTCTGTTATCATTAGAGTTATCACCTCCAGTATAGTTACCATTCCCCTGGTTGTTTGGTTCAAAGTCGTCGTTGTAGGCACGAGGTATTCCATTCAAGGCACAATCTTCTGGGTTAGACCAAGATGAATACATACCATCTGCCCTATAAGAAACATCCTTTCTTGCAAAGGTGTTGGTATAAAAGGTCTTTCCTGACTCTGGACCACAAGCCCATGTCCAGTATTTGTTGTAACCGTTGGAAGCCCAAGTAGTAGCATCATAGCCTTTGCTTGAAGTCTGCCTTGTTCCTCCTATCCAAGAACCTACGTCATCAGCATTCATACCCTTGAATACTTGATCGTAGACAAACTTATTTTCTGCATCAGATGTAATGGTCATAAGATAGCCTGGTAGACCGTTGAATGACATAGCCTTTGCTTCTTTGTAAGCAGTAGCCCATGGTTTGTCTGTTCCCTTTTCAAAGTAGTTGCTCTTCTTGTAGAAGCTTCCGTCAAGGTAGAATACATCTTTGTTCAACTGGTAACCTGCGCCTGTAATAGGCACTGTTTCTAGGTTAATGCGAATCTTTATAGGCTTGTTGTTTATCTTGTGGAATTCGATGCTTGTAAGGAAGTCATCCGCTGCATTAGGTGAAATCAAGCCATTCTCAGATGTAAACTGTATGTAGCGGTAGTATTCTCCTTCTGTAGCATCGTAGACAAACTGCTTTTCTTTGCCAGCTGCATCCACAGGAATACCCATATCAAAGTGGACATTATCCGCAAGTTTTGTCTCTTTTAGTGTAAAGTAGCCACCTTCTGCAAAGACAGAGAAGATAGTTCCTGCTATGGTTATGTTTCCGTGTTCGAGAGCATAGGTGTTTTCTGCTATCTCTACGAATTCATTTGGTAGAGAAAGACCACCCACCACTTTGATGTCCTGGCCTACAACTTCTACAACACGCTTTCTCTTTTCATTCATTATAACGAATGAATCTTTGAAAGCTGTAGCACCATTTGCAAAGGTTGCCATTATAGTGCCGTCATTTGCACTAGGTGCAAGGAGAGTAATGGATTCTGTTGCTGCATTGTTAAGGTTTCCAGCATAGATTCTGTTGCCACTGGCACTAGACAAGTCTATACCGACGTCCTTGCCGTTTCCTATAACAGGAGCTCCGCTTACGTTTATGCGCGTGTTTGTCGCTACACCGCTACGGATATTTCCTGTAATAGTACCACCTGTGATGTTAATAGTAGCATCTTCGTCAGCGCCAGTATAAATTGCGGTGCGATTGGTGTAATCACCTGCAATTTTACCACCGTTTACGTTAACGGTTACATGATGTCCTTCTGTTTTTACCTGAAGGATATCTCCATCGTTTACGGTAACTATGCCGTTTTCTCCGTTTGCATAGACTGCCTGAATATATCCGCTTTCTATGGTTATATCATCAGTCTTGCCATCTGGATAGGTCTTTCCTTCTGGCTTGCAACCGCCGTAGACTTCCCAGCCACTGATGCTAAAAAGTTTTCCGTCGTCACCAAGAATGGCATTGTCGGGATTTACTTCGTCAATGTAAGCATAAACAAGGTTTGTACCTTCTTTCTGCTGAATTATTGCCTTTTCTCCGCATGCAAAGAATTTACCGTCTTCCAGGTTGTACTTCCACTTTGCATAGAAAGTCTTTGCACCCTTTGAGCCTGAAGGAATTTCTGTTACCCTATTTGTAAAGTTGGGATCTGAATACCAACCGTCAAATGTTGCAACGTTTCTTTCTGCAAGTTCCGGCATGGGGATTGCACTCTGGTATGGAGAATATGAAAGAGGAATGTTGTCTGTCTTTAAATGACCACCCTTGCAGTTATATACAATCGGATAAATTGCATTAAGGTTGTCTATAGAGATATCTGCTGTTGTCTGCCTACCTGTTGCAATCTGAACAAGCTCGCTGAAAACTTGGGAAGTGTTTCCAGCTCCGTTGTTTATTGTAAAGGTAAATTTTACAACATACCAACCGTTAACAGGATCATCATTAAAGACTACGCTTCTGTAGCCACCCCTAGCTTCTCCTATTTCAAGAGACTTTTCTGCAACAGAATATGTGTTGCCTTCATCCTGAGGATCCATGCGAACAACTACGCTCTGAACCCCTTCATCCGGGAAGCTGAGCTTTACAGACAATTTTCCGTTGCCAGAGGCTTCATTAAGCACACCAAAGCGGATTTTGTTGGAACCGCTTTCAACTACAATCGGATCAGTTGTTTTTTCAAGTACAAGTATTGCATTTTCTTCTGCTTCGCCAGCATCTTCGCCTTCGCTGTCGCTTTCTCCTTCAAAGTCGGCTCCATCCGTAGCAAGAATGTATACCTGGATTGAGAAAGTATATGTGCCGGGGTCAAGGGCTACAATTCCACCGCGCAGATCATTGTCCATAAGGTCGTATGCGGTAACAACATAACCGTCTTCATCATTGGTCCTAACCCAAGTTCCAAGCACGGTTTCCTCTCCGCCAACAGGAGTTCCCTTTAGGACGTATTTGTAAATTTCCTCTCCCTTGAGGGCAAAGCTACCCTGCGGCACAATGGCACGCTCGCCGTCACCCAAGGAGACAGAAGAAATAAATGCCCTATTGCTGCCTGCGACACCACCGGGGCCGTCTTCCTTTTTTCCGCTGCTTGAAACACCGTTCAAACCGCTGTTGCAGGAATAAGCAAGAGCGCTTGCAACAAGCACTGCAAAAAGAGTTACTACTTTATATGCTCTGCCAAAGATTGATTTTAATGTTTTCATAGCACACCTCCTTATTCGCTTATAACAAGCTGTACATTAAGAGAACCTCGTGAACCGTTATTGGTTACGAGAACCCTAAGTTCCATATTACCGACCTGTTCAGGAGTAAACCGGAAAGTTCTACCCTCATCCTGAATAGTTCCCGGTGTTACACCATTAGCATTTATAAACCATTCATAGGTTTCGTATTCCTGCTGAACAACAAAAGCTGCCTCTTCCCCACGTGTTATGGAATAATTCAGAACATTGCTACCTGTTGCAGGTTGGCTAAGCGTGACTCCATTGCAAGTCAGCGTTACCGGCAAACTGGAATACCTTGGCGAAACCATCCTGATGGAGCCATCGGCATCATCTGCCTCAGCGGGAACGTCAACAACCTCATCCACTGCAGGAATCTCTGGCTCCTCATACCGGTCGTCACCGCCACCACTGCTTCCGCCGCCACCACAGGCTACGAAAGAGAAAAGTATAGATGTAACAAGGATTGACATTATTAAATTAAAGATAAGCTTCTTCATACGCATCTCCTTTCCCCTCCCAGGGCCCAAGAAACTCGTACGGTTTTTAAATCGGCATGTTATAGGGAAAACTTAAACTATTTTTAAGGTTTGCCCATTTATGACCATGCTACATTTTTATAATATAAAAATAAAATTGAATAGTCAAGAAAAAAAATCCAAAATATCCATAAAATTTTTAACAAAATGTTATTTTCTTGCTTTTTTTAGCAGAATGCAATGATTTTTTTCTTTTGACTAGTGGTGTTGAGGGGCTGTCCCAAAAGTATTGTCATGCTGAACTTGTTTCAGCATCTACACTATATCTAGGTTTATAGATTCCGAAACAAGCGCAGCACTGAGCCTCCTATGTTTTTTGACAATAGGTTAAGCTGCTCCTGACTCCTCTTTTTGATTTATTGCACATTCTGCAAGTTCTTTTGTTGAAAGCTTGCGGAATGGTCGCACCTCGAACTTACTTCCGGTTCTAAGCATAATGTATAAAAGTTCTGCAAATTTTCTTGCAATAGCAACTATAGCCTTTCTTTTGTTTTTGGATTGAAATTTTACCATGTAGTTATATTTTAGCTTTAATGCACTGTCCGACTTGCTTCTTATCAATGACCAGCTTGCCATCACAAGCAATGAGCGAAGGTATCCGCATCCATGCTTTGAGATTCCCCCATACCTATTTATTGAGCCGGACATGTCTATTTTGGGAACCAGCCCCACGCTTGCGGAAACCTGGGAAGCGCTATGAAATCGTGAGCCGTCGCCAATATAAGCAACAAAAGCCATTGCCGTAAGCATACCTACGCCAGGCACACTCTCCAGCAGCTCAATCCGTTTGTCGCCTTTCACCTCATTATTGATTTCAGAATCAACTGCATTTATGTCTTCTTCTATTATGTCAATCCTATGCATGATGCGCCTTGCCTGCTCAAGGTCAAATCCTTTAAGAAGACAGGAAATTTCCTCGCGGTTTTCTTTGCTGGCAAGATTCTTTTTTACAACCTCCGTGTATCCGCACCGAAGGAAAATGGCATGCAGCCTGTTAATCTCTTGTGTCCTGCTCTGCTTCAGCTCCTTGTTTTCCGTAAGAAGGTTCCTTCTTTTTGTTTCTTGCTCCGAGGGAAGGCTTACAACGGGAAGCTCTTCGTTGCTGTTTTTTTGGACAAGCCGTGCCAACTTAAGGGCATCCTCCTTGTCATTCTTCTTGACGGAGTTGTATATGACCGCCAGCTGGTGTGCGTCCATCAAAGCTGTGTCGCAGCCAACCTTCTCGCTCATCTCCCTTACCATTTTCATGGCAAGGGAGCACACTTCAAT
>JAILHV010000007.1 GCA_024695625.1 Treponema sp.
CCTTTATTTCCCGTTACATTTATAATTACGCCACCAACATTCATTCCATCCTGAACGATACGGTATGCTTCTCCTTCATCAATAGACTGCTCTATTGTCTTGCACGAAATAATTTGTCCGTCCTCCTCAAAATGATTGTCAAGAAGCCCGAACTCTTCAAGCGCTCCATAATTGAACGCTTCCTGATTATCCAAAATGAACTGCTCCCTGTCACCTGCCGACAGCGGTATAAGTATAACATTATTCATAACAATTCTTCTCCTTATTTAATATCATCGACAGTTTTTCCGTGCCCTTTGTGGGCATACCCCAGCGGTCATTGTGGGGAAAGAAATCGGGACCATAATCCTTGTACCACCACTTTATCGTGTAATCGACGTTCTCCGGGGAATACTCGGCAACTAGAGAAAGGTCTGGCAGGGGGATTCCGCGCCTTTTTAGAATGCCTTCAATTTCATTGATTGCGCCGACGGACTGCTTGTCACCGACTTCATCGTTGTAGTCGTAGCCATCGCATATGTTAACCATCGTGCAGGGAATGTCGAAAAGACGGCATATCTCGTCTTCGGGGTTTCCGTCCGTGATCCCTGTGTACAATGCGACAGCCTGCTCATATTCCTCGCGGGTGATTCCGTGGAAGCTTGCGTCGATGTAATCTTGTACGGTCCCATAGCCTTCAGTTCTGTAGCCCGTCATCACCAGTTCGGGCATTATGCTGATATATGCGTCCCATTCATCGTCATGCCAACAGCTAGCGGCAGGCCATTGCCACATCTTCTTGGCAACGAACGACCAGTCGCGGTCGGGGTAGAGGGCAAGGAGGTATCGCTCCATGCACATGAAGATGTAGCACATGCGACCGGTCATCGTGATGTTTTCAAAGCGTTTGTCCATGTTGCTCATACCTTTCAATCGTCAATATATTCCCAGTCCTTTCCGTCACCGCCAAGCAGACCGTCAAGAAAGCCTTAGCTGCATTACGGTGGGAGGCAAGTTTAGCTTTTAAAAATGGCACGCCTTTTTGGCAAAGCGATGGCAGCTGAGATGCGCTTAACTTCTGTTCCTGTAAGCTGCATATCAGTTGCCCCATTAAGTATTATCAAAAGCTTTTACCTGCCTTCCATTCTTTACTCAAAGGAAAAACCTGCCGTATAATAAACCATGACGCAGAAGAATGCGATTGCGCCCCAGACAGCAAAGCAGACAGGCGGTTTAAAGAGCAACTTTAGGAAGAACTTTGCTATTGCCTTTTTGTCATAATTTGATTCTGCCGTGCGTTTTTTGCCTTTTTTTGAAGATTTGCCAACCTTAAAGCCGCTGAACAATTTTTCCAGAAGCGGATGCTTTACAGGCTTGTAGCGCTTTTTCTTTCCGTTCTCTTTTAAGATGAATATCCACGGCCTGTTATACAGTTCAATCCACCAGCCTTTTATAAGGATTACAGGCAGGACAAGCAAAGTCAGGATGAACCAAAGTGAGGATGGGATGAATTCAATTTTTCTAAAATTGAAGCCGTTAAAAAATAGGGCAAGGATTACGGGAAAGAAAATCACGAATGCTACAGCGGAGAACATTTGCATGATTCTCCAAAACGACTTGAATTTTATTGCAACAGGAGTTCTTTTGTCCTCAATGTTCATAAAGAACACAGGCTTTGGCACCGTCCGTGAAAGCTGCGTATTTGACTGCATTAGCTTGCCACCTTCCCTAACGTAGGGACCGCCCTTTGACGTGGAGTTTTTGCAGGTAATGTTATAGTCAAGGCTGAACCAATTTTCATATTTTCCGCTGTTCTTGTAGACCATAAGAAGCACAATAAGTTGAAAGGGAACATAGAGTAAGGCTATAGCGATAATCGTTTCCAAGTTCGCACCAAAAAATTTCATGGACAAAAACAAAAGAGCAAACACAACTGCGGCAGACAATATGCCCTTGAACCACCAGGGACTTATAAGGTAATAGGATTTTTTTGAGCTAGAAGAACGAACGCTTATCTTGCCAGTCTGTCCGTTGACCGCCACCATATAGTCTCCTGTGTCAAGATAATAGACAGGCAGCGACACCGGCATATGAAGCATTTCATTTGTTTCTATTTCTGTGTAGACGGCTTTGGTTTCTACAGTTTTTTCTATCACCGGATCATAGTATTCGTTGATCTCTCCCCTTATGCGCATTGCAAGTGTGTCACCATCTATATCGCGTACTTTAAGTTGATGCCCGGCAACATAGGCAAAATCAAATTCCTTGAGCCCATCAATATCGTAGGGTTCCATTCCGTCAAGCAAAAGATTATCCAGATTTTTAGAGCAATTTATAAAAACATTGTCTATGAAGCCACCGCATTCATATTCATTGCGGCTCTCTTTACGGTGAACAGATGCCTTTACAGGCCCGCGCAACACTACGTAGGGAAGATAGCAGCCGGTCAGCCTGTCAGTATTCTTTAAAACTTGTCTTGCCCATTTCTTCAAGCGGTTTTTCTTGCACCAGTCAATCAGAATGTTTTGGGCTTCGTCCTTTGTTATTGAAAAAGGAACCACAAACTCCGGTATGCCTTCTAGACTCAGAAATTCTCCCCTTACAAGAGACCTTCCGCAAAAGGCACAGTTCGCAAGAGCATCTCCCTTTTCAAAAACAAGTTCTGCTCCGCAGCCTGTACATTCCGCCTTCTGCAAGTCAAAGCGGGTACGTGATTCCGTCATCTTCTGGCTTTGAATATTGCGGAATCCTTTATGTTGCTCCAAGGCTTTGCTTACCTGAACCTTGCCATCGCAGTAGTGGCATTTGTAAAAGTGTGACTTAATGTCGTAATATGCGGGAGCACCGCAGGAAGGACAATGAATGTCATAAATTTTTGCTTTGCCCAGTTGTTTTCCATTTTCCATTTTCCATTTTCCATTTTCCATTTTCATTGTCCTCCTGTCTGTATCTTATCCCCTTGGGCCTGAACGTACCACACGGAACCCGACACCTGAACCCGTGTAGTCAGGGCTGTCGCAGTTGCGGAAAGTGCCTGAGCAGTTGTCTATGCTGTAGCAATAGCTTCCACCGCGGTGGATTCTTCTTTCGCCGGAAGATGGGCCTGTGGGGTCAATGTCTTCGCGCTCGGAAGGATAGTCGCCGTACCAGTCCCAGCACCACTCTGCAACGTTGCCGGACATGTCGTATATTCCAAGCTCGTTGGCTTCTTTTGACATGACTTGGTGGGGCTTGTTACCGCTGTTATTCATATACCAGGCGACGCTTTCTACGTCATCGTTTCCGCTGTAGGTAAAGCCATTGCTTATCTTTCCGCCACGGGCTGCAAATTCCCATTCGGTTTCGGTTGGGAGACGGTAGCCGTCCGCGCAGATGTCATACTCAAAGCCATCCGTGTAGCAGGGAGTATAGCCTTCTTCCAAGCTACGCCTGTTGCAGTATTCGATTGCGTCATACCAAGAGACATTTTCTACGGGCAGGTTCTTTCCCTTGTGTTTGCTGGGGTTCTTTTTCATGATGCGCTTGTATTCTTCTTGGGTTACTTCGTGGGTGCAGATAAAGAATTCTGAGACCCAAGCCTCGTGTTCTGTTTCGTGCTCTTCATTGTTTCCCATGACGAAGGTTTTGCTTTCCACTCTTACAAATTCCGGAGCCTTGGCTTTCTTTGCATTCTTGGACTTTTTTTCATTGCCCTTTCCGGCGGCGAAAATTACGGCGGAAGAAAGAGCGAGGGCTGTTAGTACGATAAAGCTTCTTTTCATTTACAATCTCCTTGTAAAAAAATGAATTCTAACTTAATTATAACCCAATAAACGAAAAAACAAAGTGAAAATAGCTAGAAACATGGAAATCAATTTTGGGCTCCGCTCCCAGTCAAATCCGTCTGAAAACCCACGGTGTCGCGGAATAGGTAATTAAACTCGCTTCGCTCGTTCCGCTCCAATGCGGGTTTTCAGCCGTCTTTGACTTCCGCTGCGCCCAAAACCGATTTCCAGTTACTTTGCATAAGATAATATTGCCCCAAAAACGTAAGTTTTTAGAGTTTGCTTAATATCGTAAAAAGTTATTTCATGATTTGAGAGGCATAGGGAAAAAAATAAGGGCGGAGGATTAGTGGCTGTGTGTAAGGATGACCTCCGCCCTTATAACAGTTAGAAAACGCTAACTTTCATGGTTAGCATACACTAACACAGTAATTTAGTCAAGTGTTTTTAAATTTTTTTTTACAAAAAAAGCCTAGCCGGGATTGGAGGGGTTGCGAAGCAAGTACCCGAAGGGTACCGGCCGAGAGGGCAAGCCCCGGAAAGCCCGTAACACGAAGAATTCCGCAAGGCAGTATACCAGGGCATGCGCTCCAGAAGAAAACTCAGTTGATTAAAACTTAGTTCATTACCTTTGAACCGCGGTCCATTGCAGTAAGGCCAGACTTTAAGAGTTCAAGGATTCCGTAGGGTTCGAGCAGGCGGATAAGGGAAGAAATTTTGTCTTCGCTACCTGTTGCCTCTACGATGAGGGAATCTTCTGCGACGTCTACGATGTGGGCGCGGAAAATATTGCATGTTTCGATGATAACGGCGCGGTTTGTTCCGGCGGCTTTTACCTTGATGAGGGCCATTTCCCTCTGGGTTGTGGCGGACGGGTCGCAGTGCTCGATGGAGATTACTTCCACGAGTTTTGAAAGCTGCTTTTCGATCTGCTCAAGGATATATTCATCTCCACGGACAACGATGGTCATGCGGCTGCGCATACTGTCCTGGGTTTCGCAGACGGTAAGGGAATCGATGTTGTAGCCACGGCGGCTAAAAAGGCCTGATACACGGCTCAATACACCGGCATGGTTTTCCACTAGAACAGACAAAACGTATTTTTTTTCCATATCAAACTCCTTATCGGTTTAGACTTGTCTTTTATTTTATTTCTGAGTAAATACCCAGGAGGCGAACATCCTCGGTATTATCCCTAAGTTCTGCAAGTATTGTGTTAACGTAGGTGTTAACTTCGCTAATGCCTGTAAGCTCTGCGTCTATGTAGAACCAGTAGCGCCAGGATTCACCTTCTATTGGGCGCGACTCTATGCGGGTAAGGTTAAGGCGGTGGCGGTCAAAGATTCCAAGCACGCGGTAAAGGGCACCTGCCTCGTTGCGGGTCTTTAGGATAAAGCTTGCCATGTTGGGGCTTACGTTAAGGTCGCGGAGGTGCTTTTTCTGGACAGACTGGATTACCACAAAGCGGGTAAAGTTGCGCGGGTCGTCTTCGACGTCTTCCTGAAGGACTTCCAGTTTGTAGAGGGCGGCATTCTGTGTGCTTCCGATTGCGGCTCTTGTCTTGTCTTCCTTTTCTGCAACCTCACTTGCGGCGGTGGCGGTAGAAACGGCTTCCACCTGCTTCCAGTCTTTGTGTCCGCTAAGGAATTTGCGGCACTGGCTTAAGGCCTGGGGGTGGGAGGAAACGGTTTTTATGTCTGCAATTGTGCTGCCTTTTACACCTAGCAGGGCATGGCGTATGTTTAGCGTTACGGCTCCAATGATTGTTACGTCTTCAAAGCGGCTAAAGTTGTCGTAGTTCTGGTAGACGCTTCCGGCAAGGGAATTTTCAACGGGGACCATTCCGTAGTCGGCACTTCCGTCTGTAACCTGTTGGAATATTTCTGCAAAGGAATCTACGGCTTTTGCTTCTGCTTCTGATGAATCAAAGTAGCGGCTGATTGCCTGTTCCGCATAGGCACCGCGGTTTCCTGAATATGCACATATAAGTTTTTTTGCTTCCCCGGCTTCGTGAATGTGGGCTACGGATTTTCCCATTACGGGGGCAAGTGCTTCTATGTCGTGCATTAATTTGTCAAACTGAACCGGAAGAAGGGACGCTGCACCTCCGGCCATTGCCTTTTCCGGTTCCTGGTGGACATCTGCCATTATTCCGTCTGCACCGGCAGCGATTGCGGCTAAACCCATTGGAAGAACCTTGTCCCTTACACCGATTGCGCGGCAGGGGTCTACGATTATGGGAAGATGTGTTAGCGAACGAAGGACTGGAATAGCGCTAAGGTCAAGAGTGTTGCGTGTTGCGTGCTCAAAGGTTCTGATTCCGCGCTCGCACAAAATAACTCTGTCTGTTCCGCTTGCAAGAAGATATTCGGCAGACATGAGGAATTCTTCCAGGGTTGCGGTGTAGCCTCTTTTTAGGATTACAGGCTTTCCAAGTGCGCCGACTTTCTTTAGGAGGTCAAAATCCTGCATGTTGCGGCTGCCTATCTGGTAAACGTCAACATCGTAGTTTTCCATTATGGGGATAAGCTCGGGGGAAACGATTTCTGTTACGATTGGGAGTCCGTATTTTTCTCCGGCTTCTTTTAGGTAGCGCAGGCCCTCTTCTCCAAGGCCGGGATAGCTGTAGGGAGAAAGGCGTGGCTTGTAGGCTCTTCCGCGAAGCATTACAGCACCGCTTTTTGCAACAAGGCGTGCCACTTCCCGAATCTGGTCGCGGCTTTCCACTGCACAGGGGCCTGCTACGGAGACTACCCGGTTACCGCCAACCCTGATTATTTGTCCGCGGTTGTTCTTTATTTCTACGGTTGAATTTTCTTTTTTGAATTCCCGGCTTGCCATTTTGTAGGGCTTGCTGATTGGAATTACGCGCTGAACACCGGGAAGGTTTTCCACTTGCTTTAAATCCATGGACACTTTGCCGACGGCAGCGAGAATCGTGTCTTCATCACCCTGTACTTCATTCAATTTAAAAGCGCGGTCGGTGAGGAATGTTTCAAGATTCAGCTTGTCGCTTTTGCTTATGTCTTTTTTTAAAACAATGACCATAGGGATTCCTTATTTTGTTGATTATAGCATGTTTTGCTTTTATTTGCAATCTGACCACTGCAAGCGGCTGCAAAATGTAAGTGCAACCTCAAATGAACTTAGCAAGCATTAGTTTAAATGCGGAAGCACTTCCATTCCCGACTGAAAATGCGTCAAAAAAGCCGAGCGCGGATATAATGTATCTGACTCCCTTCGGTCGCACCGCGCAAATGCTTTTTTGCCGCCTTTTCAGCCTCCATTCCAGTGCTTCCGCACATTAATTTGCTACATTGCATTCCTTGTTCGTAGCACTTACATTCTGCAACTTTTGGAAGAAGAGGAAAAAACTCAATGCGCATATATTTTATGAATAGTAAAATCAATTTTGAAAGATTTTTTTTATACCGAGTCAAAGAATATGGAAGAAAATTGAAAACTATTTTAGTAGTGAACAGGTTAGGAGGACGGGGTTGTGGTCGCTGTGGGCGAAGTCGAGGTCGATTGTTTTTACCGATGAGGCGATTATGTTGGGGGAAAGGATGAAGCCGTCTATGCAGAAAAACTGGAAGCTCTTTTTGTCTGCATTTTTGTAGACCCTGCCGTTTGACCTGCAAGAGGGAACTGACGGGTCCTGCAGCAAAGTCCAGCCTTCTGGAAAATCTGCAATGTCCAGGGAGCCGGGTTTCCAGCCATCGGGCTTTTGGTAGTAGGATGAAATGTCTGAGTTGGAGAAAGTCTGGTTAAAGTCTCCGCCTGCAACCACGTAGTTTCCCTTTGCGTATTCGGCAAGGATAAAGTCTTTTAGCTTTTTGGTCTGCTCGATTTTGCCTTCTCCAGAATCGAATGCCTCCAGATGAAGGTTTACGAGGACAAGCTCCCTGTTACTGTCTGCCAAAGGAATGCGGCTTACCAAAAGGCAGCGCTTTAGGTTTGCAGTGCGGACAGGCCACTTGAAGGGAACAAGCAGGCTTAGTCTCTGGGCAGAAGAGGCGTTAAAAGAAGAAAGGGTTAAAAGTCCAGACTCCACGTGGCCGATGGGTGGCAGGGGAAAGGGAACAAATGCAGCCTTAAAATTGTAGGCGAATGAATATGAAAAGTCCTTCATTGCAGAAGAGATGAATTCCACCTGGTTCATCTTAAAGCTTCTTGTTGAACAGAGGTCAACTTCCTGCAAGAGAACGGCATCCGGCTTTATGCTATTTATGGTTTGTACAAAGGCCTCAAGGTTCTGCAAGACTTGGCTTTTGCTTGAGTTTTGAACATGCTTTCCGCCATCCATAAAAAAGTCAGCATAATTTGCAAGATCTGCGTAACCTATGTTCCAGGACAGGATTTTTATCTGGCTTTGGCTATTCAGCTCAAGCTTGGCAGAGTCGGCGGCAGAAGAAGATACGATTACATCTTCCCTTTCGTCCGGCCTGTATTCAAGAAGCGTGAGCAGTGCAAGACCAAGAAGGAGTATTGCCGCGGCAAATGCAATAATGGCAAGCGGTAGCAAAAAAATTATCCTGTAGCTTTTTTTCACAAATAAATCCTAGCCCCGATTGGAAGGGTTGCGCAGCAAGACCGCCTGCAAGGCGGGCCGGAGCGACAGCGTAGCCCTGGAAAGCGGGATAAAATGCCCTCCGTGGCATTTTATCCCGCAAGTTTTCAGTCGAAAACTTGCCAGTTTCGTTTGCTAACAAAAGACGCGCCGTCCGTGGCGCTGCTTCTTCTTCAGGATAAAATGCTATGTAGTGCCCCGAACAGTTTTTTTAAACCAATGTGCTCCAAAAAAGAAAAAAAGAGGGGACAATTCAAAAAGAAGTGCCCCCGCCATATTTTAGTTGTTGAAGTTCCAGCTTACGGTGCGGAGAATGTCTCCAAAGACACCCGCTGCGGTAACACCTGCACCTGCTCCGTATCCGCGTACGGTAAGAGGAATTGGTGTGTAGCGTGCCGTAAAGAAGACGAATGCATTTTCGCCGCCCTTTACCGGGTAGAGTGGATCTTCCGGTCCAACTTCCAGCATGCCTACGCTAACCTTGCCGTCTTTAATGCTGGCTCCCATGCGCAAGACCTTGTTCTGCTTCTTGAGTTCTGCGATTTTGTCTGCAAAGTAAGAGTCAAGCTCTGGGAGGCGCTTAAGGAATTCTTCCGGAGTTCCGTCCAGGGAGAAGCCTTCGGGGAAGATTGAGTTCATCTTTATGTCTTCAAGCTCAAGTTCCATTCCTGATTCGCGGGCGATAATCAGTGCCTTGCGGGCAACGTCGGTTCCCTTAAGGTCGTCGCGCGGATCTGGTTCCGTGTAGCGGAGTTCCTTTGCTTCCAGAACTGCCTCGCTGAACTTTTTGCCTTCATCCAGCTTGCCAAAGATGTAGCTTAAAGAACCGGACATGATTCCGTTGAAGGCTGTAAGGCGGTCACCGGATTTGAAGAGGTTCTGCAGGGTGTCGATTATTGGAAGGCCTGCGCCAACGTTTGTCTCGTAGAGGAAGCGGACGTGCATGCGGTTTGCGGTTTCGCGGAGTTTTCTGTAGAAATCCATGCTCATGGAATTTGCGCGCTTGTTTGGGGTTGCAATGTTCATTCCTGCTTCGAGGATGTCTATGTAGCGCTCGGGCAGGTCGTAGCTTGCGGTGCAGTCTACGAATATTGGGTTGAGCGGTTTTGTCTCGCGGACAAATTCAAGGATTTCGTCCAGGTTTGTCTTTGTTCCGTGGTCCTTGACCTGCTTGCGCCAGTCGTCCTTTAGGTTGATTCCGTGCTTGGCCTTTATCATGCCGTCTATGTTGGCAATTGTCATTACGCGGATGTCGATTCCCTGTTCAAGGAGGGCTTCCTGCTGGTCGCGGATCTGGTCAACCATTGTGCCGCCGATTGTTCCAACTCCGAATGCAAAGACCTGGATTGACTGTTTTGCGTTTATGAAGAATTTGTGGGCAATGCGAACTGCCGTGTCTCCGTCGTAGCCGTTGATTACTGCGGAAATTGACCTTTCGCTTGGGCCTTGTGCAATGGCAAGGATGTTTACGTCGCGGCTTGCAAGTGCATCAAAGAAGGTTCCTGCAACACCGCGCTTTTGCTTCATTGCGTCGCCAACGATGGAAACGATTGCACAGTCCTTGTGAACGTCGATTGGGTTTATGAGCTTTGTAGAAATTTCAAGTGAGAATTCTGTCTTTAGAACGTCAAGCACCTTGTCTGCATAAGCCTTTCTTACGCAGAATGAAAGCATGTATTCGGATGAAGACTGGGTAATAAGGAGGACAGAAATGCCTGCGTTGCCTACCGCATTGAATATACGGGCGGCCATACCCTTGCGGCCTTTCATGCCTGAACCGCTTACGCTTATCATTGAGCAGTCTTTTAGGCAGCTTATTCCGCGTACTGGGCCAGTCTTTGCTGCTTCTGGAATGGGTCCCCTTGCAATGCGTGTACCTTTTGCAGACGGATTGCGGCTGTTAAGGCTCCATGCCTCAATGTTTTTTGCGGCGAGAGGTGCCAGTGTCTTTGGGTGAAGAACCTTGCTTCCAAAGAAGGAAAGTTCCATTGCCTCTTCGTAAGTAAGGTCGTCCACAAGAACGGCTTCCTTTACAACGCGGGGGTCTGCGGTGTAGATACCGTCTACATCCGTCCAGAATTCAACCTTGGATGCGCCAAGTGATGAGCCTACGATTGCTGCACTAAAGTCGCTTCCGTTGCGTCCCAAAAGTCCGGGAACGGGCTCTTTTCCAGAACCGCCAATCCATGAGCAGATGAATCCGGGGAACAAAAGGATGCGGGCAGATGAACTCTCGCGGTAAGATGCAAGTGCCTCAGCGCAGCGTGCATAGTCGGGGTCGCCCTCCTTCTGGCTGCCTGTGGTAAAGATGAACTTGCGGCTGTCCAAAAGCAAAACGCTCTGCCCTTTTGCTACAAGAACGGCCTCCACAATCGGAGAGCAAAGGAGTTCTCCCATGCCCATGATGCGGCAGTGGGCGTTATCTGGACACTCACCAAAAGCGCTTATGGCAGAAAGAAGCTTCTTAAGCTCCTCAAAAAGCGGGTCAATTTTCTTTGTAACCGCCTCTGTATTTAATGAAGGAAGAGTTGACTTTAATTCAGCAAGAATGTCCGTATGGGTTGAACGAAGCTGCTGTACATAAAGATCGGGAGTCTGCCCCGAAACGCAGCCGTCAATTGCCTCCTGCAGCTTGTTTGAAACACCGGCAACGGCACTTACCACAACGGAAATGCGGTCTTTGTTGGCCCGTCCAATCATAATCTCCACGCTGTCCAAAATGCGCTGTGCGGACCCCATGCTTGTTCCGCCGAACTTAAGTGTTAGCATAATTTCCTCTACAAATTCAGTTGAATTGCGTAATTATAGCAATTTTGCACAGTTAGTTCAATAATACGCAATGGGACTTGGAAATATCAAATTTCGCCTTTAAGCTTTAACACTTCTTCCAGCGGAATGGAACAATAGCTTGACACTTTTTCAGGGGGCATTCCGTCTCCTAAAAGTTTTTCCGCTGTTTCAAATGCTTTTTGGCGCATGCCTTGTTCAAGCCCTGCTGCACGACCTCGCCTTTCCGCCGCAAGAAGGCCGCTCGTGTAGTCGCGCTTTTTTCCTTCGATTTGCCCCTGTATTACCCAGCGCCAGCCGTCGTCGCTTATGTTTTTAAGAGTATCGCTTGCCTTCATTATGCCGTCCTCCGACTCCGCAATTGCCCTTATCAAATCCTGGCTTCCAGGATTGTCCGCTTCCTTTAAGAATTTACACCATTTGAGCAAGCTTGGCAAGTTTTTTACATCATCTGAACTTACCACTTTTGGAAGCTTGGGCAGCTCCATAAAGATTACGTTCAGCCGTCCCGAAAGCCTTGCACCGTCGCTCAGGTCCGCCATCTGGTAGTGGTGGATGGGGCTTGTGTTGCCCCTGTCAAAGACAAAGTCCAGCACGGAAATCTGGTAGGCCTGCGCCACGGAGTTCCAGTCGTCCCCCACCTCCATCACGGAAGAGACAAGGCGGGCCGCATAGTATTCAGCACGCTTACCATAGTCGTACTGCTGGTCAAAGCCCTGCATCTCAACCTGTGCCTTGGTCCCGTCCGAAAACTCGCAGTTAATGTCGTAGTCCACAGCCCGCTGGAATTTGTAGAAGCTGGCATCCTCATTCTGAACGACTGTAACCTCCTTTACATCACGTCCGATTGCAGCTGAAAGGAAGGACTTTAGCGCAATCTTTGAGGCCTGTGTGTTCTGGGTAAAAATGGCCTTAAAGTTAGGGTCAAGGCGCGGGTTTAAGATGTGAAAAGATTTTTTTGAAATATTTGTCATGATACATTTCCTCTATACTATATATATGCAGAAGAAATTCAGAATCTGACACAAATGCGTAAAAAAATCCCCCAAACCTCCCCATTGACGCAAAGCAAAATTTAAACTATGGTCAATGCATGATTTTTTTCCAGACAAACAAGCAAATTGCAAACAAGCAAATTGCAAACAAGCAAACCGCAAGCAATAAAACCGCAAACAAGAACAAAAAGCCGCTCACCTTCTTTTGCAAAACATTCATAGTTGCAGCACTTTTACTAACATTCCTTCTGCCAAGCCTTACCGCCTGCAAGAAAAAAGCCACCCAACAAACCGCCGCTCAAACACAAGACAAAAAACCAAAAATCCTAGCCACCTTCTACCCCCTCTACGTAATGCTCCTTAACATAACGGAAGGCACAAACGCAGAAGTCTCCATGATTGCCCCCGCAAACACAGGCTGCCTGCACGACTACCAGCTAACAACAAAAGACATGCAGTCTATAGAAAAATGCGACATTCTTGTTGCAAACGGAGCCGGCATGGAAGACTTCCTGGAAAAAGCCCTTGAAGCAAAAAAAGACAGCACAATCATAGCATCCCAAGGCTATAATTTAATAGAAGAAAACCCCCACATCTGGGTAAGCCCCAGCGGAGCAATCTGGCAGGTAAAGCAAATAGCGGAAGGACTAAAAAAACTCGACCCGGAAAACGCCTCCGCCTACGAAAAAAACGCCGCTTCCTACGCAGAAAAAATACAAGAACTTTCCGACACCATGCATTCAGAACTAGAAGGACTAAAAGGCAAAAGCGTAATCACCTTCCACGAAGCCTTCCCCTACTTTTCAAGTGAATTCGGACTTAACACAGTGGCAGTAGTTGAACGTGAACCCGGAACCGAACCCAGCGCGCGCGAACTTGCAGATTTGGTCGCCCTAATAAAAGATGCAAAAACAAAAGGCTCAAAAGTGCCCATGCTCTTTGCAGAACCGCAGTATTCATCATCAGCCGCAGAAGTTATAGCAAAAGAGACTGGAATCAAGGTGCAGGAACTTGACCCGGCAGTTACAGGCCCCTTTAACAAAAACGGCACAGACAGCGACTCCCTGCAAACAAAGGAATCCTACCTTAATGCAATGAGGAAAAATCTTGAAGTGCTAAAGTCAAACCTGGAAGACTAGACTAAAAGAAGCCCTTCCCTAGTTGCCTTCAAGCTCCGTCTTTATCATGTGGTATGCGTGCGAAATTGTGCGGATGGTCGTCTCCATATCCGAATTGCTCACATGAAGAAAAATTCTGTCAATCTGACTGGGGGAAAGTTCAGGCATATCGGAGATTTCCTTTGCCTGCACACAAATTTTCTCAAATGAATCGTAAAGCTCTTTTTTCATAGCGTTCATTCCTTAAAGTAAATTTTTAGGGGATTTGCGCAAGTGTTTTACGCACAAGTTTTACAACTTTTTACAAAAACTATTTTACAGAAAAATCTCCATTTGGTCAACATTCGTTTTTTTCTTCTATATTATTCTGGAGCACACGCCTCTTATTACTGTGCCCGGCACTACATGCCGGTCAACCCCATGTCGTTTTTCTAAAACTATTAGCGCCACGGACGGCGCGTCATTCATTAGCATACAAGACGAGTGAGTTTTCGTAAGAAAACTCATGGGGAAAAACGCCATGGAGGGCGTTTTTCCCCGCTTTGCGCACTTCCGCTAGCGCTCCATTCTTCCACTCGCTCGCTCCGCTCCCTCCCTCCAGAACGCCTCCGGCGGTGCTCCAATCGGGGCTAGGCTCTTTTTGCAAAAGCCCACAAAAAGGGCATGGCTCTCCATTAGGATTGGAACTTTGTTAATAACCAATATTCTTTTTTTTCTTCAGGATATTGTTTTAACAGGTTTATAGCCATATCAATGATTTTATTAAGTTCAGTTTCAAATTTTTCAGGAACAATATCTGATATATCTTCTAACTCACAACAAAACTCAACTACTTTTACGATTTGTTTATCTATTCCTATTCTTTTTAAGTCATCAACATAACCAGGTAAAAATAATATTTTTTCAGCCTCATCTATTGAAATTACCTTTTCTTTTATTGAATTTAAAATTCCAATTATTAAAACCAACAAGAATTTATCATTTATCTTATTATTATCATTAATAGTTAATTCCATTACCATGTACTCCATTCATCTTTTACTTTAACATTAAAAAATTTTCCAGATTCAACACTTCTCACCCCTCCTGAAACTTGTGAGTTATTTATTGCTGAGAGCTCTTTATATAAAAATCAGACACAATAGGAATATCCAGTTCTTTTACAGGTTCTTTCAAATAAACCAAATAAATATAAGAATAGCAATTGTCAAGGTCATCAAAACTACCGTCAGAAAGTTTAAGATCAGAAAAATCATTTTCATCGCCTAACGAAAACAAAAACGGCTTTTTATTATTATCATTAAGGAATTTTAATAGCTCTTCTTGATTTTCCAAAGCATATAACACAATAGTCATGCTACCTGGAAACCTAAAGGATTTGCATAAAAAGACTTCATCTTCAACATGCAAATTACATTTTGGCAAAGGAATCTCTACAGTATCAACTGCGCTACTGTTATCTGAATAACTACCGCTGGAATAAAAAGTCATTGTATCAGCAACCTCTTTTTCAAAATCCTTGTATATGCGTATTTAAAAGTGAAAGTCCGTATAATAACCTTTACGCTTGCAACTCACAAAAGAAAATAAAGCCATCATAAATATCGCAAAATAAATGCATTCGGTAATTGCAACCCTGCGTCCAAAATACTTATTCTTATCTTCTTTTTCCAAATTACTATCCATAATTATCCACCAGCATTTTAATTTTTACAAAGTAAAAAACCAAGAACTATTAACAGAATATAACTCAGTAACAACAGAATGTTAACCACAGGAACTACAATTCTATTTCCTTTCTTGCGCAAATAGTCTAAATAATGTGCTAAAATACAAAAAATTATAGCTCCCACTATAAAATAAATCAGAAAAAACAAATCTGTTACTTCCACCCCTGCTAATTTTAATAGCAAAAGCAAATCGCCAAGTATAATTCCGCCGGTAATTGCAACTCTGCGTCCAAAATACTTATTCTTATCTTCTTTTTCCAAATCATCTTCGTTTTCAAAATCCTTATCCATAATTATTCCCCATTTTACATTTATAGCAAATGTCGAAAACATTGTTTTTTGAACAATGTAAAAATAAAGCATCCGTCGTTTTTCTCTATACTAACATCTGCATACAGCTTTATTCCTCCAAAGTCAACACAGATTACTGCCCAATCATTTTCCACCAACAACTTTTCTTCGCACCGGACAGCAACTTTCATTGTGTCTTGATTACATTCAACAGAAATATTCGGATTTTCCCAAACCAAAATTTTTTTTGTCGTGTAAAAAGCAATATCTATACTTTGAATACACGGCAACTTTCCATTTGATGATTCCAGTGTAAGTATAAGAGTATTATTTTTAGCTTCAATATTTTTTATTTCAAAAGATACCGGTTTACAACCTGCAACAAGTGTTACAAGCACAAGCAAAGAAGAAATTAAAAGTTTCCTTGCATTCATTGCATTGCCCCTGCCTGAATTTTGCTAGAAAGATTTTCAAACAACTGTCGAAGTCTATATCGATAATCATCTGTTTTCAACATTGCCAGATTTGCCTCCACTACGGCACCATCCTGCACGCCATTCCCGGCAAAGCGTATAAAAAAAGACTCTATGCCAGAGTTATAGCCCGATGTTTCCTCGGGAAGATATTCAGATACCGTATGAAGTTCAAGAATTGCCCGAAATTCCTTAACAAAAGACAAATATGCATCCTTTTCAAGAAGCACAAAAAAGTCGACTTCCCTATCCGCATCGTGATATATGACAATACTTTTTCCACCTGCCTCCACAATCCGTATGTCCTTGTAAATTTTATTATCGTTCCATGAGAATGTCATATATTCAAATTCGCTTTTATATGTCCCATGTGCAACGGCATCAATTCAACCGCAAAATCATCATGACTCATCAATTTTCTTGGCTGCACCTTTTTCTCACATGGCAAATCGTTTGATACGCACCCCATTAAAAACACTGCAAAAGCAAGAAAAAGAATTAAGCTAAAATAAATTCGTTTCATAAGCTCACACCTCAATATTTGTATTACTACATTTTAGTTCATCAGCAGTAATTTGTATACAAATCCATATACAATCAGCATAATTATAAACAAGAAAATTATACAAACTTTCTGTTTGACCGCTGTTAAATTTTCATCTACAATATTGGTTTTAAGGAAGGCTATTGTAAATACAATATAGTACAAAATAGCAAGTATGCCAAAAATGACATTTTGTAAAAAATATTCCATTGCAGAAAAAATTGGATAAACAAAATTCATCGCTACTATATTCTTAAACAATAGTCCAAAATACTTTTTACCTTTGCTCTGTATATAGAAAACCGCAAGCAAGAAGCAATATAATAGCAAGTTAAAGAAAATTGTATTCTTTATTTCTGAAACAGAAATCCAAAAACATTCAATTACCGCATACTTTTTTGTAATAAACCCAACACTCACACAAAAGAGGATTGGGAACAATATATTTGTAACAAGAAAAAAAATTGCAAACACTTTTTCCTTAATTGAACAAATATTTTTCATGCCTTTTTTATTCAGTACCATAGTTTGGAATATACTTTTTATCATTTTTATTTCCTTAGCTTTTTCAATCAAATGCCAACATTAATTTGTACATTAGGATTTATACACTTTATATGCTCAAACATTTTTTTTACTTTCTTTTTAGTCCATAATGCTGGCAGCCAAAACATATTCTGACCATCATAGAGCATGTACTGACTGGACATCCAACCATAATTTATCTCTTTTATTTCCCTTATATATACTTGCTTTTTTAGCACCCATAACTTATATAATATTATATCATCATTATATTCAACATGACTTGTTGAAACCGCCAAGAGTAAAAATCCTATAAAAAGTCCGTCTGCTATGCAGAAATATTTATCATCTTCTATATATAAAAAGGATACAACCGCAAATGCAAAGCCAGCAATAGACACAAGCATTAGTAAAATTTGTAAAACACGGGATCTGATTATTGTCATTTTGCCCCCAACCTATCCATTTTTTACATCACCTGTTCGCAGCACACATGTAAAAACATTTCTTAGCTTTGTAAAGGACATAAAACCTTCCCTCTTGAACATATTTTTTCTCATCCATTACATTTTGCAATGAACCTTGCTCGTCATAGACAAGAACCATCTGCCAATCCAAAAAAAACAGAATTGCAAAATTATACAAAGCGTACCCTGTATGTTTCTTTATATAATAGGAAAACAACACAAAAAGAAGGGCAGCAATATTTATAGCAGTAATTATTATAAAACTTTTTTTCTTCATATTTCTTCCTTACAACTTTTTCCATAATTATTTTACATCATCAATCCGAACCCACTTTCTTGTTTTATATTCTTCATATTTATCTAAAAGGGTTAATGTTCTTTGTTTTAAATCTTCAATAACATTATCCAGTTTATCGGGGCACAAGGATCCTACATCTTCCAGCTCGCAGCATTCTTGAAGCAAATCAATTATTTTTTTGTCAACACCTCTTTCTTCCAAAGTAAAAAAAGTATATGGTGTAAAAATTATCGCCTCACTTTCATCAATACTAACCTTCTTGTTTTTCAATGCTTCCAACGTACCCAAAATATTGATTAGAAGCAGCTTTTCTATTCTTTCTTTACCAAATACCGTAAATCTCATTTCCTCTCCATAATTATTTTACATCATCAATTTGGACCCATATTTGTTTATTATCTTCTTCGTATTCACCCAAGAGATTTAAGGTCCGTTGTTTTAACTCTTCGATAACTTCATCCAATTTTTCCGGCGCAAGGGATTCTACATCTTCCAGTTCGCAGCCTTCATGAATTAAATCGATTATTTTTTTGTTGATACCTTTTTTCTCCAAAGTAAAAAAAGTATATGGCGTAAAAATATTTGTTTCGCTTTCATTAATAGTTATCTTTTTATTTTTTAACGCTTCCAATGCACCTAAAATATCGATTAGAAGCAGTTTTTCTATTCTTTCTTTACCAAATACTGTGAATGTCATTTTCTCTCCTTGCTTTTTACCTTCTATTTGCTTTTTTCGCAAAACTGAATATATTCATTTAGTTTTGAATAAGAGCCAACATCTTGTATTTTCTTAAAGCTAGTCAGAGCTTCTTTGATTTTTTTTGAACCCAGCAGACAGGCTCCGTAATAATAATAAAAATCATCGCTATAAAAATTTTGCTGATACTCTTTGGAACATTTGGAAGCCTGTTCTATAGACTTCTCAAAATCTGCAAGGGCTTTTTCAAAATTATTCAGATACAAATAAGAAAGTGCCCTTTCATAATAGACTTCCGGGTGCTTGTATTTTTCCAAAACCAAATCATAGTACTTTAACGATTCTTCATACATTTCGCTTTCTGCATAAGAAACGGCAAGCAGGTTCCAGCAGGCAAAAGATTCTCCGTCTGTTATATCATTGTAAGACAAAACCCTTTTGCAATCCTCTATGACAGTCGCATACACTTCCAGCTCATGCTCGGTCTCTGCCTTATGAATTAAATATTCAGGCTTTGGATTTTTTTTAACCAATTGCACACAATCATTATATGCACTCTTATAATCTTTTAGCATAAAATATGTTTCGGCACGCAGAGAAAGGGCTTTTTCGTTTTCGGGTTCATTCGCTAGAATAAAGTTCAACTCATCCAACGCCTCTTTATAGCTCCCACATCTGAAAAAAGCTTGCGCATGTATCATGGAAGATCTTAATTCACTATTCTTTAGGGAAGAACAGGAAACAAATAGTGAGCAGGCAATTAAAATGCCAGCCGTAAAAATCATTATAAGCTTTTTCATGTTTATCATTTTTCTACAACTCCTGCACCGTTACAAAGATTGGCTTGTTCAGTGTCTTGCTCATTACGATATAACCAAAGTCATGGACTTCTTGTTCTGGATTTTTTGTAAAAGTGCTTTCATAGTAGCAGTCTCCGTTTTCTATTTCATTTAAAATATTTTCTATTTTTGAGAGTTTAATTCTCTTGTTCCGTTCTATATTTGAATCCTTTGATATATAGATATAGTTTGTCTTTTCCTGCTTGTCAAAATCGTTTACATAATATGCCAAGACATCATCTTGTGGATTTAGTTTATATCCATTTTCTGTTTTGGATATTTCAAAATCGTCAAAAAGGAAGACTTCAAGGTCGCAGGTCATAAAAAATGCAACAGGATATTGAAAACAATATGAGAATGAATCTGCGGCAGCTTCTTGAGAAATTATGAAGTCATCTTGGTTTGCCAAAAAACTTTTTGTTTTATTCGTTGTTAGCTTTACCTTATTGATTTTTCCATAAAAATCCTTGGCCAAACCAATTTTTATTGTTTCATTACTCTTCTTCTTCCTGTAATCTCTCCATACAACTTTTCTGGAGGTGGAGGAGGAACATGAAAAAAACAAGAAAGCGGTTAGGCATACCATCAACTTTTTTAATTGCGCTGTCATATCTAAAACTTTCCTTATTAGCTTGGATTATAGCATAATATTGAAAGAAAAAACAAATACCCTGTCTGTTTGCAAAGCCGCAGGACAAAGCAGGCTACGCCGCCATGGAGCCCCGGAGTACCGCACGGAGGGCGGTATGAGCCGAATAGGCGAAGGGCGGAACGGCGGTGACGCAGAGGCACTTACGGTCGAGTTAGCCAGGGAATGATATGGTAGAGCGAATAAAAGTTCGTCCTAAAGAATTTCATTAAAGAAAACACATTGCGTTTTATGCAACATCACATTGCAAACATCGCACTTTACGCAACACAGATAATTATGTATACTAAGACTAATGCTGACTGCCGCCGGGTTAATTCTGCGGGGACAGAAGGCTCCAACCAACTTAAAAGAGGTAGAAAATGGGTCAGAACTATTTTAACGCAATCCCGTGGCGCGTTGCTCGCCAGGAACTTGGTCACTGCCGCCAGATGGCACGTGAAGAATTTAAGGACGGAACAAAAGCCCTTCAGGG
>JAILHV010000128.1 GCA_024695625.1 Treponema sp.
ATTTCTTCTGGTCTTTTACAAGCTCAGGGTCTGCAACCATTTTGGTCACTTCTGCAAAGCGGACGGTCAAATCTTCAAGTTTCTTAATCAAATCCATAGCGGTAGAATTATATTGAATTCCTTGGAAAAATTCAACACATCGCCCAAAGTCGGAAGGGCTGGAATTGCACCGCGCTTTGTTACGCAAAGGGATGCCACGCAGTTTGCAAAGCTAATGTCCCTCTCTATTTCTTCCCTACCAAAGACAAAGGGATTTTCCCTCCGCGTAAGGGCATAGAGTAAGCCGCCGGTAAAGGAGTCCCCTGCGCCAGTCGTGTCCACAACGTTTACGCTTGGAACCGCTATTGTCCCGCTAAAAACTTCATCAGTGCCTTTTGCTGAATAATACACGCCCCTGCTTCCAAGTGTAACAAGGACAAGCCGCACCCCACATTCATGAATCATGGCAGCCCCTTTTGCATAGGAAATGCCTTTGCCAAAAATCAGCTCAAGTTCCTCATCTGAAATTTTTACCATGTCCGAAAAGGGCAGCATACTCTTCATTTTTTCAAGAGCATCTTTTCTTCCGCCCCAAAGACGCTCACGGTAATTTGGATCGTAGGAAATAAAACCACCCGCTTGCTTAACAATGCGCACAGCTTCCATTTGAGCAGAAGCAGAATGTTCATCCGTTAAAGAAAGGGAGCCAAGCTGCAAAAACTTTGTTGAAGATAAAATTTCCCTGTCCAAATCCGAAGGTGAAAGGCATGTGTCTGCACCCGGGTTTCTGCAAAAGGAAAAATTTCTTTCCCCATTTTGGTCAAGGCTAACAAAGGCAAGAGTTGTGTGCTGTTTTTTTGTAGTGCGCATTCCGCCAGTGTAAACATTTATCTGTTCAAGGGCATCCCTTAAGTCTTTGCCAAAGGAATCTTCCCCCGTCATCCCAATGAATGCAGAGTTGCCTCCAAGTTTTGCAACCGCAGCGGCACAGTTTGCAGGAGCGCCACCAGGATTTTCCTCATAGATATTTTTACCGTCGCCGTTTTTTCCGGCAGCAGTAAAGTCGATTAGGATTTCTCCCAAAGCGGTAACATCATATTTTTTCTGCATAGCACATCCTCTTTTAAGTTGCTGAACAAGCCGCTCAGCAAAAAAGTTTCTTTAATTTTTCAAGCGACAAATCTTTTGTGGAATCAAAAATAATATCTGCCGCGCTCACATCGTCCCCGCTTGATTTTAATCCGCAAGCTTTTATTCCGGCAGACTTTATTGCGCACACACCGGAACGGGCATCTTCAATTCCAAGGCAGTCAGTATACCAGACACCGGCACTTTCCGCAGCATTCAAAAAGATGTCCGGCTGGGGCTTGGCCTTTATTCCTCCAGAAAAATCCAGGGGCTTTTTTAGGCTGCACTCAAAGTATTTTTCAAGACCCAAAGCCTTTATTATGGCAGGGGCATTTTTACTTGAAGAAGCAAGCGCACACTTTATTCCTTGAGAGTATGCTTCTTTTAAAAGATTTTCAATTCCCGGAAGAACGTCGCCTTTGCCAAGAGAAGAAATCAATTCCTTGTAGCGTTCATTTTTTTCGTAGCAGGCCTTGTCTTTTTTTTCCTTGCTCCAGACCGCATTGTTTGCTTTAAGTATAACAGCAAGGGACGCTTCTCTTGAAATGCCCAAAAGCTTCTTGTTTATTTCCTGATTAAAGGCAAGACCTTCCCTGTCCGCCATCTCTTTCCATGCCTTGTAATGAAGCTCGGCAGTATTTGTGATTACACCGTCAAGGTCAAAGAGAAGGGCCCCCAACTTTGGTGCAAGACCAAAAGTTTTTTTCTCACCTGCGCCAAGGGTAAATTCAACATTGCGGTGCCTTAGGCTTAACCCCGCGCTTTCTTTTCTAAGTGAATATTCGGCAGCATCATGTGTCAAAGTTACGTCAAGAATTGAACCCTTTAGCGCAAGAGAAAACTTAAGCTTTTTCCAAGAAGACGGTATCTGAGGATTGAATGAAAACTTTCCGCCATAGTCAGAGAATCCTGCAAATCCGTAAACCACACTCATCCAGCTTCCTGCCATACATGCAGTGTGAATTCCGTCGCGGGAATTTCCGTTCACATCATCAATGTCCATGCGGGCGGTCTTGTTAAAGTATTCAAGAGCCTTTTCCCTCTCGCCGCATACAGATGCCATTATGCTCATTATGCAGTGTGAAAGAGAAGAATCCCCGGTAGTGTATTTTTCGTAAAAATTAAAGTTCCTGATTTTTTCTGCAAGCGTAAACCTTCCTGCAAGCAAAAACTGGGCAAGAACCAAGTCCGGCTGCTTTAAAACCCTGTGGCGGTAAATCACAAGAGGATGATAGTGAAGCAATAGCGGATAATTTTCTTTTGGTGTGTTTTTAAAATCCCAGTCGGCCTTATCCATAAAAGAATCATCCTGGGGAATAATGCCAGCCTCATAGTCATAGGGAATGTACATTTTTTCTGCAGCCAGCTTCCATTCATTCCTTTCTTTTTCGCAGGCCTTGTTTCCTGAACGCTTAAGGGCAATCTCCAGGTTTTCTCGTGCCATCAAATTTGTAAAGGCATTGTTGTTCACAATGGCTGTGTATTCATCGGGGCCAGTAACATCTTCTATGCAAAAAGCACCGTCCTTGCTTTTGCTAAAGTGGCCAAGGCTTAGCCACATTCTTGCAGTTTGTGCGCAAAGTTCCTCAACGTCTTTTTTTTCAAAGCCAAGACCGTCTTCGTGGGCGTTAAGGTATTTGTTAAGTGCAAAAATTATGTCTGCGTCTATGTGGTACTGGGCAGTTCCAGCCGGAAAGTAGGCAGAAGTCTCTTCTCCACTGATTGTGCGCCAGGGGAACAAGGCTCCCTTTAAGTTCATCACACTAGCCCTTTCCAATGCCTTTGGCAAAATGCGTGCCCTGTATTCCAAGAGGCTTTTTGCAACGAGGGGGAAGGTGTATGTAAAAAGAGGACAGGCATAGCTTTCGCTGTCCCAGAAAAAATGTCCCTCGTAACCTTCGCTGGACAAGCCCTTTGCCGCAATGGAAGCTCTTCCGTTCCTAGAAGCAGACTGTAGCAGATGAAAAAGGTTAAACTCAAGAGCCTCTTCGCTTGCCCTGTCACCTTCAATCTGAACAAGCGCAACCTTCCAAAAGTCAGAAAGGAAATTTTTCTGCTCATCAAGAAGCCTGTCAAAGCCAAGATCCAAAGCCTTTTTGCAAGCATCAAAAGCCATTTGTCGCAAACGTGATTCATCCCCGTCTTTTTGCCAGACATAAGAAATGTATTTTTCTAGCACAAAACTTTCTCCGCTTTTTAGACAAAAGTTCTTTTCACCGTCAAAATCAAGAAGCTGATTTTCTACAAAAAATTTATGGCTGCAAGTTCCAGCGAGAGACAAGGAAGAGTTTACAGTCCGCGCAAAAAATGCCAGTGGATTTTCCTGCTGAATTTGCAAAACTTCGTGGCGGAATTTTGCACCGATTCTTGGGTCGTCCTTTGCAAGGATATTTTTAGCCTTAACATCAATAAAACTTTTTAAGCCAACTTGTAGTTCTTTGGAAGAAGTGTTCATTATGCTGTAGCGGATTGTGGCAGTGTCCTCGTGGGCAAAAGAAACAAGCCTTTCGCTCCTAAGAAGAACCGACCTTTTTCCATCGTTCCATTCAGTTATGCGTTCAAGACTTCCCTTTTGCGTGTCCAGCGTAAGCAAGTATTTTTTTATCTTGCCTGGGTCTTCCAAATTAAAGGGAATGGAATCAAGTGTAAGCTCTATGCGTTTTGGATCAGGAAGGTTAACAATTGTCTCGTGGTTCTTTGCATAACCATAAGCACTCTCCCCGTACAAAATTGATTCGCTCTCGTAAAATCCGTTTATGTAAGTTCCCTTGTGGAAAGTTCCGGCTTTTTCTTCCGTGTCTCCGCGAAATCCAAGGTTTCCGTTTCCAAGTGTAAAAAGAGTTTCGTTTCTCTGTGTTTCGTTTCCGCCAAATTTTTCTGTTGAAAATTTCATATATTTTCCTTAAGCCAGCGCACTTCGTAAGGCCCCAAATCTTGCGCAAGATGATTATTGTATTTTTTTCCGCTAAGCAGGTCAGTTGAATTTTCAGACCATGCGTCTATCTTAAAAGAAGCATTGCTTTCGCTAAAGTTTGCAACCACGTGAATTGTATTCCTTCTGAATGCAAAGACCCGCTTGTCCTGCACAGGATAAAAAAAGACTTGGCTTCCGCCCAGCATTTCTTCCTTTGCGCGGAGGCCTATCAGCATTTTTACAAAAGAAGCAAATTTTTTTTGTTCAGGGCATTCACCTTTCCGCTCCCAATCCGTCTTTATCCTGTGAACCCATCTTGAATCAGAAGACTTGTAAGCACTTTCCCTGTAGCTGTAGTCATTCAGAACAGCACGCTCGTCACCTGCATACAAAAGAGGAATACCGGGCAGGGCAAAAAGCGTTGCGTACATCATCTTCATTCTTTCAAGAGCCATTTTTTTGTAGAGTTCATTCCCCAAAGAAATAGCCTGCTCAAGCCCCGAAAGAGATGCCATTGTTCCGCAGATACGGCAGTCACCCGTCTGAGGGTTAAGCTGAAAGGCTTCCCCATTTGCAAAGCTTCCCTCAAAGCGGGCGGTAAAAAATTTGTTTAGGAAGAGGCGGTGGTCGTAGCCATTGATTCCAATAGATGCCGCATCCTCATCAGAAAAAGTCCAGCCTATGTCGTCATGGCACCTTATGTAGTTTACCCATGCGCAGCCCGCAGGAACATTCCACCTTTTGCCAAGGCTTAAGTTCAAGAGCCTTGTATCGCGCGTTGCAATGCTGTTCCAAAAAAGTGCCATCTGAAGCGGATTGTAGGAAAGAATACATTCATCCTTACCAATGTACTGAACAACCTGATCGGGATGAACTATGGCCTCGCTCTTAAAAAGGAGTGAAGGAGCCGCAATTTTTGCCACACATTCAAAGGCTTTTATTAGGGTATGTGCCTTTGGCAAACTTTCACAAGCAGTTCCCTCTTCCTTCCAGACAAATGCAAGTGCATCCAGACGAAGGACAGACACGCCAAGGTTTGCAATAAAAAGCATTTCCTTAACCATGGCAAGAAAGACTTCTGGGTTTGAATAATTCAAGTCCCACTGGTAGGAATTGAACGTTGTCCAGACCCAGCCGCCAAGTTCATTAACATAGGTAAAAGAGCCCCGCCTTACCTGGGGGAAAATTTCCCGCAAAGATGAATTCCACTTGTCCACGATTTTTTTGTTCCGGTAGACGTAGTAAAAATTTTCATAGAACCCGTCACCAGACAAAGCTTTTTTTGCCCACTCATGCTCAGAACTCGTATGGTTAAAGACAAAATCCAAAACCAGATGAATTCCTTCCTTGTGAAATTCCCCAGCAAGTTTTTTTAGGTCTTCCATAGAGCCAAGCTTATCCTGAACCTTGCGGTAAGAGGAAATTGCATAGCCACCGTCGTTCTCTTCCTTGGGGCAGTCAAAGAGCGGCATAAGGTGAACGTAATTAATTCCCAAGTCCTTTAGGTAAGGAATTTTCTGAACAAGGCCTTTCAAATCTCCCGCAAACAAATCCACGTAAAGCATCATGCCCACGGAATCCTGCCTTAAATACCAGGGACGGTCATTTCTTTTTGCACACTCAAGGGCCTCTTCGTCATCATCCTTCAAATAAGAAGCGGAACGTTGCTCAGAAGCATCCTTCATGATTTTTTGCAGGCGGCCCAAGATGTCGTAAAAATCCCAGCGGTCACCATAGAGAGTGTAAAGCAGGCCAGTCAAATGTGCCATGTTGTCCACAAGCTGCTCCTTGTACATCCCAAACCTCCATTCAAGCAAAGGCAAGACTTAGCAAAATTAGCCCTTTACAGAACCGGCCAAAAGTCCGCGCACAAAGAATTTTTGCAGTCCCAAGAAGACAGCCAAAGGAAGAACCATGGAAACAAATGCACCGGCAGTAAGCAAGTGCCAGTCAGTTCCCCTGGTACCGGCCATGTTCATCAGGCGAACCGTAACAACCTGAAGCTTCTGCCCCGCACCGCTAAGAAATACCAGCGAAACGAGCATGTCGTTCCAAACCCAGATGAACTGGAAGATTGCAAAGGAAGCAATTGCAGGAACGCTAAGAGGAAGAATCAGGCGCACGAATGTTGTAAAATGGCTTGCTCCGTCAATAAAAGCAGACTCAAGGATTGAACGCGGCAAAGATGAAATGTAGTTGTACATCATGTAGGTTGCAAGCGGAAGTCCAAATCCGCAGTGGGCAAGCCAAATGCCAAGGTAGCTTCCGTTAAGGCCAACCTTCTGGTAGTCGCGCAGAATGGGAATGAGGGAAATCTGAAGGGGAACAACAAGAAGGGCAATGATTATTGCAAACAAAAGCTTCCTTCCCTTAAAGCTAAGCCAGGCAAAACCGTATGCCGCAGCCGCCGCAATAAAAATCGGGATGATTACAGACGGAATGGTTACGGTAACGGAAGACAAAAATGCGCTCGCCATAGTTGCACCGCGCACAGCCTTTGTTCCCGTAGCAGAGCCAACACTGTAGCGCTGTCCAAAAAGAACCTGGTTGTAGTTGTCCAGAGTAAAAGACTTAAAGTCTGCAAAAGCCTTCCACCAGCCCGTTGAATTTGTTGCATCGGCAGTCCTGAATGAAGTGATGAAAATTCCAAGTGTTGGTATTGTCCAGAGAATGCAAATTGCAATCAGCACAAAGGTTATGATTATCCTTGCAGGGGAACAAGATTTTTTTTCCAAAGATTTTGCTTTCATTTGAATGCCTCCCTGTTTTTGAATTCCTTAAGGTTGTAATAGATAACGGGACTTACGCCAATCAGTATCAATATTGCTATTGCTGAACCCCGTCCGTAATTGTGGAAGGTGAACATCTGCTTGTACTGCTGGGAAGCAAGAACCTCCGTTCCAAAAAGGCCGTTGGTCATGGAATAAACTATGTCAAAGCACTTTAGGGCAGCAAGAAGAATCGTGGTGGAAACGCTTATTATAGAAGCCCTGATGTTTGGAATTACAATCTGCATAAGGATTCTAAATTCCCCCGCACCGTCAATTCTTGCAGCCTCTATCATGTCTTCGGGGACAGCCTTAAGGGCGGCAGAAAGAACGACAAGTGCAAATCCTGTCTGAAGCCATACGAAAATGGCAATCAGAAAAAGATTGTTCCAGGGGGCGTTGCCAAGCCAGTTCTTTGGCTCTCCACCAAAAGCAACCACCACTGCATTCAAAAGGCCTGTCTGTTCAGCCCCGCCAAATTTTGCCGAGTACATGAATTTAAAGATGACGCCTGCACC
>JAILHV010000184.1 GCA_024695625.1 Treponema sp.
CAGAAGGAATAGATGAAATAATAGGGCGTTCCCGCCACAAGTGGCGGTCGGGCTTTACGGGGTTCCGCGCTAACCGCGCTCCATTGCTACGCAACGAGCCTGACGGCTCGCCCCTACAATCCCTAACGCAATCTACAGGAGGAAAAAATGAATTTGAAAAAAACACTTATCGGCTTGGTGGCAGCGACATGCCTTGCAGCTTCGCTTTCCGCACAAAACAAAACTTCAAACTCAAAGGAGACTAAAATGGAAGCTAAACAATCACTGGTAGTTTATTTTTCGCTCGCAGGCGAACAGTATAACGTTGGAAACATAAAAGAAGGAAATACTTCAATCATCGCAAAGTTCATTGCAGAAGAAACAGACTCAGAGCTTTTTGAACTCCAAACAGTAAAACCTTATCCAACCGACAGCTACAACAACCTCATCAAAATTGCAAAAGACGAGCAAAACAAAAAAGCCCGCCCAGCCCTCAAAGCTGATATCGACATCACCGCATACGACACAATCTACATCGGCTATCCAAACTGGTGGGGAGACATGCCAATGCCACTTTACACATTCCTCGAAGCCCATAACTGGAAGGGAAAAACAATCATCCCATTCTGCACCCACGAAGGAAGCGGACTTAGCGGAACAGAAAGCCGCATCCGTTCAACCTGTAAAGGCGCAAGCGTAGAAAAAGGCCTTGCCGTTCAGGGAAAGGTAGCACAGACTAACAGAAGTGCCGCGAAAAAAGCTGTTCAAGACTGGCTTTCTAAATTGGGAAAATAAAAGAGATATCATGGCGTCCCTGTTCACGCGGGGGCGTTTTTTTGAGTTTGCCCTACAAGCGATTTTTTAGACAACTATTTTTTGCCATTGCTTTTACTCTCAATCTGCTTTAATTCTTTCAGAGTTTCGATATATGCCTTTTCTACAGAAGAAAGTGTTTTTACCTGATACTTCCTGTACTCACCCTCAGCTTTTTCCATTGCATGCTTATGACTTACTTTTCCAGCACCTTCCAGAACCTCTTCGCCAACAGACTGAATCGTGCGGTCAAGCTGCTCCACATAATCGCTCATGTGCATTTCATTGTGATTTTCAGCCTGATACTCCGCTATATCGAAGAAAGCGGAAACGAGCGCGTTCAGTTTTTTCAGTTCCTTTTCCGAAAGATAATTCTTTGCAATGCGGACATCTTCAAGAGTTACATCGGCACCTTTGAAAGAAGTAAGCCCCATAAACTCCTTTTCGCTGTCTGCACGGTCGTAAATGATTTCAGCTGCGGTCTGGCGGTTTACCGCATAATGAAGCTTGTTCTGAACCATCTTAAAGAAAGCAATTGATTCTGACGATTTAGGATTATAGTCCACGCTTGTAGCATACAAATCCAAAACCTGACGGTACATCACTTTTTCAGAAGAACAGATGTCGCGGATTCGGGCTAAAAGCTCTTTCCAATAATCACCGCCACCAGCCTGCTTGAGCCGCTCATCGTCCATCGTAAAGCCTTTGCGGATGTATTCATTAAGCCGCTTAGTCGCCCACTGGCGGAATTGAGTTGCAATCTTGGACTTAATGCGGTAGCCCAGGGAAATTATCATATCAAGGTTGTAATATTTTGTTTGATAAGATTTTCCGTCTGCCGCAGTTGTTCGGAAATTCCGAACAACTGAATCTTCTTCAAGTTCACCTTCTTCAAAAATATGCTTTATATGCTCGCTTACGTTTGCCTTGCTCGAACCATACAAGTTCACCAGCTGCGCCTGCGTAAGCCAGACAGTTTCGCCTTCAAATCGGACATCAACGGAAAGTTTTTCATCTGCGGTTTTGAAAATTATGATTTCACTTTTATTTTCTGTGGGCATGCTAGTTCTCCTTGAAAAAAATCAATGATAATTGCATCAAGTTCACTCTTAAGGTTTGAAAACTCATTATTCAAATCTAATGTTTTCACGCAAAAAGTATTTCCTAAAATTTTAAAACGTTGATTTGGTGTTACACTTTCATCAGTTTTCGCATAAAGCAAGATTCCAGAAACTTTACCGCTAACATGAGCCTCTTTATTTTTAACATAAGAAAGAATCTGATACATATTTCCACTGTGATAAGAATATTTGTCAAACTGATACTGCATAGAATGTGTGTAAAACTTGGTGTCAATAATTAAAATTTTATTTTGCTTTTTGTCGGTTAAAGTAATATCTGTTTTCATTGCGGGTAGATATTGCAATTCTCCGTCAGCAGCCCATTCAACATAAGACGAAGAAGCATTCAACTCTGGGAAATGCTTTCTGTAATATTCCAGAACAAACTTTTCATATAAATGGCTCATTCTCTGCTCATCTAAAAAGTCCATCAATTTTGATGAACCATTTGTTTGAGTCTGCAGAAGCCCTTGAACGAGAAGATAACAAATCCCCATGAGCATTTGATAGCCTTGAGTGTTCTGATTATATCTGATTTTCCAATTTATATGATGTAAATCTAAAACTTGAACATTTGAAAAATATATCAAAAGAGATTTCAGCCCTTGTTTTTGCTTACTAGAAATATCAGATTTTATTAGCAAGAGCATTACTGATTTCAGAATTCTATTCATATAAGAATCAATAGAAAATAAATCATACGAAAAAACAAGCTTATTTTTTAGAAATGAAATTTGATTAATAGAATCATTGATTTCTATTTTTCCGCGTAAAGTTGAAAGTTCAGAAGTTTCAGTAATATACTCACGATTTAAATATTTCTTCAGCTGAATTTCAATTCCTCGTTGAATTATTGCCGCGAACATATCTGCTATATTTTCAAACGATTCCGTTTCAATGTGTTTATAGCCGTTCTGATTTAGCACTTGATATGCATAAGAAAGCATATAATACACATTTCTTATCTGAATAGAATTACTCACCGTATTGAATCCTCAAGCTTTCTTTTCCATTCTGATAGTGTGTCTGTTTCGTCAAACCAGTATTCTTCAAGCAGAGGAATCAATTCATAATGAACGACATCAGAAAGCCATCCATCATCAACATCAGAAACATTTTTTGGAATGAAATAACTATGACCTATTCTAAAACCTTTGCCTAAAGAAACATCGGAAATTATTTTTTCATTCAAGTCTTCAACACAATCAATTAAACGATTATATTTCTCATTTGAAATTTCGTTCTGCTTTTGTTTAAATCCGGCACTTTCAAATGCAGGTTCAAATTCAACAAATGCGAATCTACGTCGTAATGCATAATCAATCATCGCTAGGCTTCTGTCTGCTGTGTTCATCATTCCGATTATGTAAAGATTTTCAGGAACATAAAAATCTTCATTTGAATACAAGAGCTGGATTTTATTTTTGGAACCTCGCTTATCACTTTCTATCAGTAATAAAAGTTCACCAAAAATCTTACTCATATTTCCACGATTGATTTCGTCAATAATAAAGAAATATTTATTGTCACTGTCATCTATAGCTTTTTTACAGAACTCATAAAAAACACCGTATTTCTTTTCAAACTGCTTGTTTTCTTTTTCAGAAGGACGAAAACCGACTATAAAATCTTCATAACTATAACTTTGATGAAATTGAACGAGTTTTACTTGTGTATCATTCTTTTCACCAATTATAGAGTATGCTAGTCGTCTTGCTGCAAATGACTTTCCTACACCTGGTGCGCCTTGCAGAATGATATTTTTCTTCCGTTCCAAAAGATTAACGATTGTTTCATATTTTTCTTGAGAAATGAATACTTCATTAAAAAATGAATCTGCATCATAAGGTTCATATTCGTTTTTTATTTCAGATTGTTCATCTTCAACTTCAAATAAAGAATTTAGTTTACCGACATATTCTGTATAGTCCGTTATATCTGTAAGAGTCTTCATAACTGCTTGACCTGGATGATCATGCACTTCGTTATGAGTCCATTTCACTTTCCTAAGGTGCGGATATCCTTTTCCGTTTTCATCATAATAATAATCTGAATCAACAATACCTCGGCCAAGAACTTTATACATTCCTTTCTTTACGAAAATAATGTCGCCAGGTTTCATTAAATTTGCAAATTCCCATAAAGCAAGAGAAGAATTGATTTCAGCAGAAGACTCTCCATGAATTTCTTTTAATTTTGCTTTTATTTCATCACGAGAATCAAATTCTCTAATATCAGATATTTCATCCCATCCTAAGCCCATTATGCCTTTTTTGTAGAATTCATCCCACTTGCTTGCTTTTTCACCTGGGGCATAAAGCCAATAATGTACGAAAGAATCATCGATTGTATTTTCTACAGTATTTTTTTTGTCTTTCCATGCCCCATGAGAAAATTCCGGAATATTATCTATCTTAAGTTTATTTATTAATTCAATATATTCTTTTCCATCAATCGGTTTTTTAATTAATATGTTATATTTCGAAAAGATAAGATTTCGTGTATTTGCATCAAGGGGAATAAATATATTAGGACGAATCCAAAATAATCCCATTGAAAGATTCCATTTTATTCCTTGTTGTGTTAGACATGTTGAATAAAGCTCTTCAAAAAGCTCCGTATTGTTTTTATCAAATTTTAAAGCCTGATCAAATATTTCCCATAGATTATCTATATCGTTATTTTTCTCACGATTTTTTAATCCATAAAAAAAAGCAGCTTTTAGATTATTGACAACAGGAATTGCATCAAAATCAGTAGGAACTTCTTCTTTTACTTCAAAAACATTTTTTATGCTTTCAAGAATTTTAATTCTATTTTCATCAGATATTTGTTTGTTAAAAAAACCAAATGCAGTAAAAGGATCTATATCAATTACAGAATAATCTGATTCTAATTTAGGGAATGGAATATTGATATTAGTAAAAACCATTTTTAATTTTTGAATTAACGACTGCCTGTCATTTTTATATTTTAATAACACATCAGCGTATTCCTCATAAAATGGAATCCATGATAGATGTGTTTTTTCTTTGCTTACATGTTTTGGAGCGTTCGTTACAAAAATATCACTTGCTAATTCATCTGTCATTTCAACCGATTTTCCGCTCTCAGTAAGCGACCATATTCCACTTTGTGATTTATCTATATATCCAGCGTAAACAAGATAATTTCTAGCAAAAGCAACTTGATTTGCAAATTTGTTTGTATTTGATTTTCCATAGGTTTCATTTACAATAGCATCAGTCAAATGTAAATCATTTATAATTTGCTCTCTTACTTTTGCAGGTGTAGCAGTTCCACCCAGCTCTTTCAATGCATCCAAAACAGGCTTAAACCATTTTAGGAACTCTGCATTTGATTTTTTTGCTTCTGGCATTTTCTTCTCCATGTAATTCAATCATCTATGAAATGTCAAATAATGACAGTGGAATTATTTTTCTCCATCACCCGCATTCACTTCCATAATATCCCCAATCTCACAGTCCAAGGCTATGCAGATTTTCCTCAAACTTTCCATAGAAACATCTTCGCCTTTGCCCATTTTTGCTACGATGTTGCTTGTAATTTTTGCTTGCCTTATGAGGTCGCTTTTGTTCATGTCGCGGTCGATTAGGATTTTCCATAGTTTTTTGTAACTTGCACTCATTGTAGTTTTCCTGTTTTGATTTCGGTCTTTAAATAGTCATACACATAAAGTGGGCTTTGAAAGTAAAGTCCTGTCTTTGGGTCACAGAGTTTTTGGTAGAGTTCTGAGTTGTACACGGCACGCAAGACCTGCTCCACGGTAAAAGAAAAATCGCTTACGAGAGCAACGGTATATTCAATTTTGTCTTTTACAGGTACTTCTGCCATTTTGATTCCCCAACAAGAGAATTATACCATGATCCTCTTAAATTTTCAATAAAATCTCACGAAATCGGGAGAAAAGCGAGAAAAATATTTCCTAAGGTAAAAGCCAAAATTCTCACTGAGAATTTTTTAAAAGTCAGTGAGAATTTTTAAAAACTCAGTGACTTTTTGACCAAAACTCACTGAGAATTTTATGGCACCTTCCTTAAAATTTTCGGAAAAAGACTTGCCGTTTGCAAAACCAATTCCGACAGGGGATTTTTTAATTTGTTAGGCATCTTTTTGCGTTAGGGATTGGAGCACCGCCGAAGGCGTACCGCGTAAGCGGTATGGAGCGATAGCGAAAGTGCGGAAAGCCCGACCGCCACTTGTGGCGGGAACGCCCAATTTATTCATAAACTTTCCAAAGATATTTCTAGGCACACTTTTCGAATCTGTCGCTTTTCCTACACAAAGGTGAAATATGCACATTGAAAAAGAGGATTCCCATGCTACAATTTTTCAAGATACGCACTCTAAACTACTTCAAAGTGGACACAAAGGATTATTCAATCAGCGTGAATGGTGATACTGCGCACATGAAAGTTACCCACATAGTCACGGCAAAAGTTTATGGCATAAGCGGCAGCTGGACTATGAGCGGTGAAAACACTTACAAAAAGCGTGGCGGAATCTGGGTCAGGATAAAATAAAAAATTATTTTTTATTTTCAAATTTCTGCAAAAGTCTCAAAACTTAATGCAAGCAACACATGTGACAAAGCAAGAAGATTGTATCAGCACAATCTTTTGCCCACTGACAAAAATCTTCAACTCCCTAGTAGCTTCCTGTTCCCTAATAAATCTGAACTTAACCACAGAATACACAAAAGGGTCTTCCGTACTGCCATAGCTGGAGACAAGAAAACCCATTGCAGAGCCTGCTTTTCTACATAGTATAGCCGGGTTTTACAAACACGTTTTTGTTGGAAGAATCCGCCACTTTATCGTAAACCTTCTCCTTCCATTCATCCTGCGGCACATCCTCTATAGAAACAGAAAAATGCTCTATTTCGCGGCCAAGCTCACGGCTAGCAACTTCGGCAAGCTTTTCCGCAAGATTCTTCTTAATCTTTTCATCCCTTCCCGGGTACATCTGCACTGTAATATGAGGCATTACATTCTCCTTTTTTCTTTTTAAGTATAAATCATATTAGCAAAAAACAGAAATATTTTATAGGGGGAAGGCCTATCCCCTGCATATCAAAACAGAAAAATATCTGCCGCTTTCCTTACCGAAAGATTCATCTGCAAGCAAGCCTTCTGCAAAAGCGGCAAAATCTTTTCCATATATTATGCGCTCATCTTCCATCGATGCGTTTTGCACAAGAAGGCATTTTTCTTCAATGCCAAGCTCCACAGTAAGCAAAAGAATTTGGATAAGGCTTTTGTTCATCTTCATTATAACTTTTGTTCCACCGTCCAAAGAAGAAAGCTCCTCTTTTAACCGACCATCAAAGAACCATTCGTCTCCGCATATTATGTGAAGGTCTTCTTCTGCCTGGCACAAAACAGTGGAAGCGGATGCCGCAGCCTGGCAGAATGAAGGAATACCGGCAAGAAATTTTGCACCAAAGCCTGCCCCGCAAATCATGGAGGCAAATTTTCCCGCAGTAGAAAAAACAGAAGGGTCTCCTATGGTAACAAAGGCGCAATCCTTTCCCTCTCTTAAAAAAGCAAGGCACTTTTCCTTAGCATCTTCATAAACAAGTGAATCATTTTTGCGCATGGAAAATTCAAGGGGGAGAAGAATCTTTTTGCC
>JAILHV010000187.1 GCA_024695625.1 Treponema sp.
AATACGCGCTATGGCAGAGAATACAAAAGAAAGGATAATAAGCGCGGTGTTTTCATTCTACCGCGACGGAAAAATAAAGAAAATTTCTCTTTCCAAGATTGCCGCAGAGGTTGGCATTAGCAAGGCTGCCATTTTCCGCCACTTTGCAAACCGCGAGGAGCTGGAGGAGACTCTTTTGCAGACCGTCTACGACCGCTTTGCCTGCATGGTAACCGCAGTTCAGGGCATGCTTAGCCGGGGCGAGTCTTCCTCCGTTCTGCCTTTTATAATCGAGACTCTTTGCCGCCACACTGAATACATAAACTACCTGCGCTCAACTTCGCCTGATTTTTCGCTGGACACTTTTGTGTTTGAAGGAAAGAAGCGGGGGGTGAGCATGTTTGACTCTGTCTTTGCCCCCGACGGTTCTGTTCAGAACAAGCGCTTTTACTATACTGCGGTTTTTGTCTGCGTGGAGCTGCTCGAATTTGTTTACATCTGGAATTTTTATCGGGAAGAAAGCAATGACGTGGCATATTATTCCAAGCGGTCTGCGGAATTTATTCACAGCGGTCTTTTTAAGGGGGGCTCCCTGCTTTCCGACAGCCGGATGCAAAGTCTTGAGCAGGTGTGCCTTGCCTGCGTTATGAATGCAAGGGGTGTGGACGCTAAGCTTGCGGCGGTTTCTGCGGTGGTTGCAAAAAAGGGCTATGCAGAGCTTACCATGGATTCCATTGCGGCGGAACTGGGCATGGCAAAAAGTTCCTTCTATTCTATATATAAGAACAAGGAAGACATGATTCTTTCGCTTCTTGAAAGTGAGTTTTCTGAATTCGGAAGGATTCTTGCCCTTGCGCTAAGGGATGCCGCTACTTTTGACGAATGCATTTTTTCGATTGTTTGCACCACGACCATTTATTTTTTCAAGCGCAGTGAAATTCTTGAGGCCTGCAAATGGATTGAATTCCAGCGAGTTGACGGTAATGATGGGGACAACAGGCTTCGCGAGATTTTTAATTCGCCTGAGCATGTTTCCTTTAAGAAGATTCTTTTTGCAAAGAAGGATTCTTTTGAGTTCCCGGCATGTCTTAGCGAGTCCCACAAGGAGCTTGCCCGCGACCTTATACTGAGCACTGCATTCGGGGAGCCTTTGATGTTTCTTGCCCACGGAATCAGGCACGGTTTTCCCCTTGAATTTTATTCGGAGATTGTCCGCGCAATTTACAAGATGCTTATGAGCGGAGTTGTAAGTTATACAAAAGACGGAAATATATTCAGTTATGGTAAAAAGGAGGAATTCTGATGAATCCTGCATTTAATAAAAAAATAAAATCTTTTGCCTTTACGCTTGGCTTGCTTGCGTCTGCATTTCTTGCTCCTGCAGTGCTTGCGACAGAGCTTTATGCAGAGGAGAATGGACAAAAGACGGTGACACTTACGGTGGATTCTGCCGTTGATTATGCAAAGAAAAACAGCCGTACGCTAAAGAGTGCGGATATAGACCTAGACATAAAGAGAAGGGCTTCTGCATATTCTTGGAACGTGCTCTTTCCCGATGTTACGGTAAGCGGGACTATGAGCCGTGCAAACAGCGTTGAGTCTTCCATCAAGCAGGCCAATGCAATGGCCCCGCTGATGAATGCCATGGGTGTTCCCTTTGAAGAGAAGAAGGAAACGGAGAGCATGCACTGGACTGCTGTTGGCAACGTAACAGCAAGCCTTAACCTTAGCCTTGCCTACATAAATTCCATTAGGGCGGCCAAGGCTGACTACGAGGCTGGAATAATCACTTGGGAAAAAAGCCAGAAGGAAACCCTTGCCAACATAAAGAAGCTTTTCTACGGGCTTCTTCTTGCCCAGGAAAACCTTGACCTCCAGAAGCGCAGCCTTGAAAATGCAAGGCAGAGGAGTAGCCAGGCTGCAGCCAACTTCCGAAACGGCCGCATACCGGAGCTTGCCCTTTTGCAGGCCCAGGTAACTTATCAGAACAAGGTTCCCGAAGTTGAACAGGCTGAAATGCAGTTCAAGCAGCAGAAGGATATGTTTGCCTTCCTTTTGGGAATGCCTGTTGGTACGGAAATTGTCCTTGACGGCAGCATAGAGCCTGAATACATTGACCTTGATGCGGATTCCCTGATGAAGCAGTACCTTGAGACAAGCCTTGACTACAAGTCACTCCAGGCAACCCTCAACATGATGAACCTTCAGCTGGGGGCTGCAAACATGGCGGCCTTTACCCCGGCACTTGCACTAAGCTACAGCTACCAGCCGGTTCTTCCCGATGCGCTTGATGCCGACTGGGGAGACAAGGACGCTTGGGTGGACAACGGTTCCTTTAGCGTAACTCTTGCGTGGAAGGTTTCGGACATGCTTCCTTGGTCAAAGAACAGGCAGCAGGCAAAGGACCTTAAGGCCAACATACAGAAGCTTGAGCTTAGCCTTCAGGACGTGCGCGAAAACCAGAGAATGAAGATTCAGGAGGCCGTGGACAACCTGAAGATGTGCCGTGAGCAGATTCAGTCAATGCAGAGGAACGTGACCCTTGCACAGCGCTCCTACAACATGACCGCAGCCGCCTACATGAACGGTACCCGCGAGCTTTTGGATCTCCGTGATGCGGAAAACCAGCTGAACCAGGCAAAGCTTGGACTTGCAAACCAGAAGTACAACTACATAAGTTCGCTTTTGGATTTGGAAACCCTGCTTGGCATTGAACTGAAAAAATAGGTATAAAAGGAGTTTTTTATGAATAGAACAATTTCACAGGCGGCGCGTGTATCTTTTGTACTCACATCCGCTTTGCTTTTTACAATCGCTTTTTCCGGCTGTTCCAAAAAGGCATCCGATGCAAAGAAAGAAGATGAGGAAACTGTATTTGCCGTAAATGCCCTTAAAGTGGGTAAGGGTAACCTTGACGAATACCTTGAATTTGGCGGTGACGTTTCATCCGCTTCGTCTGTAAGCGTAATGCCCGACATGGCAGGAAAGATTTCCCGCATACTGGTAAGCGTTGGCGATTCTGTTGCCAAGAACCAGGTCCTTGCTTATGTAGACGCAAGCACACCCGGTATGTACTACAGCCAGAGCCCGGTCCGCTCACCAATCAGCGGAATTGTAACTTCCTTTACACCGAACGTTGGTTCCCAGGTTTCCCCTGCAATGGCTGTTGCAACCGTAAGCCAGACGGACAATCTGGAAATAAAGATAAGCGTTGCTGAGCGTTTTGTTAGCCGCATCAAGATGGACCAGAATGCCTTCATTTCTTTTAACGCATATCCCGGAGTTGAATTTACTGCAAAGGTTGTGGAGATAAGCCCTGTACTGGACACTTCAACCCGCACAATGAATGCAAAGCTCCGCCTTTCACCCAACGACGACAGAATCCATGTTGGTATGTACGGCCGCGTAAAGCTTATAACCGACAGCGTAAGCAATGCAATCGTTGTTCCGCTTGGTGCAATCGTTCAGCGCGACGGCAAACCTTACATCTTTGTGGTAAGTTCCCAGAAGACGGAGAGTGAGCCTGCCCGCGTAAAGCTTCAGAGCGTTTCAGAAGGAATTACGGTTGACAACAAGACTGAAATCACCAACGGAATTTCTGCCGGAGACCTGATTATTGTAAAGGGACAGTCACTCTTGAACGACGGATCTGCCGTAAACATTGTTTCTGTTTCGGAATAGTCTGAATATATGAATATAATATAGAAGGAATAAAATATGACTTTATCAGAAAAAGCGGTTCATAAGCCGGTAACAACTTTGCTGATTTTCTTCATTCTTATTGCGCTGGGAATTTTCTGTACGTTGAACCTGCCAATGGACATGTACCCAAACATGGATCTTCCCTACATGATTGTATATACCACTTACGACAATGCAGGTCCTGAGGAAGTTGAACAGAGCGTTACCCGTACGCTGGAATCTTCACTTTCGGGTCTTGGCGGATTAAAGAAGATGCAGTCCCAGTCATCCACTGGATTGAGTATTATCTTTCTTGAATTCAACTACGGAACAAACCTGGACACGTCTGCAAACGAGATTCGAGACAAGATAGATATTGTGCGTTCATACCTCCCTGATGACGCTTCAACACCTCTCACAATCCAGATGGACCCATCCATGATGCCTATCAAGGTTCTTGCGGTAAAGGGAAACCGTACTCCAGAGGAACTCCGCGACTATGCAGAAGACGTTATTCAGCCACGCCTTGAGCAGCTGGACGGTATTGCAAGCGCAAACGTTACCGGTGGTAGGGAAGAGTCAATCAACGTAGACATTCCCCGCGACCGCCTTGAAGCATACAGCCTTAGCGTAAGCCAGGTTGCCCAGATGATTGGCGCCCAGAATATTCAGAGTTCAGGCGGAAAGATTACAAGTGGAGACTTGAACTATACCATAAAGACAAACGGAAAGTACCAGAGCATAGAGGATTTGCGTAACACAGTAATTTCCTACAAGATGGCCGCTTCCGACGGAATGAATGCCCCTGAGCTTAAGACAATCCTTCTCCGCGACATTGCAGACATCTATGACGGTTACAAGGATGTTTCCACACTCGCTTATCTTGACGGTGAACCTTGTGTTCTTATCATGCTGCAGAAGCAGAGCGGAAAAAACTCTGTTCAGGCGGCACGAAGGGTAGACAAGGCAATTCCTACAATAAAAGCTGCCCTTCCAACGGACATAGAAATTGTAGAAGTATACGATACTACCGATGCAATTGAACAGACCATCGGCGAAGTTGTAAACTCTGTTATTGTTGGTGCAATCCTTGCAGTTTTGGTTCTTATTGTCTTCCTCCGCTCATTGAGGAGTACAATCATCATAGCCCTTGCAATTCCTATTTCCGTAATGATAACTTTGTTTGCCATGTACTTTATGGACATTACGATTAACATGGTTTCTACAGCGGGTCTTTTGCTTGGTATAGGTATGCTTGTAGACAACTCCATAGTTGTTCTGGAAAACATATTCTCCTACAGGCAAAAGGGAACCAAGTCCAGCGTTGCTTCTGTTCTTGGTGCAAAGGAAATGATTACTTCAATTACGGCAAGTACCCTTACTTCCGTCTGTATCTTCCTTCCTATGCTTATGTTCAAGAAGATGCTTGGAATTATGGGACAGATGTTCAACGATCTTGCTTGGACAATCATCTTCTCCCTCTTGAGCTCTCTTATTGTTGCAATCGCACTTGTTCCTGCCCTTACATCGCGCTTCATGCAGATTTCAATTCATGAATACAATACGGACAAGCCTTTGGACCGCTTTAACCGCTGGGCAGACAAATTCTTTGACAATCTGGACATAAGGTATTCGCACGGAGTAAAGCGTGTTCTTCGCCACAGAAAGCTTGTCATATTCAGCCTTATTGGTCTTTTTATAGTTTCTTTTGCTGTTATAAAAGTAGTTGGATTCATCTTTATGCCCGAACCAGCTTCCAACATGGTTTCCATAGACTTTGCCCTGCCCAAGGGAACTCCCCTTGACGTTACGGAAAACACGATTCTTTCCATGCAGGCAATGGCAAGCCAGGAACTTAAGGGTGTAAAATACACGATGGTTTCTGTTGGCGGTACATCATGGTTTTCATCAGGTTCAGAGTCAAATGCAGGACGAATCGTATTCTCCCTTTACCCTGTAGATGAAAGGCAACCGGGTTGGGATAACGAAAAGTCTGCCAAGGAAAAGCTTAGGAAATACTTTACCATGTTCCCGGGAGCAGACTTGAGCTTCTCCAAGAATATGAACAGTGCAGGCTCCGGTGGAATGAGCATAGACATAAAGAGTGATGACCTTGAGCTTGTCCGTTCAACTGCAACGCAGATAGAAAAGCTTCTTAAGGAAAAGGCTCAGGATTATGTTACAGAAGTTTCTAGCGATGTAGAAGACGGTCTTCCACAGGCGGAAATTATTGTTGACCGCGACCGCATGTACGAGCTTGGCCTTAACGTTTACGGGGTTGGAAGTGAAATTACAGCCGCAATCAACGGAACTACAGCAAGCCGCTACACCAAGAACGGAGACGACATAGACATTCTTGTGCGCATGAGTGAGCGTGACAAGACAAAGCTTGCAGACCTTGACCAGATTACAGTGGTTAACAGCCAGGGTCAGCAGATTCCTTTGAGCAGCTTTGCCCACTATGAGCAGAACGAAGCCCCGGTTACAATCTTCCGCGAATCCCAGGCCCGTATTGCCCACGTTACGGCTAAGCCAGCAAGCGGAAAGTCTCTTGATGTTATCCAGAAGGAAATCAACAAGCTTATCAGTGACAACATTCCTCAGGATGAAAACGTTCTTATAGCATTCTCCGGTGACTATGCAGACATGATGGAAGCTGTCTTTAAGTTTGGTGCAATCATCATCATGGCGGCAATTCTGGTATTCGTAGTAATGGCAAGCCAGTTTGAGTCTCTTATTGACCCGTTCATTGTTATTATGACGATTCCGCTTTCCTTCATCGGTGTATTTACGATTTACCTTATTACCCACCAGCAGCTCAGCGTTATAACGATTATGGGACTTCTGGTTCTTGTTGGTACAATCGTAAACAACGGTATTGTTCTTGTTGACTACACGAATCTTTTGCGAAAGAGGGGCTACAGCTTGGAGGACGCTTGTGTAGAAGCAGCCCGAAACCGTTTGCGCCCAATCCTTATGTCAACTCTTACGACCGTTATTTCTCTTGCACCTATGGCATTCTTCCCGGGTGAAGGTTCAGCGTCAATGCAGCCAATCTCGCTTACCGTATTCGGTGGTATGACCTTCGGTTCACTTATGACCCTATTCCTTATGCCAACAGTTTACTACATCGTAAACAACCGCCGCATAAAGAAGGCTGCCAAGAAAGAAGCTAAGGCCCGTGCAAAGGCTTTGGCCGCCCGCAATGCCGCATTTGCAAGGGGAGAGAAAGTAAGCAGCTTAAAGAATCAGCAGGATCTTTTTGGTTCCGAGGAAAAGGAGTAGTGCATTATGGAAAAGAAAGTCCGCATAGAGATAATTTATTCACAGGCCTTGGACGAAGACTTCATCACTGAATTCAGCAAGGCTGGAATCGTCCACAGGTATACAAAATTCAACAATGTTACCGGTGCCGGATTCAACAATCCGCATTTGGGGGACGACGTGTGGCCTCAGCTTAACATGATGTACCTTATTTTTTGTGGCGAAGACGAAGCTGAAAAAATCAAGGAAATAGTTTCCAGGCTGCGCGAAAGTTATAAGACCGAAGGAATTGCGTGTTTCATAAGTTCCGCAGAAGAATTCTAAGGAAAGATTTTACAGGAGGCATTTATGGCTACGGAAAATAAAAAGTTAAAAAATTTCCTGACCCCGGTAAGGGTAATCTGGGGCTTGGTAGCTTTTGTTTTTGTGATTATGCTTTTCACAAGTTTTTTCATCGTGAATCCTGACGAGCAGTGCGTTATAACAAGGTTTGGCCGCTACTACGAAACACTTGGCCCTGGCCTTCACTACAAGCTGCCCTTTGGCATCGACAAGAAATATGTTGTTCCGGGACCAAAGGCAATCCAGACCGAACAGTTTGGTTTTGTTACGACTCACGGCGGACCTGTGAACCAGTACAAGAACGGTATTACAAATGAATCCACCATGCTTACTGGAGACCTTAACATTGTAGACGTTGAGTGGATTATCCAGTACCGCATTACAGACCCAAAGGCCTGGCTCTTTACGGTTCAGGAAAAAGAGCAGACCATACGCGACATAAGCCGCTCCGTGGTGAACACCCTTGTTGGTGACCGCGCAATTCTTGAGGTAATGAGCAGCGAGCGCACTAACATAGAAAACCTTGCAGTTGAGCAGATGAACCTCCAGTACAAAAAGCTTGGAATAGGAATAGATGTTTCTGCCGTAAAGCTTCAGAACATTGTTCCCCCAGCTGGAGTTCAGGATGCATTCGAAGACGTAAACAAGGCCATACAGGATATGAACCGCTACATCAACGAGGGCAAGGAACGCTACAATGCGGAAATCCCCAAGGCAAAGGGTGAGGCGGACCAGAAGGTTCAGGTTGCGGAAGGATATGCTGCCGAGCGCGTGAACAAGGCAAAGGGTGACGTTGCCCGCTTCAATTCAGTTTACGAGGAATACCGCAAGGCTCCGGCCGTTACCCGTGACCGTCTTTACCTTGAGACCATGGAAGAAATTTTTGCAGGCCAGGACAAAGAAAAGAAGCCTGCCCTCATCGACAGCGAGTTGGAAAATATTTTGCCTGTCAAGAATCTTGGAAAAAACTAGGGGGTGAACAAATGAAGAAATCTTACATAGCAATAATTATTGTTGTCTTGGCATTTTTTATTTTTCTTGCAGAAGGTCCTTTTTATGTTGTTGACGAAGGAAGCCAGACCGTTACAACCCGCATGGGAAGAATCGTAAACACCCATACCCAGGCAGGCCTTTACATGAAGGCTCCCTTTATAGACAAGATTACAACATATCCTGCACGCATACTTTCCCTTGAGGGCGACAGCGAGCGCATCCCTACAAAGGAAAACCAGTTCATCATCGTGGACACAACAAGCCGCTGGAGAATCAGCGACCCTGCACTTTTTTACCAGTCTTTCAGGACTCTTGAAGGTGCCTATATCAAGCTTAGCGACGTAATCGATTCTGCAACGCGCACGATTATTACCCGCAACCGCCTCAGTGAAATTGTCCGTTCAAGCAACATCATTAACGAAAAGACCTCTGCCCAGGATTCATCCCTTTCCGGAATTGCAGACGATGAGAGCGCAGAAATTGAAGCCCTGCTCAACGTTTCAAACCAGAACGAAAATGTTTCCAAAGGCCGCACAAGGCTCTGCGACGAGATGACGGAAGAAGCCCGCAAGATGATGGGTGAGTTTGGCATTGAGCTCATCGACATCGTTCCCCGCCAGATTAAGTATTCCGACGAGCTTACGGAAAGCGTCTATAACCGCATGATAAAGGAACGCAATCAGGTTGCCCAGGCCTACCGCTCTCTTGGTGAAGGCAAAAAAGCTGAGTGGCTTGGTAAGCTTGAAAACGAAAAGCGTACCATAGAAAGTGAAGCCTACAAGGTAAGCGAAGAGACAAAGGGTAAGGCTGATGCCCAGGCTGCCGCAATTTACGCGGAAAGCTACAGCCGCGACCCCAAGTTCTACGAGTTTTGGAAAAGCCTTGAATCCTACAAGACGACCATGGGAACCTTTGATACAACATACAGCACCAAGCTTGACTACTTTAAGTATCTGTACAGTTCCGGCGGAAACCGATAAAATAGGGGTATGGAAAACGTATTCGAAAAAGACGGCTTTGTCTACCTAAATACAGGCCTGTCTCCTGATGAATTTTCAAAGGCTAGGGGAGGCACCCGGCTTTCAGAAAGCGGTTCTCTTGCCGTACAGACAACTGCAGGCTGGGTTTTCTCCCCCTGGCACTTTGAAGAGACAGAAGAAGACGCTGGCTTGATATTTGTCAGGGGAAAGGCATTTCCCGGACAGACGCTAAAAGAATACTTTTTTAACGACCGCGCCGATTCCTTTTCGGCAGTCTTTTCCTCTGCTGAATTCGGCAAGGCCAAGTCGGCAAGGGCAGCCGCTTTTGTATGCTCCGCAATGGATGCATCCCTTGCCCAAAAACTTCCTTTGCCAAATTCCGGTGCGGGAGGAATCTTCATTTCTGATGATTTTACAAAGCTTATTTTTTTCCCTGAACAGATTTTCATACAGGCAGCCCTAAGGTTTGAGTCTTCGGGTGAAAAATCTTTATTCGGACAGAATAGGGCTTTTTACGTTAACCCCGTATTGTCAGGAACGAATGCAGCTCGCTTTACCCAGGCAGTCATTGCATACCGTGCGCTTACAGGTGAATTTCCCTTTGCCGCAGATAATCAGGAAGAACTCTCCATTGACATGGCAGACAAAAACTTTGTTCCCCTGCGCAATAAGATTTGGGCCATAGACGAAGCTCTTGCATCTTTTGTAGACAATTCTTTGTCCCGCTTGCCAACCGTAAAGTCCCGGTCAAGGGCAGACCGCCTTTCGTCGCTAAGACAGACCGCAATTTCCGATATCTCAAGCGGAAGCCCCCAATCCCGGCTTCCCCTTGAATTATCAGCTGAATTTCCACTTGCGGCTTTGTGCAGGGAACTAGGTCTTAATCAAGATGGTTCCATTCCCCAGAACGGAAGGCTTCTTTCCGTTATAAGGAAGTCATCTATTTCTCCAGAGGATTTTGAACTTGCCGTAAAAAAAGAAAGTGAAAAAAATGCGCGTGCCATAAAGACAAAAAGATTTTTGCGCAAGTACAGGAATGTTTTGCTTGTTGCCGCTGCCGCACTTTTGCTTGCCCTTGTTGCCTCGTTTGCTGTCCGCAGGTCCTATATGGGAAACCCCACCACAAAGGGCCTTTCCGCCATGCAAACCGTGGAAGTTTTCTATAGTGCCTACAATACGCTTGACTTGAACAAGGCCCGCTGTACTCTTTATGGCCGCCAGACGGATTACCTTGTCAACATGATAAGTCAGGCCTATGTTACAAACCAGACCCGTACCGCATACAGCCCTGCAAAAAAAACAGTCACTCCTGCCGAATGGATGAACTACAATAATGATGGCAAGTACTACATGTTCGGCCTTACGGGCTTTGCCGTGAACGAGCAGAAGATGGAGCTTTTTGCAAATCCCCCGCTCATAAAGGACAACCCGCTGCCGGTTTCAGAGGAAGGGGGCAAGAGAGTCAAGGAAGGTGACACAGTTGAATGCTATGCCACGTATTTCAGGATCATTCCAGAGTCAGAACTTGCAGATTCAGGTGAAAGCGTCCATGAATGGCTTCATGTTGAGGAATATTGCGACAAGGTTCGCCTGGTCTTTAAAAAGGAATGCTGGCGGATTGTAGAAATTTCAGAGCAGATGGAGAGGGAAAGCTTCCAGGACACAAAGCCCTTCTACGAAGACTACAAGCGTCTCTTCGATTCCGATGGCCAGGACGTTTTGCTTACCGCAAATGAACTCCGCTCAAAATACGGCTGGATTCCAGAAAACAGTGAAATCCTTTCCGCTGCCCAGAAGATGAGGGAAGAATTCCACGCTGACGAGCTGACCGCCACCAAGTAAAACATTTTGACATATTTACATATTTTGTCATATTGACTATTGAGCAAAAAAAGGCTAAAATCATTGAAAGTTCTTGAATTGATAAGCGAGGTAGCAATGGCAAATTACAATTTGGAAAAACAACATGCAAAAGGCAAGCTTCATGCAATAGAGCGTATCAATGCCCTTTGCGATAAAGATTCTTTTTATGAAATTTACGAGGGTGCCCGCCATACCTGCACAAGCTTTGGAATGGACAAGAAAGACATTCCCTATGACGGCGTAATCACCGGCTTTGGAAAAATCAACGGCAAAAAAGTTGCTATCTACGCTCAGGATTTTACTGTTCAGGGCGGTTCTCTTGGAAAGGTTCACGGTCAGAAAATCGCGGAACTCATCAGCAAGGCAATTGAATCCCGCTGCCCTGTAATCGGCATCAATGATTCTGGTGGAGCACGCATTCAGGAAGGCGTTGATGCCCTTTGCGGTTACGGTGACCTTTTCTATCAGAATGTTCGCGCAAGCGGAGCCGTTCCCCAGATTAGCATTATCGCAGGCCCCTGTGCCGGTGGAGCCGTATATTCACCTGGAATCACCGATTTTATCTTTGCTGTGGACAAGATAAGCCAGATGTTCATCACAGGTCCAAAAGTCGTAAAGAGCGTAATGTTCATGGACATTTCCGCAGAAGACTTGGGCGGTGCTTCAATACATTCCCAGAAGAGCGGTGTTGCCCATTTCCGCTGCCAGTCAGAAAACGACTGCTACGAAAAAGTCCGCAAGCTCTTGGATTACATTCCGCATTATTATGGCGAAGAAATTGTTTCCCAGAAGTTCAAGTTTGACGAGCGCAAGAAAGAAAAGCACATCGCAGAAATTCTTCCCGAACGCAGCACCCAGGGCTATGACATGAAGGAAGTAATAAACTGCGTTACGGACGATGACAGCTTCTTTGAGATTATGCCTGAATTTGCCCAGAATGCGGTTGTTGGATTTGCAAAGGTAGAAGGAAAGTCTGTTGGTATTATAGGCAACAATCCGGCCGGCTTGGGTGGAATCCTTGACTGCGACTCTTCAGACAAGATTGCCCGTTTTGTGCGCTACTGCGACAGCTACAACATTCCCCTTCTTACATTCGTTGACGTTCCAGGCTTTATCCCCGGCCCCCAGGAAGAGCAGAAGGGAATCATCCGCCACGGTGCAAAAGTAATTTACGCTTATGCAGAAGCCACCGTGCCAAAGGTAACGATTATTACCCGCAAGGCTTATGGCGGTGCATACATTGCAATGTGTTCAAAGCATCTTGGTGCAGACTTCGTTTATGCCTGGCCAAAAGCAGAGATTGCCGTTATGGGTGCAGAGGGTGCTCTTGGAATTTTGTATGCAAAAGAAATGCAGGATCCAAGCAAGGCTGAATTTGTTGCCCAGAAGTCTCAGGAGTACAAAGAGACAATCATGACTCCTGCCGTTGCAGCCCAGCGCGACTACATCAGTGCAATAATCAACCCCGAGGAAACCCGCAAGCGCATAGTCGCAAGCCTTGACTTCCTCTGTGGCAAGAAACAGTTGAATGCTCCTGCAAAGAAGCACGGAAACATTCCCCTGTAATTTTGTTTTTGTAATTTTTTTTTGGACTAGCTTTTATATGATAACCCGCTTTCCAGAACAAGCAGTGCCATGGAGGGCGCGTCGTTTCTTTGCATAGACTTAAGGTTAGTTTTCGCAGAAAACTAACTGGATAAAAATTGCACGGATGCAATTTTTATCCGCAATCGGGGGTAGGAATTATTTTGGATAGTTCCTGCCCCTTTGCTTTTAGTAATTTCCGCCAAACTCCGGGCCAAAGACCCAGCCACGTACAATTTCTTCTTTTCCTTCTATTGGTGCGTCAATGTAATACCACTTTGAAGTCTTTCCATTTATCGTCTGGCTTTCTGTACTGCATCCAACAAGGTCAAAGAGAGTGTTTTCCTTTTGGCGCTTACCCCTTGACCTGTCCAAGTTGCCTATTACCTTTGATTTTACGGATGGCTGTGTATAGACCTTGATTTTGCTGCTGGAATTTCCTGTAAGGCAAATAAATATCATCTCCTGAGAATTTTCCACCTTTTCGTATCCAAAAGGAAATGTTACTTTCTTTAGGCCTTTTAAGCTTACGTATCCCCATTCAGGAATTTGGGTAATTATTGAATCGTTGCTTTTGTATTTTGCAAATATGACGGAGCCTGGCTGAAGCTTTAAAAAATCCCTGTTGTATAAATAGCCCATATCAAGATTTTTTAAAACCACAAGCTTGTTTTCTGGAACTTCATACCATTCCCCACTTTTGACTTCATTAAAGCATGTTGCTTCAACGTCCTCCACAGGAAGCGCAAGAATTTGTTTTTCGCTCAATTTTAGGGCTTCCGCAGAAATCCAGTTGTACTGGTGGCTCTTGTCTCCAGAGATACGTACAAAATAATTTAGCTTTCCGTCATAGTTTATTTTTGCTGCAGTGCGGCTGTATGCTATTACTTTGCTTGCCGTTTTGTAGCCCCACATTTCTCCACCAATGGCATTTATGTTGCAGTAGGCATAGATGTCTTCCTTGCCTGTTTGCTTGAATTCTGCAATTACAGGATTGGTGCCGTATGGAGAAAAGAAAGCTGATTTTTCAACGCCTTTAAAATATCCGAAATGTTGTGTTGCGGAAAGAACCAAAGTGCCATTGATGTCAAGGTAAAGATTGTAGTCATCTATATACTCTGCCTTTAAGTCTTCCACTTTGTAGTATTCGGTCTTCTTTGAATCAATATACTCTATTTTGCATACGAAATCAAAATTTCCAACATTCATTCTTGCTTCTGCATCAAAGCCTGTACGTCCATGGTTGATGCGTACTTCTCCCATGGAAACAGATTTTGAGTAGTCCAAAGATCTTAATTCATCTGCTTCCAGTTTTACAAACTTTGCATCCGCGGCTTCTTCCGTAAATGCTGAATTCAAAAAAATGCAGCCTGCCAATAGTGCCGTAAGAAGAACTTTTCTTTTTTTCATATCTATCACTCCTATTATAAATAACAGGATGTGTTGCTAAAAGTTACTTTAACAGCACATCCCGGTTATAAACACTTATGCAATTAAAACACGGTTACTTTGCAAGCCGCCACATTTTAATTGTTTTTGGAAAAATCATAGCCACGTATTCCAATAACGTGAACTTCTGGTGCATTCAAATCTCCGATCTTTTTTGAATACACGTCGTAATATTCTTCATTTCCAATTTTGTTTACAAAGTGCTTCCCTGAATAAATATTGTCACTCGTCAGGCAGTAAACTGTGTGCTCCGGGTTATCCGTAGTATAGGTGAAGGAGCCTTTCAGACCTGTTGATGCCCACATTGCATTTGCTGCCGTATAGAAATTTGTGGTTGCGTCTACAGAGTCAACTGCACCGGATGCAATCGCACTGTTCATGGCAGCAACGGCCTGCTCCTGTGTCATCGCTTCACCAGTTATTGCCGTGTACTGCTCCGATACAATGTTCAAAACTGTTGTGGCGGCACAAGCACTTTCTCCAAACCTCTTGTTTGCTTTTGACCTTTCTTCAGAAGTTAGCGGTTTGCTGCGTGGAAGATAAACCTTCGCACCAATATCCCTCTGGTTGAATCTTGTTGCAACCGCTTCAAGTCCCCACAAGTCCACAAAGTTAACAGGGTCGCCTGCGCAATATGCATACCAGTTCATTCCGTCGCGTATCGGATCGCTTGTTGTAAAACGGGCAAGGACTGGAGAGTAATCCCTGAAGCCGTAGTCGTACATGCCAAGTGCCGCGTTGTATTTTTTTCCGGCATAGGCAAAGTCTGCACCTGATACAACTGCGGTTGCTGTATCAATGCGGGTTTTTATGCCGTTTTTGGTATTGGCAAAGTAGGGTGTTCCGTCTGCATCGTAGTCAACTGAATAGTATGAGGTTCCGTCTGCCGCAACTGAGCACCTTATGCTTCCCCTGCCGTCTGAGGTCAATTCATATGAGGCGGATTGTGAAGGGGAGTATTTTGGAACGAATGAATTAGCTTGGAAAATTTTTCTTCCGTTTGCATAGGTAAAGTAGCGGGTAATATTGCAACGAGTCTGAGAAGTATTCTTTGTGCGGTTTTTCGCTGAGTAAGAATCTATGTCTGCAAAACGTACCTGCTGACTCTCACCTGTATATTCTGATCCGTCTGAATTGCCGCTAGAATATGCAAATGGTTCGTATTCACAAAGTTCATTCATTGTTAATCCGTCGTATACAGAACGTACCGTGCATCCAGTATTATCACGTATTGACTGTCTGCGTCCAAAAGCATCGTAGGTAAATGATTCTGTGAAGCTGTTTTCTGTCCTGTAGTCGACAACTCTACTCTCTCTTAATCTGTTGGAAGAAGTATAAAATAAAGTAACATTTTTGTAAAGAGTATTTTCAGATATTAAATTTCCATTGTCATCGTATTTGAACTCTGCCGCTGAAGAATTTTTCCCTGAAATTCTTACAAGTCTGTTTTCTGCATCGTATTCATAATTCAGTGTGCCCAAGGCGTTTGACTTTGATACTCTGTTTCCGTTTAAATCATATTTATATGATTCAATCCATGATTTTTGCGGTGAGAAAGTGAAGTCCAAATTCATTTTTTCGCAAAGAAATTTTGCCTTTTCTGCGAATTCCTTTGGGAAGTTGACTGACTCATAAATCGGACGTGCAGAGGGCCTTTCACCGTATTCTTCAAATTCCCTGTATGTTTTTTCTTCAATCTCTTTGTTGTATGCAACAATCTGCTTTTGTATGCGGCCATGCTTATCGTACTCAAACAATGAGAATGAAGGTTCGGAGTTTATAGTGCATGCAATATGACCGTCATTGTCATAGATAATTCCTTCTGCAAACAAGATATTGCCGCAGGAATCTTTCTGGACCGTAAGGATTTTCCTGCCGATTTCGTCTTTTTCCTTTGTTACGCTTACTCCGTTTGAACTTAAAGACCCGTTTTCATTACCGGAATTATCGTAGCAGAAATTGATTTTGTTCATGTTTGATACAGCAGAATTTAGGTTTCCGCTTGAATCATAACTATAAATTGTATCGTACCCGTCTAATGAAATTCTTGTGACCCGTCCGTACCCGTCATATGAATATTTCGTTGTTTTATCAGCGTCATTCGCCAAAATCAACATGTTTGATTCATCATATTTGTAAGTCTGAACCGTGGCCTCGGTTTCAGCCTTTATGATGGAACCAAAAACATCATAGTGCAGTGCCGAAAATGTTTTGTCACCATATTTCGTGATTTGCTTTCCGGTTTCTTCCGAAAAACTTTGGGTGCTTGTGTTTCCGTTAAAATCTGTTGTGGTAATAGAGTTGTCCCTTATGTTGTAGCTCGTCTTTTTTGTTTTACCCAGGGCATTCGTTTCGCTGATGTTCCGGCCGAAAGAATCAAACGCGTAGGACCGCAAATTGCCGAGAGCATCACGTACTTTTAGGGTGCGCATGTCTTTTGAGTATGATTTTTCCTGAATTAAATCATCCGATTCAAAAACTTTTACAATAAGACCTGAGCCGTCACAGGAAAATTTCTTTGGGGGCATGCCTCTTTCCTTCCTTGATATGCACCTGTCAAATGAGTCATATTCGCATTCCAAAACAGTTCCAAAGAAATCCGTCTGCTTTAAAAGGTTTCCCTTTGCGTCGTATGAAAAATTCAGCTCGTTGTTCTCATCCTTTATTTGAGAAATCATTCCCAGTGCGTTGTAAAGGTAGTGAGTCCTTGACTTTCCGCATTGCTCGGTAACAGTGGCATTGTATTCATTATAGGAAAAGGTTTTGTCTGTTTCTGCATCATAAAGTAAATTTCCCCATGCATCGTATTTTGATTCATAAGAAAGTTTTCCGTTTTTTCTTGTTGCCGAACCGCTTTTGTCATCGTATGCAATTTCTTCCACAAGCGTTCTGCCGTCATTGCTCTGGTGCTTTTGAAGCATTTTCTTACGGCCAAGGGAGTCATACTCTGTTTTTTGAACATAGTTTTTTGTGGTCTCTGTAACGGTTGTAATTCCTGCATTTTCAGCGTATGAATACTTTGTTACAAATCCACTTGCACTGGTTTTGCTTGCCAATCTGCAGTCAGGTCCGTAGCGAAAATCAAAAATATGAGTGTCATCTTGTACTATTGAAGCAATTTGTCCAGAAAAAGAATCATACGAATACTTAGTGATTCCTCCGTACGGATTTATGGATTCCCGTAATTTTCCTGCAGGAGAAAAGTTGTTTGTTGAAGAACGGCCTTCTGCGTCTGTTTTTTTTACAAGTAAGCCTTTTTCGTTATAGAATTCTGTCGCATAAAGATTTCCATCTTTCTTTATACGGATGACTTTCTTTCCATTTTCAAACGAGTATGTGAATTCGTTTGTGAACTTGTTTCCAATAATTTTCTTGTTTTCATCTACAAAGTATCTCGTTTCTTTTGTGATGTCACCCGAAGAATTGTATTCGTATTCTGTTTTGATGCAGGGGGCATCATTTGTTGCTGCTGCAGAATGGTTCCACAAGTACGTTGCTTTAATTTTTCCAGACGGAGTGTATTCGTAGGTCGATTTTGTTGTTGCGTTTGCTAAGGCACTTTTGATGTCATCTCCAGTTCCTGTTTTTATTTCTATAATATTATGGCTTTTTCCATAACTGAATAGCCACGCCTTTGTTTTGCCGCTTGTCAAATCGCTTTCGGTCTTGCATGTAATATCCTTTCTGCTATTCATTGTGACCCTTCGCTCAATGTTTGTTGGTGTACGGAATATCGTTGTGCGGCCGTCGTACTCCCAGGTCCAAACTAACCCCTGGATGTTTGTGTAGGATATTAACCGTCCGTAAGAGTCGTATTCGTATTTCCCGTTTTTATCTTTTTTCAACGCATAAGTTTCTTCGTCGTATTCAAAAGAATCATTGTTGCAACCTGTGATTTCTCTGATTCCACCCCAATTATTCGGCATGTAACTGAATAGAGTTTTTCCGTCCCGCTTTATGCACTTTAGGAATCCGTTTGAGTCATAATCAAAGGTCGTAACAATTGTGTCTCTGTCGCGATATGATGACAAAAGATTGTAAGGCTGCTGATATGTCCATGTTTCATTGGTGCCGTCACTATAGCTTGCTTTTGTCAAGTTGCCATATTCATCATAGGAGAAGGTCGTGATACCATAATTGTTTTCCAAAGTTGCTATTTTGCCGTTTGAATCATAAGTTCTTTTTGTAAATATTCCATCAGAAGATATTTCCTTTGTAATATGATTTTCATCTTCGAAATAATAGGAAATGCTTTTTCCCTCTGGATCGGTATAGGTTAGTTTTCCGTTTGATAAATCACCATCAAAGGTTTCTACCCATCCTTCTTCATTTTTGACTGAAATTACTTTCTTGTTGTTTTTGTCGGATGAATTTTGGCCATAAAAAATTTCGTTGAAATTTCCGTCAGGCTTAATACATTTTTTTATGTCACCATCGCTATCATATTCATATTGATATATGTCATTGTCCTCGTCTACGACTTTAACCAGATTATTTCCGTCGTAGTAAAAGTTCTTTTGGCTTTTGAAAAGTTCATTTGAAATTTTTGTCAAAAAGCCTTTTTCATTTCTGGAAAAACTTAATATTGTTTTGCCTTTGTGCTGAATGCTTTTGACTCTGTGTGAACCATCGAGTGAAAATGCAATTGTGGATCCGTAGCGGTCCCGGTAATATTCGGGGAGTCCGTAAGCCGAAAACTTTTTTGTCAGTCCTGAAAGATAATGGATTTCTATACCACCGTCTGGTGTTGGCGTTGCATACAGTTCTTTTGGAGATGTTTGGTCGCAATTTTCGTAGCGGTTCGTTTCTTCATTGTAGTCCAAAATAAAAATATTGCCATTGTCATCAATAAAAATTATTGAACTTGGGTTGAGCAATGCGGCTTTGTCTTCATATCCCCATTCGGAAAATTTATTCAGTTCTTTGTTCTTTATTGAATCTTCTTCCATTTTCTGAAGCTTGATTTTTGCTGCCTTCACTTTTGCTTTTACATCATCAAGTTCTGCCCGAAGACCTGGACGGAAATTCGATGAAATTGAGCTTATGGAATTAGATGTGTTCTTTATTTCCTTTTCCTGCTTCTTGATTTCAGCTTTGATTTTCTCAAGTTCACTGTTGTTCCTTCCGCGGATAATTCTTGTATCTAATGAACAGAACCACTGGTTTCCATATGAACCGCACAAATGATTTCCGCTGACAAGATTTCTGAAAACAGTATAATTGTTTGGTCCCCAAGTGAAATTTGCATCATAATCGTTGATGAAAAACTTGCCTGCGGTAATGAATACCGGGTCGCCTACAAGAGACGGTGCCTCAGTTGCCTCTGTTACATTTGACGGGAGGGTGCTCTGAATTGAACTTGCTATTCCCGATGAAAATATGCTTGGGGATGGTATTGAAAAAAGTTGGCTGTTGATTTTTCCGTTATAGTCAAAAGCATTGGGTGCATGAAAAAAACATGATGCATTTGACAACGTGCTTTTGGGGCCTTTTCCATTCGAAATGCTTGATATGGCTGAATTTGCTGTGTTTTGAATTCCTGTAAAGCAATTTGAAATTGCAGATCCTATTTCAGAGATTGTAGCTGAAATACCGTCTGCCTTGCTTTGATCAGAGACAGATGGACCAGATGTGCTCCAAATAGTTTCTCCTACTCCCTCGCCTGTAGTTGCAGAGCTGTCAGAATCGCCGCTGGAACTTCCGCTTGAGCTCCCGCTCGAGTCTCCGCTCGTACCACCGCTGCTTGCCGATGATGTCCCTGAATTTCCCGATGAGGATGTGCTTCCGGAACTGGCAGATCCTGAGGAGCCTCCAGTGCTGCCAGAGCCGCCTGAACTTCCTGATGCAGAAGATGAAGCGCTTCCTCCCGAAGCTCCTATTGCAAATTTTAGGAGCGGCATTGTGATTGCATTTGTCTGTAACAGGAGTATCCCTGTTGTTAAACAAAATGTCCTTTTTAAGATTGTAGTTAATTTCATTTATACCTCCTACAATGAAAATTTATAATTACTCAGCAATTTGTCGAGTAAGCTTCCTTCTTGATTTGCGGTAGGAATATAGCCAGATGCATCTTGTACAAACTGGCACAGTCCGTCTGCTCCGCTTCCTTGCATATAGTATGAGGATGTCTGTTCTGCAATTTGCCCCTTTTCGTTACAAGAGCAAAAGTAAATTCCTATAGGGAAAATTTCTTGTGCACTGCAATATGTTTCAGAAGTGACCTTCTTTAATGCAGCATTTAGACGTAAAAAGTCATTCAGAAGTTTTGGGTAATCTTCCAAAAAAATACTTGCCATACTTGATATTTCTATATATACAGGGTTAAGCAGGGTTCCTGATACGGAATATGTTTTTGCCTCCGTCATTATTTTTTCTTTTAGCTTTGTTGCGTTTTTTTCATCATTTATCAATTGTGCTGCTTTTTTTGTAAAGGAATTGAATGCTTCAAAAAGGTCGGGAACTGCATCCATGTTTACGATTGCAAATGATTTGTCGTTCTTTGCTGAATATTGTTTTTCAATCAATTTTGCAACCTCATTTCCCTGGGTGCATTTCTCAAGTTCTTGATCCATCCATGATGAATAATCCCATCCGCTTGCATCCTGAACTCCTTCAACTCCTGCAAACCAGTGTGCCTCGTGTTTTAGTTCGTAAATTTCTTCCAGTTCAGCACCAAAACAAGTGTCAAATCCAATGAACTCAAGTTTGTCACTTCCCATTCCTGTCTGTATTGCCTTGCGGAGATCGGGAATTGTCATGAATGTTCCACTGGTATCGTCAATGGCAATTGCTCTGTTTGTGCTGCGTTTATTAAAGCGGTATCCTGTTCCGTGCCCCCAGATGATAAGCCCGTAGTGGTCTGCAGGATAATATTTGCGCGAAAAATTTAGAATGGAAATCAGAGTTTCCATATCTCCCATGTTTAGCTCTTCTGAAGACAAGTAGTCTCCTTCCTGAGGTTTGTGGCTTAGTTGAATGGATTTTGAATGTGCCGATGAATGATCGATTTCAAAAAGCTTGGTTCCTGACCATGATTTTTCATTTTCATTATTACTGCTTGCCCTGTCAAAAAGAACCAATGTTTTGACAAGTTCGTTGTTGCACCTTGCGTTTTCAATTTCCCTAAAATCTTCAAGTGCGGCTGAATCCAGGTTGTTGTCTGCAGCCATATATACGATAAAAGTCCATTTGCTTTTCGGGTGAACAGATGGTGGTGTTCCGCCGGAACTTGAGGAAGAAGAAATGTCTTCGAGTCCAAAGTTGCATGATTGCAAAATAATTGAAAATAATGCAAAAAAGATTAGTGTAAACTTTTTCATTGTTGCCTCCTAAGTTAATTGCAATACAGTCCGAATGGGTCAGACCAGGATGTTCCGTCTTCATATTCAATTTCTGTTGCGTATAAAAAATCTACGGTGTAATTTTCGTCTACCTCTGGACCAATGATGTCATCGAGGCTTATGGTAATTGATGTGTCCTCTCCCGGACCTATTGGGCAGGCTATGTTGCATTTTATTCCATTTGATATTAATCCTGCGCTTTCTCCTTCTGAATCATATACTCTCGCAGAGAATTTGATGTTTTTAATTTTTTGCTCACTGTTGTTGTAGAAATTGAATGATACGCATGCAAATTTGCATATTTCCGAATTTTCTCCAATGCTAACATGTGTATTTGATATGTAGTAGGGCTTTTTGAAGTTTGCTTCTGTGGCGCACCCAAAAAATAAAAGTGAAAAAATAAAACTGAATATGACATTTTTTTTCATTTTGATTATTCTCCTTTTTCTGTGTCTGTATCTTGAATTTTTGATTCGAGCAGATTTTTGTATTTACAAAATTCTATGCTTGATTCAGTCTCCGAAGGGTTTTCCTTTGTGATGCTAAGCAATCTTTTAGCTTCGTGAAAATCATTCTTTTTGTAGGCAAGTAGACTTTTGTACATGGCAAGTTCGTGTTGCGGGATCGCTCCGTCCTCACAGTCAGACAGAGCTTTCTCTGCAAGAAAATAGTTGCCCTGCTCTAAGAAATTTTCAAATTCATTTTTCAAGTCTTTGGCACTTTTGATTTGGATGATATAGAGCCTATTGATTGGCGCCTGTGAAAAATCAAATTTCATGCTTTGCCAATTTTGCTTGTATCCTAAAAAATCCTTTCTTCTTGAATTCTTTAGATCAAGACTAAAGAATCCTCTGTCATCGGTACTTGTGACGATTTTCTTGTTTGAGTTAGCGATCGAATAGTTTGCCACTGGCTCTCCATTTAAATCTGTTACCATCCCATGCAGAAGTCCCTGGTTTGAAAAAGAATTTGTTGCGCAAGAGGCCATTGTTATGCTGAAAATTACGCAGAATGCTTTTAAAATTGTAGTTTTTTTCATTTCCGTTCTCCTGTTATTTTTCCATTTTTGTTTTTATAAAATACAAGAACGCTTCCGTCTTTTTGTATTATTCTTCCAAAGTCTTCTCTCTTTTCAGAATTTTCCCTGCCGTAAGATTTTTTTGTCAGCACTGGTACCTTGCTTGCGGTTTCTCTGGGTGAGTTTTTTGGCAAGAAAACATTACTGTTCCTGTTTATTAGGGTAAGAGGGTTGTGGTCTTTTTCATCAATTTTTTCTGCAAAGATGATTTTCATTCTGCTGTTTACTTTCCCTCCTTCAATTTCTATTGCAGCTGGAAAAATTGAATGTTCATCACATGCAAGCTTTAGCCCTTCAAGAAGCTTTTCCGCCGAACTGTTTGGAAAAAGAAATTCAACCGTGCCTTCGTCGGAAAAGTCTGTAAGCAAAACTCCGTTGCAGCTCCATATCGAAAGACGAATGTCGTCAATCTGATTCTTGGAAAGCTTCTGCTTGAGCCTTATAACATTTTGGCTTTTGCTGTATAGGCTTGCGGAAAATTCTGGCTTGGAAGCAAAGTAGGTGACGGGTGAAAATATTTTTTGTCCTCCATCTTTGTTTTCTTCGTTGTCAAAAAAGGCTTGGGGAAAGCATTCTGACATGCAAAAATTCATTTTGTATGCTTCTTCTGTATTTTTATCTTCAAGAAAAATCAGTGAGCAACTTTTTATTTTTCCACTCTCCGTCCGCGTCCTTTGCAAAAAGTTATCAAGCGTATTGTATGCAAGCAATATGTTCTGGTGAATTTGCAGTTTGGAATCATCTGCATTGCCTTCCGCTGTCATAGCACTGGATGGACTTTTGTTTTCTTTATTCCTTGCTGCCTGGAGTTTTTCTTTCGAATGGATTGTGTGTGAAACGAAAAATATTCCTGCCAAAAGGCTTACGATGACAGCCAGAAAAATGTTCAGAATTTTGTCTGAGTTGAAAAACTTGAGTTTGTTTTCATCACCGAATTTTAAGGGGGTGTGCTTTTTGTCTCCGCTCTTGTATTCTGCAAGTTTTACCTTGTCCATGACGGCAACGGCTGCCATAAGCTTTCCCTTTTTGAGCCGGTATTTTGCGTCATAGCAGCAGTTATCAGAAAAACATGGGTGGAGCTGTTCGAGTTTTTTTTCAATGTAATTCTTTCTTCTGCTGCGCTTGAGTAAAAACGGCATTGGAAAAGAATAAAGTTCATAGTCGTCTCTTTTTACGTATTCCTTTTTCATAAGCCCTCCTGCTTTTTGTAGAACAATGCTTCCATGGTTTTTCCGTAGCACTTCCACGTTTCTTTGTAAAAATTCCCTTCGTGCTGTAATTTTAATTCTTCAAAATTCCATAATGCTGTACATGTGTCTTTCCATAGAGTTGATTCAAGGAGCCATTGCTGATCCTCTGTCGTCTTACATAAATTTATGAATCCGTTATATAAAAATTTATCCCTGTTCAATTCATGTTCTATCTGCATGGTTTTTGAATGAATCTTTACGGCCGGAATCAAGGCTTCCGATATAAAGGGAAAAAAAGAAAATATAATTGTACAGCAGCATATTAATTCTATAAGCTTCATTTTAGATTCCCTTTTGCCGTATTGTTTTCCGCCTCTACATAGGAATAGAATTCATACTTTTGCTTTACTGCGGAATTGTATTGGGCATTTACACAGGCACAAATCCCTGCGCATACAAATGAAAGTGCACAAAGAACAATCATTGTAATAATGAGTATGTGTCCATCACTTTTTTTGTTAAGTTTATCTATAAGAAACGATGTCTGCATTTTCACCTTCTCCTCCTGCTACTCCGTCCGCTCCGAAACAGATGACGGCATAGGGTAAGTTTTGCGGGCAGTCTGAGGGAAATGCTGCGCTTCCATTTTTGATGTACACATAGTCATTTCCCCAAGGGTCTGGCTTGACTTCTTTGTCCAGGTATGGTCCGTTCCAGTTTTGCGGGACGGGAACAAGAGTGGGTTTTGTCCACAGCGCGGCAAGCCCCTGCTCCGTGCTTGGAAAACAGCCGCAGTCCAAATAGTAGGATTGCATGGCCGCTTTGTAATGCTCAAGCGTTTGCCTGGCCGACGTTTTCCTTGCAAGTTCCATGATTCGGGCAGCAGAAATACCGGCTCCTGCAGAGAGGAGCGCTCCGATTGCAAGTACCGCAAGCGTTTCAACGAATGTAAAACCGCTGCAATGATTCCCTTGTCTAGGATTTTTCCCATTTGAATACCCCCGTTTTTTTGTCCTGATTTTTTTCATAGTTCCTCCATAAAGTTATCAGTTATATTCCATATTCAAATAAAGCCGGCGTAACAACCGTCTTTAATAAAAGCGTTATGTAGACTGCAAGGATGGTCATGCAAGCTGGTTCAATCATCTGCATAAAAAGTTTTGAGCATTCCTCGCTTTTTCTTTCAAGGTTTTCACAGATTGAATTTAATGCCAGGTCTGCCTGTCCTGATTGTTCTGCAAGTTCCATGTGTAAAAGAAATTCTTCTCCAAACCTTTGGCATGCTTTTGATACCCTGTGCCCATGCTCCAAATCAGAAAGTGCAAGGATGATTTTGTTTTTAAGATTTGAATTGCTTTTTACTGCAAGAAGTGATGTCTTTAGCGCATTGTAAAAATCTATTCCCGATGCAGTTAGAAAATTCAATATCTTGAATGAGTCTACGCATTCTTCCTTTGAAAAAATCTTTTTGATTGCAAAACAGAAAAAAGCGATGCAGGCGGCTAAAAATATATTTGCGCTTATACAGCCACGTACGGCATTTTTATGGTAAAGGTCAAAGTCAAATTTTCCCGTGATGTTTGGTATGATGTTCTTGCCGAATGCCATGAGTGCTATGCAACCCACCATTGCTGCAATTGTTACAAAAATAGGGTATATAACTGAAAGAATAAGCTTTTGTCTCCTCTGCCTGATTCTGTCTTCCCTTTTGTAGAGAAAGTTAAAGACTTTGCGGATGCTTCCTCCGTTTTGTGCGCATGATGCAAAGGCTCCGTATATTGAATTAAATTCAATAGAAGAACATTTTTGCAGTGCTACGGAAAAAAGGGAGCCTTGCTGAAGGTACATCTCCACTTCGCCAGCGGCATTTCGTACCGCATTTTTTACCGACTTCATTTTTTGAATGATAATAAGTGCTTTTGAAAGTGCTATATCTGATTCCAAAAGTGAATTGAGAACTTTTACGAACAAAAATCTGTTTTTATTTGACATTGTTCACCTCGATTTCTGCACTGAGTTTTCCATTGCTTAGCCTCTGGGAGATTACACCCTTGATGACTTCTTCTACCAAAGAAGAACTTTCGCCAAGATTCGTTAGGCGGAGCTTGGCCTGTGCAATGTTTCCCGTGTGAAGAGTTGCAATTACAAGGTGCCCCGTAAGTGCCGCCTGAAGCGCAACTTTGGCCGTAAGACTGTCGCGTATTTCCCCAATGAAAATTACGTCCGGATCCTGCCTGAAAACCCTTCTTAGCGCATCTGCAAAATCCATGTCATGTCCTGCCTGAATCTTAATCTGCGTAACTCCCGGTAAAACATATTCAGGAGGGTCTTCCAGACTGATTATTTTTTTTGTCTCGCATTCTGACTTTCTTATTTCCTGAAGAAGTGCTCCTGCCGTCGTGGATTTCCCAGAGCCTGTTGGACCGCAGATAAGGATTAGGCCATTTTCTATGCGGCATAGTTTTTTTAGAAGTTCAATCTGCAAAATGTCATATCCAAGTTTTTCTAGCGAAAGGGGAGCCCTTGATGAATCGAGGAGCCTTAGGACTACGGATTCACTTTCTCCACTTGAACCAACGGTGGGGATGCATGAGACTCGGATAAAAATGCTTTCGTTTTTGTTTCCGCGGAATGAGAATTGCCCATCTTGCCCCCGCCTGTTTTCAACGACATTCATCTTTGCAAGAAGCTTTATTCTTTGAACAAGTGATTCCCGGCTCTTGCTTTCCAAACTTGTGTATTTTGCCAATTTGCCCTTTACGCGGAAACGCACATCCTCTGATTCAATGTGAATGTCGGTGGCACCCTGATGCTGTGCGCTGAATATTAGGCTGGAAAGCAAGGCTGATACTTCGTTTTCTTCCTTTTCTTTTAGCGCAGTACTTTCTTCCACTCCGGCCAGGTGGTTTTCCTTGCGCTCGAAAAGTTTTGAAAGCATTAGGTTGAATTCTTCTTTTTTTATCTGCCTAAAATTTATTCCGCAAGTCTTTCCAGTAAAGTCTTTTTTTGAGTGGACTGCATGGCAGAGCCTTTCCTTTAGTTTTTCATTTGAAGAATCCAGGATCCCGAATGTTATTGTGTTTTCCGGTTTGTTGTCATCGAGGACAATTGTTCCGTTGTGGAGACAGAATACCGGCGAAAGTGAAAAATTAGAGTTGAAGCCGCTCATTTAAAGCTCCTCGCTGTTTGAGAAAATGAATTTATCAAGGACGCGCTTGGTAAATTCATTTTCAGATTCTTCCAGCTGCTTTTGATTCTTTGCCTCTGTTTCTCTTTGCTCGCAGTGGGGAACAAGGTATATGACAAGCTCGGTGTTTTCTTTTGTCCTTTTGTGCGATTTGAAGAACCAGCCGATGACCGGAATCTTTGAAAGAAGGGGAGTTCGTTCTTCTACTAGGGAATCCTCATTTTGTAAAAGTCCGCTAAGGATGACCGGTTCTCCGCTTTTTCCCAATACTTCCGTTGTGATTGTCTTTTCACTTGTGGGCGGCGGGTTCCCTGTTTTGGAAGAAAGGTCTGCACCCTGTCGGGAAACACATGCGGCAACCTTGCTTGTTATCATTCCGTCTCCACTTACCCAGCCGGTTATATCTATCGTAAGGCCAGAAACTATTTCCCGGGTGATTCCTGAATAGATGGGCTTTCCTGTTTCCGGGTCAAGGTTATTGTCACGGTAGCGGTATGTGTTCGTGTTCTTGAAATTTATCGTTCCTCCGTTAACACCGTGCAGAGTTGTGTCTGCGAATACGTGGGCACGGTTTTCGTTTATCGCACTTTGAAGCGACGAGGCAAACTTTAGCCCGAATGCACCGACAACATCTAGGTTCAAGTTGAGGACTGAGCCGAGTGCTGCACTCATGTTGTGCTTGTCACCCAAGGCAAGCCGCCTTGAACTGAGTGAAGAGTCAAAGGAAAAGTCGTCTGTTGACTGGTACTGCATTACAAGAAGGTCGTAGCGGATGCGTTTTTCGCTAACGTCGATTAGGCTAAGGTTTTCTTGCAGTTGTCTGTATTGCTCTTCACTTCCAGTAAAGAAAAATTCATTGTCGCTTTTTGTCTTTACAATCTGTGACTGTTCTATTCCTGGGGGAAGGGCTGCTAAAAAGTCTGATGTTTTTATGTAGCGCAATTCGATCCGTTTTATATTCTGCTTTGTGTCGAATGATGAAGAAAAGTTTTCTATTGAATCGTGGAGCTTTGCTTTTGCAAAATATAGTATGGCATTTTCTTCTTCCAGCACGATAGCCTGCTGTTGGCCGAATCTTTGCATAATAAGGTTGTTTGCCTTTGTGCACGGATAGTACTTGAACTGGTGCTTCTTCCATATTTTGCCTGCGTCGCGTGCCGCGCTGCTTTTTTCCTGGGGAGGAATGACGTAGTATATTCCCCCGCATTCCGTGCAGTCAAGGTTTGCGCTTGAACAAATTAGCGAAAGCGTGTCCTCAAAACTCTTTCTCTGGAACTTTATCCTTTTTATAGGAACTGATGTGTCGCATGAGAACAAAAACTGCTTTTGGGCATTGGAAAATAATTCTTCAAGGCAAGACCCTGCACTTGCATCCTGAATATCTGCATCAAAAAGTTCCTGTTTCTGATTGTTGCGGGCAATGTGAAGTCGTGTGCTTTCTGCATTCTGCATGCGGCCTTCATTGTGACTTGCTGCCCGCTTTATATGGAATTCAATTGAGGGTTGGTTTTCCGTTCTGAAAACATTTTCGCAGACGTATTCCTTTCCGCACTGCCTGATCAAGGCTTCCAGCATGGCTTTTAGGGCCAGGCTCTTATCCTGCCCGCGGTAATTTGCATGAAGCGACACGGGGCTTTCCGAAAGCTGCTCGTAAGTTACCGTTGCTCCGAAAAAGGCTGCGAGTTTTTCTGCTACAAGTGATGGCTTGCAGTCCATTGCGTCTGCAAATATTGTTCCGTCTTCTTCCCTTATGCTTACCCGACTTACCGTCCACAGGTCTTCTGTCTTGTTTACGTAAAGGCGGTTTGCTTTTAGAAAACTGTCGAATGCATTTTCAAAGGATGTGCCTGCGAAGCGGAATGTCATCTTGCCGCTTACGGTGTCGTCTGCAACAATTGCGATTCCCCTGTACATGCTTACCGTATAAAGGATTTCTCCTATTTCCTTGTTTAGGAATTCGAAGCCGTCTATGTTAATCGAGGGGCTTTCCTTGCTTGGGGATGCAAAGCTTGGGGAAGCAAGGTTTCCTGCTGTAAGTCCAAGGCATAAAGCTGCCAAGAGTCTTTTTTTCATTTTGTGTCTCCGTTTTTTTTTCTTTGGCGTACATCTATACATTCATCACTAAAAGTCAAAATGGGAGACTTTTGCGCAAATTATTTTTAGGTATTTTTTGCTGCTGCATAATAATCCTGCAGAAAATCATGGAATGACGTACTTTTATAAAATTGCTATTTGTGGTAGATTGGGGAAAGGAGATAGACTTATGGAAAAAAGATCTGCTAGAAAAAATGAAGTGCGCACAAAAAAGGCGGAAGCTGTTCCGCAGAAAGTTGCACGGCTTGAGAATGAATCCAAGTCTTATGAAGAGGGCTTCCAGGAGCATGAATATACCGGGAGGGAAAAGGCATCCGGATTTGCAGGAACGCTTAGGCTTGTGAAATTTTTTGTTTTTATTTTTCTGCTGCTTGCCGCTCTTCTTGCATTTTATTACGGCTGGAAAAAATTTACCAAGATTCAGATAGAGAAAAAATATTCTACGATTTCTTCCCAGGTTCAGGAAGTTGCAGAGCTTACTGCAATCAAGTACACCTACAACGATGTTGTGAGCATAAAAAAGTCTGCGGTGGGCGGAATGAGCAAGGCCTACAGCATTGTAAAATACACGGGCATTATCCGCGTTGGAATCCGCGATGTTTCTGACATTGGAATAAACATTAGTCCTGATGGAAACAGCGTTTCGGTTAAGGTTCCCCGCTCGGAGATTCTGGAGAATGCCCTGCTGAGTCAGGAAGTGTTTGACGAAAAGGACGGTGTTTTTGTTGGAGTGAACACCAAGGAAGTAATGGAAGAAATAAAGCGGGCAATGGAAGGCCAGCTTTCCCAGATAAAGGATTCTGGAATTGAAAAGGATGCGGATAAGAAAGTTAAGTCCCTCTTGGAGAGCATGATAAAGGGTGCCGGTTACGAGAGCGTTTCCGTTAAGGTTGGGCTGTAATTTTTACTGCCTGTTGTAGGAGGACTCGATGTTGAGCTGAGCGCGGTATTTTGCTACGGTGCGTCGGGCAACGCTTATTCCCCTTGCGGAGAGTTCATCTGATACTTTTTGGTCGCTTAGTTTTTTTGTGTCGTTTTTGTGCTCTTCCAATATCTGCTTTATTTCGAACAGTACCTTGTCGCGGCTGGTGTCTGCCACGGCATTGTTGAAGAAATATTTTATCTCGAAGAGTCCCCACTGGCACTGGATGTACTTGCTGTTTGCGATGCGGGAAACTGTGGTTTCGTGAACGCCCAGAATGTCTGCTACGTCCTTTTGCTTTAGGGCTGCGAGGTGGCCCGGTCCCTTCTTGAAAAATTCATGCTGCTTTTTTACGATGATGCAGACTGCGCTTAGGAGTGTGTCCTGGCGGTACTGGATGCTTTCTATAAAATCGCGGGCTTTTTTTATTCCTTCGGTTACGGCCTTGTTTTTTGAAGATGAAAGCTGTTCGAAACTTTTGTCTATGCTTAGGGCAGGGAGCCTGTCTTTTGCAGTGCGTACCTTCCAGACGGTTGTGGCTTGTCTTTTTTCATGTGCATCCGTATGTGCTTCCGGCCTGTCTGCCTTTGGCTTAACAACCACAATTCCCTTGCTAAAGTCTTCCTCTGCAAGTAGGTCAGAGCCGTCTGAGTCTGCATACTGTTCAACATAAACATCGGGGGCAACGTAATGCGCTTCTTCGATGCCGAATCCCTGTGCGGGGAAGGGGGTGAGGGTGCGGATAAAGTCTATTGCCTTTTGCACTGTGTCTTCCGAAACGTCTGAAAGCTCTATCTTTGAAATTTCATCCTCTTCTTTTAGTGCGAACATTTTCTTTTGTTCTGCAAGGTAAGAGATGATTTTTTTTGTTGCCCGGTCTGCAAGCGGCGGGTTTATAAAGTCCAGGCGGCCGTTTAGGATAAAGAGGGCAAGGTGCTGGTTCTTGTCTTTTAGTCTTGCCTGTACGTAAAGGCTTTCCTCTGAATTTTTTGTGCAGCAGCCTTCGGGGGAAAATGACTGGATTAGGGAAATGATTTTGTTTAGCATTTCCGTCTTTTGTTCTGGATGGCCCTTGTCAATAAAAGAGATGGGGGAGAGCATGTGGAAGCCTTTGTCGGAGAGGTTGTAGATTAGCTTTTCGCCAAGGTCCATTTCTTCTTTGGAAAGGTCTTCCATGTGGAGCTGGCTTAGCAGGTTGGACTTGAGGCTTTTTCTGAAGTCCTGCTTTGACTCAAGTGCCTGCTGGTATGTCTTGCTTGCTTCTTGTGCGGCCTGGCTTACATTGCCTGTTATCCTTGTTGAGTCTATTCTGCTTGGGCTTGGCATTTTTTTGCTTAGGCTTGAGCCCCTTTCTCTTAATTCCAGAGCCGGGTTTTCCTCCGCCTGCCTGTAGATTTCTTCCCTAAGGTCGGATGAACTCATTGCAAGCATGTTCATCACCTGAATCTGCTTTTGGCTCATCACCTGGAGTTGAGACTGCTTTAATGTCTGCTGAAAGTCTATTGCTGCCATGTCACTTTAACCACCGGAAATCATTTTTGTGCTCCGCTCTCAGTCAAATCCGTCTTTTTTTCTTTCTCCAACAATTGTATAAGGTAAGTGCAACAAACAGGGAATGCAATGTAGCAAAGCACGTTGCGGAAGCACTGGAATGTAGGCGGAAAACGCAGCAAAAAAGCATTTGCGCGGTGCGTACCCGGCAGCGTAGCTTCAAGCCACGAAGTGAGTCAGATACCTTGTATCCGCGCTAGGGGTTGTAAACAACCCTTGCTTTTTTGATGCGTTTTCTGCCGGGAATGGAAGTGCTTCCGCATTTATATTAATGCCTGCTAAGTTTCATTTAGATTTGCACTTACCTTCTACATACAACGAATCTAGTATAGCATAAATTTACAAATGAGGGTATACTCTTTGCATGAATGATTTTGCTGAATACGGTCTGGCAGTGCCTGAGATTCTTCTGCCAAAGGATAAGGATTTAAAGACTTGGTGCGTTATTGCATGTGATCAGTTTACCCAGGATATTTCTTATTGGGAAAATGCGGAAAAGACAACTTGTGGAAAAGCTTCCACTTTGAATCTGATTTTGCCGGAGGTTTATCTTTCCAGCCCAGATAAGGCTGAGCGCATAAAGAAAATTCATTCGGCCATGGATTCATATTTGAAGGACGGAGTTTTTGATGCGCCAAAAAATGAATGCATCTATATAGAAAGAAAAACTGCTTTTGGCAGGGTAAGGAAAGGCCTTTTGTGTGCCGTAGACCTTGATTCATACGAGTGGAAGCCTTTTAGCAAGAGTCTTATCCGCGCTACGGAGGCCACCATTGTTGACCGCATTCCTCCACGCAAGGAGATTAGAAAGGGAGCCCCTCTTGAAAGCCCCCACATAATGCTTTTGGTGAACGACCCGGAAAGGCTTCTTGTTGAGCGTGCTGGGGAAGCTGCAAAGAAAAACGCCCCTGTCTATTCCGGTGACCTTATGCTTGAAAGCGGTTCTATTACAGGCTGGGCCCTTTCTTCGTGCGATGAGCTTTCTTTGGTCAAGGATTCACTTGGCAAATTAAAGCAGACGAATACGGACTCTGACGGAAGTGCCTTTATGTTTGCGGTTGGAGACGGAAACCATTCTCTTGCCACGGCTAAGGCTGTTTGGGATGAATACAAGGCAGAGCTTAAGGCAATGGGAAAGAGTGATGAGGAAATTGCATCTTGCCCCGTTCGCTATGCCCTTGCGGAAATCGTTAACATTTATGATGAAGGGCTTACCTTTGAGCCGATTCACCGCGTGCTTTTGGGTGCGGACAGGGATAAGCTTGAGGCTTTCCTTAAAGACAAGATGAATGCTAGCCTTTCTATTGCAAAGGATCCGGCGGAGCTGGAGAAAGAAGTTGTATCTTCCGGTGGAAACTTTGGACTTGTATACACTACCGGTGGAAAGACAAATTATGTTCTTTGCAAGACAGGCGTAAAGGAGCTTCTTGTTAGCAAAATTCAGCCGGTGCTAGACGACTTTATAAAAGAAAGGAATTCTTCTGGAAAGACAATAGAGATTGACTATATCCACGGAAGCGGAGAAGTGTTCCGCCTGGGTGCAGTGGAAGGGAATATAACAATTCTTTTGCCGCCTGTTGCCAAGGATTCTTTCTTTGCAACAATCAACAAGACAGGCCCCTTGCCAAGAAAGAGCTTTAGCATGGGGGAAGCCAGCGAGAAACGCTTTTACCTTGAGTGCAGGAGACTTTTCTAGACATGATTCAGCTGGTTGCATTTTTGGGGAACTATGGCCGCGAATACGAGAACACAAGGCACAATACCGCCTGGATGTTTGAAGACTCGCTGCCTTTTGCAAATAAGATAAGCTGGCAGAACAAGTACAAGTCAGACTTCTGCGCAATTGACTATGAAGTGCTTGTTGGCTGGCTTGTGGATAGCGGACTTGCAAAACTTCGTTCGGACGGAAGCCTTCCAATCCCGGCTTCTGCTCCGGCAAAAATTTATTTTATGAAGCCGCTTACCTACATGAACCTTAGCGGAGAAGCTGTCGTAGAGGCGGCACATTTTTTTAAGATTCCTCCCGAGGACATTCTGATTGTCCATGACGAGATAGAGCTTGCGCCTGGTTTTGTTAGCCTAAAGTGGTCTGGCGGTCTTGGCGGGCACAACGGTCTGCGCTCCGTAAAAGGGGTTTTTGGAACCGCAGACTTTTGGCGGCTGCGCTTTGGCGTTGGAAAGTGCAGCAACGGTTCTGTTGCGGATTATGTTCTTGGCAAATTTGCAGGTGACGAGGCAATTCTTATGAGCCAGGTCTTTGAGATGACGCATCCGCTTTTTGCAAAGATTTTAACCGCAAAGGATGCCCACAATCTTTTGGGCGAGTGGGGAAAAAAGAAGCTGGTGGAATAGGCTTACTGAAGTTCTTCCATTTTGCTAAGCTTTGATTTTTTGCTTTTTACAGCATAGATTGAAGTTAGAACTGTTGCAACGATTATTGTAGCCGTGATTATTTCCCAGATTCCGTTTGTGGCAAGGGTGCATGCGATTATTGCGATGAAGCCGCCTACCGGGGAAAGGTTGTCCGTAGAAAAGCCGAACTGTTCCATTGCGCTCTTCATTCCCTGCAGAAGAGGCTCCGCGTAGAAGATGTAGAGGGCTGCCATTACGATAAGTGTGTGGCAGAGTGTGCCTACGGCTGCTGCGATGGAGCCGGAGATTACTTTTGAAAAGCCGGGCAGCTTGTTTAGCAGCTTGCATATTGCCCAGACCGCGACCGGGAAAAGCATTCTGGGAAGGACTGAGCAGAAGGGGTTAACGAAGAAGGGGCTTCCTGTCTGGGCTGCCCTGATTAGGCTTGAAAGACCGAATATGAGTCCTACGCTTACACCCGGGATAAGGCCTGCCAGTATGACTGCAAGGATTACCGGGATATGCATTATGGTTATGGCAAGGAGGCCTATCTGTATGTAGCCGAGGGGGGTAAAGCTTAATACTACGCTGAGTGCCCCGAATACGCCCGTAAGCGCGATTTTATAGTTTATTGAACTGTTTGTTTTTTCCATAAAAAGCCTCTGTAAAACTCTGGTGATTTTTAATTTATTTAAGCTGTCCCCCGAAAACTGAACTTTTTAGGGACTTCTTTATAATGTGATTTTACTTAAAAATCAAGGAACTGTAAAGGGCATGCAAAGGGCAAAAAAAATGCGGTATATGCAAAAGGCAGGCGCATATACCGCATAAATCTATCTTTAGACGACAACTTAAGTAAAAAGCAGGTTATTAAGTTGCCTCCCACCAAAAGATTTTCAAATTTAAAGGCGGATTGTCTCCACCATGTAGCGGATGGACGTTCCCTTGTCGTCCTTGAGGGTCTTTTCTACTATAAAGACAAGGCTCTTTCCGGCAGGGTCGGTAAAGATGCGGTCTATTCTGTAGGAAGTGATGTTTTCCCTCCAGTAGTCCGGGGTTCCTACCTTTCTTGAATAGATGACGTTCCCCTCGGAATCCTTTTTTTCCAGGTTTATGTAGAAACTTGACTGGACGTTTGGCCCGCGGTCCCATGACTTTTTGCTTACGAGCTTTATGTTGTAGTAGATGTCCTCTCCAGCTTCCTCCGAGCCGTCAAAATCCTTGAAGATGATTTCGTCACCGGGTGCCTTTGTGTTGCTTTCGCGCACGTAGAGGGGAATCTGCTTCTTGGTGCAGTTGTATTTGTCGATTTTTGCTGAATTGCTTTTTAGAAGCTTTTCGTATGCGTTCTTTCCAGAACCGGACTTGTTCCTTGTCTTGTAGACTTCATTTTTTACAAATACGTTTCCAGCCACATCCACTGTGTAGATTTCTGCCCAGGCTTCGTAGGTTTTGTCCAGCTTTCCGTACTGGCCGAATATGTAAACTTTACCGTCTGAAGAAAAACCTATATCGGAAAAAACGGCGGCATCGCCAGCAAAGACGGTTTTAGTGGTAAGGAGTGATGCGCACAAAAAAAGCGCCAGTGAAGCAACAATTCTTTTCATAAGTCCTCCCAAATTTATAAAACGAATTCTTTCTTTTTTTATCGGAATGCCAATTTTTATCTTTAGGGGTTTTCTTTTGCCTGAAAATATCCTTTTTCTTCATTTGGGCGGCACTTTTGTCTTTTTACCGGCAGTTTTATTAAAGAAGAACATGTGCCCCGTGTGTGGGCTTTCCGCACTTCCGCTTTCGCTCCATTCCCCGCAAGCGGGGAACGCCTTCGGCGGTGCTCCAATCCCTGCCGCGCCTGCTCGTGGCCTTGGTGACCGGTGACAGGACGTCCGTCATCCCGAACTTGATTCGGGATCTGTGGAAGATGGTATTTAAGTTTTACAGATGCTGAGTCAAGCTCAGCATGACGCGGGGGAGCTTTTACAGGCATGGGAATTAATCCTACGCCGCCGTGGAGGGGCGCGGTAGCGTTGCCGGCTGTTTTGGGGTAACTCATGGAGTATGGGGCTTGAGCAACTTGGTCGTCTTTGCGGGGGCAAGTGCATTTTTACGGACAGACGGCAATGGAGCCGGAGGGCGGAACCCCGGAAGGGCGGTGACGAGGGGCATGGGCGGTCGGATTAGCCAAAAAGTAAAATGGTAGAGCCGTTAGGACTATCGTCCATAAAAGAATTATCAAGAAGAAGTGGATTTTTTTAAGTTTCTAATTTAAAGTTTTTGCCTTGAAAAATATGGGGCGGTGGGGTATTGTTAGATTATGACTTTAAAAATAAGAAACCGCTTTTTGATAGGGCTTTTTTGCCTTTTCCTTTTGCACGGGGTTTTTAACGTTCTCTTTTTTGCCTACAAGGCTTTGGGGGGCAGGGTGGGGCTTCCGGAGAATGCAATCCGTCCCTTTTATTTTTTTTCCGGTGCTTTTCCGGTGGCTTTTCCTGCAGTGGTTGCCGGAGCTGTATTTTTTATGCTTTACGGCTGTCTTTGCACGCTTGCGGTTTATCTTATGTTTGAGAAGACCCAGGCGGTTGAGATTTCGTATTTTTCGGGTTTTCTGATTGGCTGCTGCTTTGAAGGGGCCAGGCTTTTGATTTCCGTGAAGGATTTTCAGCCTTCGTCATGGACTGTGATTTTTATGGCCAGGATAGTGCTTTCGGGGAGGATTCTTTGTCCGATAAGCCTTCTTTTTGCCGCCCTTTTGAGGGAAAATGAGCAGAGGCAGAATTTTGAGCGCAATTTTCTAATAATGATTATAATTTCTGCTTTTGCGGGGCTTACCCTGCCCATGAACAGCCTGAACCATTCCACGACCAGCACGATTTTTTGCGGCTGCCGGGGGATTTTGATTATTTACGTGGCGGTGGTCGTGATTCTTACCCTGCTTACGCTTTTTATGCACTACATGCAGTCGAAGTCCAACAATTCGGCCCTGATTCTTGCTAGCTTTGCGGTTATGATTGTGGGTTACCTAATTCTTTGCAATGAAGACAATTACATTGCGCTGACGGTCGGGGTTGCGCTTTTTGCAAGCGGGTCCATGGGTTATCTTAAGGGAATTCATTCAAGCTATCTGTGGAAGTAGGATGCAGGCTGGGGCTTTTGCAGGCTTACAGCGCTTGTTTTGCAGGCTTACAGCGATTAATTGAATAAAAGGCGTTTTTTTTGTATAATCGGGCGATGTCTGCAAACAGGGAATCTAACGGCAAAAAAAAGACGGTTCGCTCAAAGAAAAGGCGGTCTTCCGCGCGGAAGAAAAAGCCAAAGGTACTTCTTAACAGCAAGTATGTGTGCATTTTGTGCGCCAGCATAGTATTCTTTTGTGCCCTTCTTCTGGGGACTGCATTTTTGCTTGGCGGTACGGCTGCGGAGGATAGGCCTGCGGAAAACAGGCCTGCACTTGCAGGAGGGGATGATGCTTCTCTTGCCCTTGAAGGCGGAAACCTTTCAAGTTTGCCTGTTCAGGATAAAAAGGGCGTGGGGGCTGGCGGCGGTTCAGGTTCAGCTGGCGGTTCTGCTGGCAATTCTGGTACGGCTGGAGGTGCTGGCACTGATGGCAATGCGGGCACGGCTGCGAATGGCGGCAATGCGGGAAGGGCTGGCAATTCGGGCTTAGCGGCAAACGGCGGCAATTCGGGCGGCTCTTCCACATCTGCATCTTCCCTTGGCAGCGTATCGTCTGCCGGAAATGGCATGGCAAGTGATCAAGGGGCGGCTGGTAGCGGTGCGTCAGGTAACGCCGGGGCAGGGCATGAACTTGCTTCGATTCAAAAACCGCATGGACCGGACGGCGGGATTCTGGAAACAAGGCCAAAATTCAACATTCCACCCGCAAAAAATGCTGCAAAGCTTGCCTTTGTTATAGATGACGGCGGCATGAGTCCTGCAAACGTAAAAAAATATACTGCGCTTCCTTTTCCCATAACGGTGGCGGTTCTTCCGGGGCTTCCCCATACAGCAGAATGTGCGGCACTTGTACGCAGGGACGGAAAGGAGCTTATGCTTCACCAGCCAATGCAGGCTAAGAACCTGGGCATAAATCCCGGGCCTGGAGCGATTACGCCGGATATGGACAGCTGGGGGATTCAGCAGATTATAGAAAAAAACTTGGGCGAACTTGGGCCTGGGGTTAAGGGCTTTAACAACCACGAAGGTTCCCTGATTACGGAAGACAAGGTTAAGATGACATTTATCATAGACCTTGCCATGCAGAAGGGCTTGTTTTTTTTGGATTCCCGCACTACGAGCCAAACCCAGGCAAGACAGGCTGCCCTTGAACTGGACACACATATAATAGAAAGAAACGCGCCTTTTTTGGACAATGCCGTTAACCGTGAGGAAATGCTGGCAGAAATCTACAAGGGGCTAGAGGTTGCAAACAGGGATGGATTTGCGGTAATCATAGGCCATGTGGACAAGTCTGCTGCGGTTTTGCCAAAGCTTTTGGAGGAATTGTATCCTGAGCTTCTTGCAAAGGGCTATGTTTTTACCACTCCGTCGCGCTTGTAGGCAGAGGGATTTATCTTAACTTGATTTTGCTTTTACGGGGCATGATATGAAAGTATTGGGAATAGAAAGTTCTTGTGATGAAACAGCTTGCGCTATTGTTGAGGACGGAAAGAAGATTCTTAGCAACGTGGTTGCAACCCAGATTCCTTTTCATCAGATTTACAAAGGCGTTGTGCCAGAAATTGCAAGCCGTAAGCATGCCGAATGGATTCTTCCCGTGGTAAGGCAGGCACTTTCAGAGGCAAACCTTAAGCTGGACGATGTGGATGCCATTGCTGCTACAAACAGGCCGGGCCTTATGGGTTCACTGCTGGTTGGACTTACCTTTGGAAAGACTCTGGCTTGGGCTGCAAACAAACCCTTCCTTGCGGTTAACCACATGATGGGGCACATGTATGCTGCTCACCTTGCAAACGACATTTCCTACCCCTACATTGGGCTTCTTGTTAGCGGAGGCCACAGCATAATTGCCAGGGTTAAGGGCTTTGACGACTTTGAAATCCTTGGAACCACTATCGATGACAGCGTTGGTGAGGCTTTTGACAAGGTTTCCAAATTCTACGACTTGGGCTATCCGGGTGGAGTTATAATAGACAAGCTTTCGCAAAAAGGCGATGCAAGGGCATTCAGCTTTCCCCTTCCCAAGCTGGACAAGGGCGACCATGAATTTGACGTTTCTTTTAGCGGACTAAAGACTGCGGTCATCCACCAGGCCCAGATGTTCCTGAACGAAGGCTACGAAAATACCGTGGAAAACATTGCGGCTTCCTTCCAGGAGACTGCATGCAAGACTTTGGTGACAAGGCTCTTGCGGGCGGTAAAGGCAACCGGGCTTACGACTGTTGTTGCAGGTGGCGGTGTTGCGGCAAATTCAAGGCTAAGGGCAATGCTTGCAGAACATACGGAAATAAAGTGCATCTTTCCACCGCTAAAGCTTTGCGGAGACAACGGAGCTATGATTGCGGGTGTGGCATACCATCTTCTTAATCGGGGCGACAGGAGTCCACTTTCTACCACAGCATGCGCACGAATCCCCCAGTTCAAGCGGGGGCTTGCAAATCTTGAGGCATTCGGCAGAAGGTAAAGAAAAGCTATGCTATTGCGGGGGCTGTTGCGGCAGCTTGTGGAGTTGCCGTGGCCTTTTCAACCGGTGATTCTATTGCAGTCGTAACTGCTTCCTCCGAAGCCGCCTGGCCAGAAGCTGCATCCTCCGACATTCCAAAGTCGTAGTACATTCCCCTCTTTGCAAGGGCCGCAAAACCGTCAGCCTTTGCGTCGTAGCTGGCAAAGTTGTCAGCATAGTGGCAGAGAATCATCTTTTTCTTTGTCTCGGCATCAAGCGTCTTGAGCTCTTCGATTCCTGCGTGAACTCCGCCTGTGTAGCCCTGAACGTCGTGGAAAATCCATTCGATGTTGTACTTTTTCTGCATGTATTCCAGAAGTTCCCTGTCAAAGCGGGTGTCTCCGGGAAAGAGAATGCGGTTGTCTATAAGGACACCCGTGCTCCATGCGCTTTCCCTCCAGGAAGGAACGCTGTCCGGCATGTGCATGGTGCGGAAGAACTTTATGTTTATTGAACCCACATTGGCTTCCCACAGCGGGCGCGGTTCCTCTTCCAAAAGGGTAGGGTGTATCTGCTCAAAATAGTCGTCAAAGGTAAGGTAGCCGCCCGGAGAGCCTGCATTGTAGGGCGTGGGCCTGTTTTCACCGTAGGAAAGGCCGCCCTTAAGGCTTTCTTCCCAGAGGAGCTTCTTGTATTCGTCAGTAATCAGAATGCGGGGCCGTGTCTTGTCCACGTAGCGGTGCATCAGCGCAAGCTCTTCCATTCCGCCTATGTGGTCGGAGTGGCTGTGGGTGGCAAAAACATTCTGAATGTTCAGAACCGACAGATTGTATGAAGTAAGCGCACCTGGACACTGGGAGCCGCAGTCTATGAGAAGATGGTCTTTTCCTTTTATGACAATGGCATTGTTCTGGAAATTCTTCTTTACAAAGGCACTTCCTGTCCCAAGAAAAAACATTTCCAGCGAGCCGTTATTTGTGAGTCTTAGAGTCCCATCTATCGTTGTAAGTTTTATCTCTCTCAGCATAACTAGATTATGATGCAAAAAAAATGCAATTTCAACTCTTACCTGTCTTTTTTTGACTGAATTCAGCCCCGTAAAATGAAAAAAATTCATTAAATTATTGTTATTTTTAAGGATTTCCTTTCCCCTCCAACCGGGCGTAAGTTGCAGCGTCTTTCCCGCCTAGGTTGTGTTTGACTTTTCAACTGCTAATGTGTATACTAAACATATGTCTGAAAGGAAATTCACGGTCCTGGACTTGCTTGACCTGGACTTAAAAGGGCATGACTCTCTGAATCTCTGCTGCATTGCAGGCCGCCGCGGGCTTTCCCGTGAGCTCTCCATTGCGGACGTTAACAGGCCTGGGCTTGCGCTTTCGGGTTTTTACGAGTCCTTTGTCTATGCCCGGGTTCAGCTTTTTGGCCGCGGTGAATTTGCCTACCTAAAGAAGCTCCACGATGAAGACAGGAGCGATTCCCTTGAACGCTTTTTTTCCTACCAGATTCCCTGCTGCATTTTTACCCGCTCCCTTATGCCCAACGAAACATTCCTTTCCATTGCAGAGGCTACGGGAACGCCTGTTTTGCAGACCGACTTGGATTCAACAGAATTTTCCATAAGATTTGTACGCGCTTTTTCCAACATTTTTGCCCCCAAGAAGATTCTTCACGGCGTTTTGGTTGAAGTTTACGGAATCGGCATACTGCTTATCGGAGACAGCGGTGTTGGTAAGAGTGAAACAGCCCTTGAACTGGTTGAACGCGGCCACCGCCTGGTTGCAGACGATACTGTTGAGGTCCGCTGCGTTAACGGAAATACGATTATGGGGCAGGGACCCAACAAGCTTATAAGCCACCACATGGAAATAAGGGGCTTGGGTATCATAGACGTTTCCCAGCTCTACGGCGTACGCGCCATCCGCGAACAAAAGGAAATCCAGCTGGTCGTTAAGCTTGAGACCTGGGACCAGAAAAAGGTTTACGACCGCCTTGGCATGGAAAACCATACGGCAGACTTGCTGGGTGTAAAAATCCGCTACATAGAGATTCCTGTAAAGCCCGGACGCAATCTGCCGATTATCATCGAGGCAGCGGCAATGAACGAACGCCTTAAGTCGCTGGGCCACTATTCTGCAAAGGAATTCAACCAGAACGTGCTCAAGTGGATTGAATCCGGCGAGGCACAGGCGGCCTATTACGGCAACGAGGACGTTTATTAAAAAAACGGTGCGCGGAATGTGTTTTTTGGCACAGACCGGGCATTTTTATAAAGAGCTTTTATTAAAGAGGAAAGAATGATCGAAAAGATTTTGACAGTACGAAACAGGGCAGGAATCCACGCGCGTCCGGCAGCTCTTATTGCACAGACCGCAAACAAGTTTTCTTCCGAGATATCCTTGGAAAAGGACTCTTCAACAGTAAACGCAAAGTCCATAATGGGTGTAATCACCATGGCGGCAGGCTACAATACAACCCTTACGCTCAAGGCAGACGGCCCCGACGAGAGGGAGGCTTCTGACGCAATATTCAACCTGTTTGAGTCAAAGTTTGAAGAAGAATAGGGACTGTCTTTATGAAAAATCTAACTGACCGCCAAAAAGAGGTTCTGGATTTTATTGCACAGTTTACAGAAGAAAATGTGTTCCCCCCCACAGTGCGGGAAATTGGGGATCACTTTCAGATTTCGCTCAGAGCCGTTCAGGATCATATAGCCGCATTGCAGAAGAAGGGTGTCCTTTCCGTAACGCAGAAGCATTCACGCTCCCTTCGTGTTCTAAAGGACATGCGCAGCGACAAGAAGCAGATTTTTACGGCGTCCGTTCCCGTGGTAAATTCCCTGCTTGCGGGAAAAAAGCTTTTTACGGCGGGAAACGTGGCCTACTACATAACCCTTTCCGAACCCTTTGTCTCGTCAGGCAATTCATATTTTTGCATGATTATCCAGGACCAGAGCCTTACCGGTGCCGGAATTTATCCCGGTGACTGCCTGGTTTTTGTCCAGTCCGATGCATCAGTGCTTTCTGACGGTGAAATTGTTGCTGCCGTAACCGAGGGAGGAACAGAATCCCTCATCAGACGGTATTTTAAGGAAGAATCAAGGGTTTGCCTTAAAGCTGACAATCCAAAAATTAAAACGGTTTACAGCCAGGATGTGCGCGTGGCAGGAAAGCTTGCTGCGGTTTTGCGGACGGCTGCGGTAAAAAAGTAGAATATAATGGCAGAAGCAGAAGTTTATCTTTTTACGGGGCCAGAAGCCGGGGACAAAAAGGAAGCAATCGAAACGATACGCGCAAGGGCAGAAAAGGCAAGCGGCCAGCTGGACTATTACAGCTATTATGCCTCGGAGACAAGGATTCAGGACGTTGTTGCCCAGCTGCAGAACGAAAGCCTCTTTTCCTCGGCAACCTTCATCGTGCTAAAAAATGCAGAGCTTGTAAAGGGCAAGGACGCGGAGCTTTTGGCCGCCTGGTGCAAGAATGCGGCAGGAAGCCCCAACACGCTCATTCTCGTAAGCGATGAAAACTCTGTAGACAAAAAGATTGATTCAGCAGTACCTTCCCAGCACAAGAAAATGTTCTGGGAAATGTTCGAGAACCGTAAGAGCCAGTGGGTTCAGTCATATTTTAGGAAGAACGGTTTTGGAATAACAGACGAAGCCGTAGAGCAGATCCTTGATATGGTAGAAAACAATACCGATGCCCTAAAGACTGAGTGCTCGCGCTTTTTCTACTGCATGCCCCAGGGAAGCACCGTAACCCCATCCGACGTGGAAAAGGTAATATCCCACAACAGGACGGAAAACGCCTTTACCCTTTTTGAGGAGATGGCTGATTCAACAAAGTCTCCCAGGCAGCGTCTTGAGTCCAGCATGGAAATCCTTCAGAAGATACGCCTTTCCCGCGAGTCCAATTCAGTTGCCCTGATTGCAGGCCTTTCCTACTGCTTCCGGCAGCTTAGGGCATGGCACATGCTTCACCAGAAGGGGGCAAATCCGACTGAAATTCAGCTTAAATCGGCAGGCTTTGCAGGAAAAAAGAACCGTGAGCGCTACGAAAAGGCGGCCAGGGTATGGGGAGCGGGCAATGTTTCTTCTATATTATCCCTCCTTGCGCATACGGACATGGCAAACCGTTCAAGCGGCATGGCTCTTGAGTACACCTGCCTTACGATGATGGTTTATTCAATCGTAATAAAGAACGGCCTTTACCCCGCAGAATACATTCCCTCGTAAAAATGCTAAAAGTCCCAATTTTATTTTCTAAACTGGACTTTTTTTATTCCGATAAGTTAAAGAGAAATAGGGGATTTAAAAATTTTGTTTTTCATGTTCCCTATTATTCAAATGCGGAGTATAATCATTAATTATGCCAGGATTAAGCCAGCTAAAGCAGTTTAACGCAGACCTCTTGAATCTCGGGGACGAAGTAAAGATTCGTTCAGCACGCGGTGAAAAACCCGTTTCTGTTCCTATTCCCAAAAAGATTCCTGACGTTGACGATTCGGAAGATTTTGTAAACGGTATGCCCCAGATTTCTGAAGAGGAATTGGAGCAAGCAGATGCCGCTGCCGCAGAAATGGAAAAGGCGGCCCATGACTTCTCGGATATAACCGGAGAGTCTTCCGGTGACGAGGGGGCCACGGCAAGTTCCTTCGCTTCCACTCAAAAAGTGCCTGACGTAAAGGATTTGCTTGCACCTCCGCCGGATTTGAGCCTTAGCGACCTTGACCTTAGCGAATTTGAAGAGCCAGCCCAGGAAACTCCAGTCGAAGAGGAGGAGGAAGAAGAAATTCCCCTTGAAGACATGGATTTGGATTCCTTGCTTGCATCCGGGGATACGGAGCCGGAAGAAGAGGTTCAGGCTCCTGCCGAAAGCGAGCAGCGCTATGTACGTCCATCCGCCACGAAGCCCAAGGTTGAGGTTCATGCGGAAAATTCAGAAGACGTTGACATGGACGACTTCCTTAGCACAAACGCAAAGTCCGCAGTTTCCAACACCGTAGCAGAGGAGCCTGCCAAGCCAGCACTTGAGCCGGCAAAGGAAGATTTGTTTGCAGGACTTCCATCATTCGACATAGATGAAGAAAACAAGAACTTCCCGTCGGACAATGCCGTAAACATGAACGACGGAATTCCGACAGAATTCAATGAAGTTCCAGGAAACGGAACCCTTTCTACAATAACAAAGCCAGAGACTCCGCCCAAGACAGTTGAACAGTCGGCACCTGAATTTGAAGAGATCTCTACTGACGACATTTTTGCCCAGCCGGTCGAAAAGCCGGTTTCTGCCCCGCTTGCATCCCCGTCATTTGACACGAGCGACATGCCGCTTGACGAAGAGACAGCATTTGAAAGCGAGCGCATAATGGACAATCTGCCAATGTCACAGGAAATGGACGGTGCTGATGAATCCGGCACGGATTTGTTCACTTCCTTTGGGTCAGATTCAGATGATTCAGCAGGCACGTCCCCTTCAGACATGGGTGGCCTTGACCTTCCTGTTTTTGACGGCGATACACTTGATTCAGGCTCAAAAACCATATCCCAAGATACTGAAACATCCGCGCAGGATGGGGATGCCAAGGGCTTTGACCTTGGAGATCTTGACCTTCCCGACTTTGGTGATGACGCTTCTGCCGGTGCAGATGACTCATCCCTTTCATCCGACGAGGTTCTTCCGCCTCCTGCTGACTTCACGGCGGACGCTGCCACAGGCTCAGATGGTGGACAGACGATTTCCTCTGGAGACGGCCTTGACCTTCCCGATTTTGGTGCAGACGGTTCCGCATCAGACGGTGCTTTTGCCGGTGCTGAAGATTCAGGGGCAGCGGAAGAAAGCGGACCCGCAGAAATGTTTGACACAAGCGGAATGGACGACCTTGACGACACCGACTTTTCCAAGAAGGGAGAAGACACCGGCTTTGAGCTTGGCGATATTACCGACTCTGAAGGCGGTGATGACGAATTCAGCATTCCTGGCTTTAGCGATACAAAAGAAGCAGACCTTGGCAAAAAGAAAAAGCCCCTGCTTTCATCCTCTTCATCATCCGAAGAAGAAGAAGATGCCTCCAAGAAGCCCAAGAACTCATTTACGGATGCGGAATACCGCCTCTTCCAGAAGAATCTTGCTGAATACCCTCTTAACGTCCGCATAGCACTGGAAGACATTGTTGTAAAGAACGAGCTTACCGACGATGCCCTCTTTAGCGTACTTGAAATGGTCCTCCGCAAGGTTCCGGCAAGGCAGCTGGCAGGTCAGCTGGAAAAAATGCTGGACATTCAGCTGGACGTTCCCCGCGACTTTGAACTGCGCACCGCCGCTGAATACGAAGCATACAAGCAGTCTGTTGAATACAAGCTCAAGAACCAGATTATTCCTGGTGCAATACTCACTGCCATCGCGGCAATATTCATCTTCTGCATCTTTATGGTTGTGAAGACATTTGTAGTAATGCCTTTGTGGGCAAACAGTTTGTACAAGGAGGGCTACAGCCTTCTTGAAAGGGAACAGTATCCGCAGTCACTTGTAAAATTCAACGAGGCGATTGACAAAAAGCCGGTAAAGAAGTGGTTCTTCAAGTATGCCCAGGGCTACCGCGAACACAAGCAGTTTGGTTCGGCAGAGCTTCCTTCCGACAGAAGGAGAAAGTCACCGCTGTTTAACCCCAATGCCTCTGCAAATGACGGCGACAATTCCCTCGGTCCAAATGCATCAACTATGTACAGGGCAATCCTTGAACGCTTTGACCACGACAAGCAGGCCGGTATCGAGTGGGCAGACATGGAGGCAGATCTCTTCCACTGGGAAAGGGCAGAGAGAATCCTTACTAGGGAAGTCCTTGACTACCATATAAACGACCCGGATGCAATACTTGCCCTTGGCGACCTCTACCTTGAATGGGCAGACTCAGACATAGAAGGCAACGTGGAAAAATTCCCGGAAGCAAAGAAGCAGTACGACCTTCTTGTTGAACTCTACGGCGAGGATGACAAGCTCTACGACAGGTATTCAGCCCGCCAGATGCGCTACTTTATCCGCACGGATGACCTTGCTACGGTTCTTACATACAAGGATTACTTCTATCCCAAGAAGATGAAGTATGTTGAGAATTCCGATGTTACGGAACTCGGCGGCTACCTCTTTGACAAACGCTACGGTGAATTGCGCCCGTCAGAGGAAAACCTGCGCTCCCAGATTGAGAACGTAAAGCCAATCCTTACCCTGGCAGTTGAACGCGACGGTTCAGATCCTGTTGCACTCTACAACCTTGCCCGCTACTATGTGCAGACAAAGTCCAACTCATCCGCAAGGGTTACCTGTGAGTCAGCAATCAACGCCTTTAAGGAAAAGAAGTCCCTCAAGAGGAAGGACACCTACAAGTACATAAACACCTACCGCATTCTTGGCGAAATGTACGGCGGCGAAAAGCAGTACATCCAGGCCCAGAAGGCTTACATAAGCGGAATAGAGCTCTTTGAGTCAAACAAGGAACTCAATGCCTACACGGGCAACAAGGACATAGGTATGCTCTACGCTGACCTTGGAGACATCTTCTACTTTAAGGACGGCAACGCTGACAATGCATTCGAAAACTATGCAAAGGCAATAGAGAACAACAACGACATTCCTTCCATCCGCTACAAGATGGGCTACATACAGTACAACAAGAAGAACTACCAGGAGGCTCTCACGTCCCTTATGGTAGGTTCAGAGGCAGCCCCATCCGACACCCACATGCTGCTTGCACTTGCAAACACCCTGTGGAACCGCAGCGACTTCTATGCTGCCCGCGGCTACTATGACAAGCTCCTTGACATACTGGAAGAAAAACGCCAAGGCTACAAGATTGTCCTTCCGCAGATCCGCGAAGACCACGGAGACTTTGTGGACACCTACATGAAGGCTTCAAACAACCTTGGTGCAACTCTTTCAAGAATCGCCAACATGACAGGCAACAGCGAGATGAACGGACAGGCAATTGTTGCCCTGCAGGACAGCCTGCGCGCCTGGGATGCACTTTCCCGCAACCAGGATACTATGGTACGCCTTGACTCTTCCAACCTTGCGGAGCAGAATGTTAAGTATATCACCCGGCCTGATTCTGAGTACAGTCCGGAAATATATACAAAGATACCTATGCTTATGGATGGCGAGGAAGGGCTTGAGTAAGAAATATCCCTGCGAAAAAGACGGAATCATAAGAAGACAGCGGCTGAATGACATTGCAAAGGAACTTTTTAGAAAGTCCATACATGTTTGCAGTGCCTTCATCCCGCTGTTTTTGCAGTTTATGCGCCTTCCCGTTCTTTTTGCATTGACCGCAGCTCTTGTACTTTACTCTATAGCGGAATTCATGCGGCTAAAGGGAAAGTCAATCCCTGTAGTTTCCACAATAACAGCCGCCGCTGCCCGTAAGCGTGACGAAAACCGCTTTGTGCTTGGGCCTGTAACCTTGTGCGCAGGAATAATACTTGCCGCCATTCTCTTTGAACCTTTTGCCGCTTCCATCGGGATTTATGCCCTTGCCTTTGGTGACGGACTTGCAAGCCTTGCCGGAAAACTCTTTGGAAAAGTAAAGATTCCCCTTACCCAGGGAAAAACCGTAGCGGGCAGCCTTACCTGTTTTGCCGCCATTTTTGTCTCTTGCTTTTTGGTTTGCTTTAATGCCAAGATTGCGCTTTGTGTTGCGTCTGCGGGAATGTTTATTGAACTGCTTCCTCTAAAAGACTTGGACAACCTTTTTATTCCCCTTGTGCTGGGGATGGTTGCCCAAAGTCTTTATTAACTTTTTTTTCTGCAATTCCTTTTTTTAATTAGGACAGTGCTTTACTCTCTCCTCTGTCCATTTTCTTTTTTAGTTATTATATTTTGTTTATGCCGGATAATATCGGCCTAGATTCTTGCTATGGACTTGTCTTTTTCCTGTGCCGAAAAATTCGTCCTAAGGTGCTTGAGTGCGCGTATTTCTATCTGGCGGACGGCCTCGGGGCTTATTCCGACGACCTTGGATATTTCGCGCAGTGTCTTTGCGTCCTTGTCACCGTTAAAGTTGTATCTCATGTAGATTACGTTCTTTTCTGCAGAGGAAAGAATGTCCACAAGGCTCCTTATGTTTGCCCTCTTTTCCTTTTCCAGATAATTTTCTTCCGGGTTGTAGGTAAAGTCTGCAAGGAAGTCTATAATCGATGTGCTTGAATCTTCTGAATTTGTTTCTGAATCAAGGGAAGAGACGCTGTATTCGTAGCTCATGTAGCGTTCGATTTTTTCTTCGGGAATGCTAAGGAATACTGCAATTTCTGCGCTTGAAGGTTCAGAGCCGTTCTGGCCTGAAAGATAGGCGGAGGCTTCCTTTATTTTGCGGATCATGTCTTCCTTGCGGTGGGGCAGGGGAATGAATGCCATTCTAGAAGAAGCGTAGCGGTTCATGTACTGCACAATCCAGGGGTAGGCGTAGGTGGAAAACCTTGTGTTAAAGCAGCTCTTGAATTTTCCTGCTGCGGTGATAAGACCCATGTTTCCTTCCTGAATCAAGTCCATAATTGACATGTTTGCCGAATAAAAGCGGTATGCAATGCTTACGACCAAACGCAGGTTGCTGTTTATCAGACTGTTGAGGGCATTCTTGTCGCCACCCTGAATTCTGTCTGCAAGCTCCAGCTCTTCCTGGGCACTTAAAAGCGGGTACTTTTGGATTTGAGAAATATAATTTTTGTTGACCTCACTTTTCATTTCTTACTCCTGTTTTTTCTTGCTTTACTTTGTAACTATAAACTTCATTTATTTTATAGCAAATTCCGTGCCAACTTTTTGACTTTGCAGGATTTCTTTGCATAGAATCATTTGTTCTTGCCAGAGAAGAAATTACGCTTGCACTTGTTTTCCCGAATGAATTTTTTACAGAATGATTTTACAGGACAAAGCCTTTGAACTTTTTATTTTTTCGGCAGGGCAAAATAGAGCTTGTCTAATTCCTTTTATTTTCAAGAGTTAAAAATTGTCTGAATTTTTAAAATTCAATTTTGGGAACAGAACCTTTTTTGGGAAATTTAGGGTAGGTTTCCTTTGTTTTAAGATAAATTTCCAATTTCCCCAAAAGGTGTAATTTTTTTTGGAGTTTTTTTTCGGTTTTGAACTTTTTTGAACAAATTTTGACACCTTTTTTACCCTTTTGTCTACAATAGTAGACGTATTTCCGTTTTTATCCCTTGTATATTTTTGTAGACAGTGTGAACTTACTCTTCTGGCAAACAGTGTAATTATAATATAGGAAATCACCCTTCGGGTACACCGCACGCCTTGCTACGGTGTATGGGCGTAACGAGAGGAAAAAAGCTATAGAAAAAAGAATTGGAAGCACTGGAATGGAGGCAGGAAACGCGGCAAAAAAGCATTTGCGCGGAGCGAGCGAAGCGAGTCAGATACCTTGTATCCGCGCTCGGCTTTTTTGACGAGTTTCCTGCCGGGAATGGAAGTGCTTCCTGTTTGCTTTGTCATTACTTTTTTACTGCCAGTTAATTGGTTGCCATAAATTGCAATAAAGTTTACACTGTAGCAATGAAAATGATGATATTGGGCAGCGGAACCAGCCACGGTGTGCCCGTAATAGCATGCGACTGCAAAGTGTGCACTTCTGTAGACAGTAGGGACAAGCGCATGAGGGCAAGCGCCCTTGTTCAAAGCGCAGACGCTTCCATTGTAATAGATACAGGCCCGGAATTCCGCATGCAGGCACTTAGGTTCAAGATAAAAAGCCTGGATTCTGTTCTGGTTACCCACAGCCATGCAGACCACCTTAACGGCCTTGACGACGTGCGCATCTTTAGCCACACAAAGTCAGTTGACCCTTCAAACCCGGATGCAAAAGAAACGGAGGGCAAGGGGCTTCCTGTCTATGCAAACGCATGGACAATCCGCGACACAAAAAACCGCTTTGACTACATTTTTATGCCAGTAAAAGAAGGCGGCGGAAAACCCAAGATACTTTTGGAAGACACCGCATCCTTTAGCGCAGAAAACCCAATCCGCACAAAATCCATCTGCGCAATTCCAGTTCCCATTATGCATGGCCACCTTGAATGCAACGGCTACCTGCTCTACGAAGATGCCCCCCTGCAAAAAAGAAAAAGCATAGCCTACCTTACGGACTGCTCCTATATACCAGAAGAAACCTTCGGAATCATAGCAAAAAACGCAGGAACTTTGGAACACCTTGTAATAGACGGACTTCGCGAAAAGCCTCATTCAACCCACTTTTCCTTTGAACAGGCACTGGAGGCGGCAAACATCCTTGCACCCCGGCACACCTGGCTTACCCATATAACGCACAACAAAAGCCACACGGAAATTCAGCAATACATTTGCTCCGTACTAAAAAAATTCCCTGCCCTGGCTGCCATTGTAAAATCCGGCGGAAGCGTTGAACCTGCCTACGACGGCCTAGAACTCTCCTGTCCCTGAATTTGGACGGCAGGCCTATTTCTACTGTGCCCGGCACTCCGTGTCCGGTCAGACTCCGCGGCATTTTATCCCGCTTTCCGGGATTCCGGCTTTCGCCTCCATTACTTCGTAACGGCTTCGCCGTCCCTCCAATCGGGCGTAGGCGTGTTGGGATAAAGTAGAAAAAGTGTCAATGGCTTGAAAAATCTGGCAAATGCGTTACACTTAAGTATAAATAACTTTTAACCATTTATGGAGGTTTGCAATATGAAATTTACCCCTCCCATTTGTCCAAGTATATTTAAGTTGTTTGCCGTAACGGTAATCCTCTTTGCCTTTGCGTCATGTTCCCACACGGAGGAAGAAGGTTCTGTTTCCTTTAGCATTCCCCACTCGGTTTGCAAGCAAATTGCTGCGCGTGCGCCTGTCTCTACAGAAAGCACAGCAATGAAGGTTTTTGTAACAGGTGACTGGCAGACAACAAAGATGGTGCCGATTACCGGTGACAGCAGCGTTACGATTGAATTTGACGGCATTCCCAGTGGCTCAAGGTTGCATGTCATTTGCCTGATTGAAGGAGTTCCAGATGAATATTATGGTACTGTTGGCTCATGCAAAATTGGAGCAAGCAACGAGATAGTTATTTCTGGCAAGTACGAAAATTCTGTGCAGCTTAGTCTTGAAGATTTGGATTTTAGCGTTGATAATTCTTCTTACACGCTTTCGTTAAGCCGGGGCTTGCCAGGATGCACATACAGGTGGGAATTTTCAGATATTGTTGCAACGACTTCCGTGCAGTCCTACACTTATTCAGGTTCCACTACCGATCCCTTTATGGGATATTCCTATTGCACAATCTACTGTGACGGAACCGAAATCACAACGCTTAGTAGAGAGCAACACTAACCTACGCGGGATTGGAGGGGCGACGGGGTGCTTTCAACCCTAGTTGCATTTGCATAAAGTGTCCAACAATAAATCCTACCCCCGATTGGAAGGGTGGCGTAGCCAGACCGCCGCATGGCGGGCCGGAGCGAGAGCGTAGCCCTGCAAAGCGGGTTAGCAAAAAAAATGCGGTCCAAAAAAAGAAAAAAATAAATATCTAAAGAAGCGGCGAGAATAGCTTGCAGAAAGACCCCCAGGCACGCTTTAAGATAAAGCGCTTGTCAAAGTCTTCTTTTGTTACGCGGCGGCACAGCTCCATGTCTTCTGCAAAAATGCGCTCGCATTCAGCGGTAAAATTCTTGTCGTAGAAAATTGCGTTTTCTTCAAAGAGCAGGCGGAAACTCCTTACGTCTATGTTGGTTGTTCCAATGGAAGAAATTTTTCCGTCCACCGTCATCATCTTTGAATGGATGAATCCCGGGTACAGGTAAAACTCCACGCCCTCCGCGCACATCTCCCTTGCAAATTCGTAGCTAGCGGCTTTCATAAAAAATTTATCCCATTGGCTTGGAATCATTATGCGCACTTTTATGCCAGTGTATGCGGCAAGTTTTAATACCGTGTAAAATCCTTCGTCGGGGGTAAAGTAGGGCGTTTGTATAAAGATGTTTTTTCTTGCGCTCATTATCATGCGGATGAATGTGTCTTCTATGTTCGCCTTGTGCTTTTCGTTGGGGCCTGCGGTTACTATTTGGGTTGGGATTGCTTTTCCACCTGCAAGGCTTTCCAAAAAGCTCTTCCTGAATTTTAGGCTGTGCTCTTTTTTTTCTTTTGCGGACACCTCTTGCCCGCTTCCACTTCCACTGACATCGCTGACATCGCTGACATCGCCACCGCTACTGCTTCCACTGTCACCAGCATCCGGCCTTGCAAAGAATTCCGTAAATGAAGAAGGAAAATATTTCTTAGCTTCCTCAATCCCCTTTGTGTGCCTGTTCCAAGCATCAATCGAATACCAGTCGCTCAAAAAATTAATCTGAAGTGTAAGCACGCTGCTTCCCGTAAGCCGCACAACCGTGTCGCGCCACATGGGCTTAAAGCGCTTGTTCTTGTTTTCGTATTCATCGCCAATATTTATTCCGCCAATAAAAGCCCTGTCGCTGTCTATCACGGTAAGCTTTCTGTGGTTTCGGTAGTTGAGCGTAAGCGGAAGCCCCAACCGAATCTGAAAAAATGGCCTTGCCTCTCCGCCCGCCTTGTTCAGCTGCCTAAAAAATCTGGTCGGCGTTGCTATGCTCCCAAGATCATCGTAGATAAGCTTTACGTCCACCCCTTCACGTGCCTTCCTGCAAAGAATTTCCATTATGCGCTTTCCAATGTTGTCCTTGTGGAAAATAAAGTATTCCATAAAAATAGAAACTTTTGCGCTTTCAAGTTCCTGGCAAAGGTCATTAAAAAAATCCTCGCCGCGTGTGTAAAGAATCGCCGTGTCCGTAGAAACAAGCAGGCTCTTCCCTTCCATTAGGTTCATCGTTATTAGCGGAAGAAATTCCTTTATAACAGGATTCGGTATGTTGCTTGGGCTTTGGGTAAGCGTTGCCTTTTGTTCCCGCCGCACTTCCTTTGTAAGCTGCTGGGCTGTCTGCTTAACCTCGTGCATGCGCTTGGTACCTGTAAAAAAATTGCCGCTAAAAAGAATGTAAAGAACCATGCCGCCAATCGGAAAAATCAGGAGCAGCAGAATCCAGATAAAACGCCTTGTGGATTCCTTGCGTTCAAAAAAGAGAACGAATATTACAAAAAGGATGTTGACTGCCTGTGCGGAATAAAAAATGATTCTTGCCATATTTTTACAAATACCATTCTTATTATACCCTATGTTCGCCCGCACTTCTAGAGTGTTTCTTATTTTTTTTTGGACGGCAGCTTCTTGTAAATCATTCACACATCCGCAAACTTGCATTCATCGTGGAACGGCTTTGCAGGGTTCCGTGGGTCCCTGCCCACTCCATTGCTCCACTTCGTTCCGCAACCCGCATCCGCGGGCCCTTCCAATCCGGCCTCATGCCTCGGGTAATGAAAGGTGGTAACCTTGATTTGTCTTCTAGTATTTTTCCCTCAGGCTTTTAACAACTAATCGCACTGTTTCAAAGTCATTTTTTGAAAACATCTTCAAGTCTTTTATCAGTTTTTGCAAATCGCTATTTTCGGAATTAATTTCTTCGTCAAGTTTTCCTGTTGCAAGATAATCGATTGAAACATTAAGAATTTTTGCAATCTTCTGAGCATTCTCCAATGTTGGCGAAACGGTACTTCCAGGACGGTATTTGTTCAGCGTGTTTACGCTTATGCCAGTTTTTTGGGAAAGTTCCTTAACTTGCATTCCCTGATACTCTAGTTCATCTCTTAATGTCTCTGCAAATCCCATATTTCCACTTTATGTAAAAAGAGGCTTTTTTAGTTGAATAAAAGCCATAAAGGATATATTATTGGATTATAACTGTAATAAAAGGCTTTTATTTTGCGAATAAATGCCAGAAAGGGCAACAAAATGACTTCAAATGATGCTTTAATTAAGAATGTAGGAATAAACATTCAAGAAAAATCTGCAATGATGTGGGCTGTTGCCGATGTACTTCGAGGCCCGTTTAAACCGCATGAATACGGACTTGTAATCCTACCTTTTACCGTTATAAAACGCTTCCATGACTGTCTGCTTCCAACTCATGATAAAGTATTAAAGACCTGGGCAGATGTAAAAAAAATGGCTGTTGTAGACGGCTTTTTAACACAGGCTTCCGGTTATCAGTTCTACAATAAATCAAAGTTTACATTCGATTCCCTTTTAAAAGACCCAGAGAACATTGAAGCAAACTTCCGCGATTACATTCACGGCTTCTCTGACAATGTTCAGGATATTCTTGCGCGCTTTGAATTTGACAATATAATAAAAAGACTTGTAGAAGCAAACTGCCTTTATCTTGTAATCAAAGAGTTTAACAGCGAAAAAGGCTATCTTGGAGCGGATAAAATCAGCGCCGTAGACTGCGGCTATATTTTTGAAGATTTGGTCCGCCGTTTCTCTGAAAGTTATGACGACCAGGCCGGAGCGCACTTTACAAGTCGAGACATTATTTATCTTATGACAGATGTACTTCTAAGCGATTCAGACCTTTCCACAACAAAAAGCTGCACTGTTTACGATATGGCAATGGGAACAAGTCAGATGCTTTCTTGTATGCAGGAACGCATCGCAACGCTCAATAAAGATACAGAAGTCGTAACCTTCGGACAGGAAATCAATCCTTCAACATTTGGCATTGCAAAAGCAGACATGATGATTCGCGGCGGCGACCCAAACAATATGCGTTTCGGCGACACTTTAAGCGATGATAAATTTAAAGGCTTTACTTTCGACTACATAATCTCAAATCCTCCATTCGGCATTGATTGGAAAAAAGAAAAAGATGCCGTTGAAAAAGAACACTCTTTAGGAGAAGCCGGACGATTTGCTCCTGGACTTCCAAAAATAAGTGACGGCCAGCAGCTCTTTGTGTTGAACGGTCTTGCAAAATTGAACACGCACGGAAAAATGGCAATCATTCAAAATGGTTCTCCTTTATTTTCTGGTGATGCAGAAAGCGGACCTAGTGAAATCCGCCGCTATATTCTTGAAAACGATTGGCTTGACTGCATCATTCAGTTGGGAACCGATATGTTTATGAACACAGGAATCAGCACCTACATCTGGATTCTGAACAAAGACAAAGAAGAAAACCGGGTAGGGAAGGTGCAGCTCATAAATGCTTCGAACTGTTACGAACAAAGACGAAAGTCAATCGGTACAAAACGAAACGACATTACAGACAAATGCCGCGAACTTATTGTAAAAGCCTACGGAGATTTTAAAAACAAACTTTACGGAAAAAAAGACGGAATCTATTGCGAAAGCAAAATCTTTGACACATCGGATTTTGGCTACAACAAAATTACAGTTGAACGCCCGCAAAAAGACAAAAAAGGCAATGTTCTAAAAGACAAAAAAGGAAAGCCCCTTGCAGACAAAAGCCTTGAAGATTCAGAAAACATCCCGATGAATGAAGACATCGATTCTTACTTTAAGAGGGAAGTGCTGCCATTCGCTCCTGACGCATGGTACGAGCCGAAGAAAACAAAAGTTGGATATGAAATTCCAATGACACGATATTTCTACGAATATAAAGCTCCTGAAAAAGTTGAAGATGTTTTTGCACGAGTAACAAAACTTGAAGAAGAAATAAGACTTTCTCTTAAAGCACTTTTGGGAGAAAAATAATGACACGAGCAATGAAAGATAGCGGAATTGTTTGGCTTGGAAATATCCCTGAAAATTGGGAACTAAGAAAATGGCGATACATTCTAACTGAAAGAAATGAAAAAAATGATACTTTAGAAACAAAAGAAGTTTTATCTCTAGGCTATAACTATGGTTTAATTCCAGCTTCTGAAAAAGAATACTCTGGTGGAAATAAAGCTCGAGAAGATTTAACAGGTTATAAAATTGTAAGACCAAACGATATTGTAATGAACAGCATGAATATTGTTTGCGGTTCTGTAGATATTTCTAAATATACAGGATGTGTAAGCCCTGTTTACTATGCCTTTTATACTACCGAAAATGAACCGAAATATTTTAACTATATATTTAAGACAGAACAATTTGAACGAAGCCTTTTAGGATTAGGAAATGGAATTCTTATAAAAGAAACCGAAGCTGGAAAATTAGTTTCTGTCCGTTTAAGAATACCTATTGATAAACTAAAACCATTATTATTACCACTTCCAATACTCTCAGAGCAACAAAAAATTGCTGAATTTCTCAACAAAAAATGTTCTGAAATAGATTCCGTCCTTACAAAAACAAAAGAAAGCATCGAAGAATATAAGCTGCTCAAAAATGCAATCATCACCCAGGCCGTAACAAAAGGCATCCGTCCTAACCGCAAAATGAAAGACAGTGGTATCGAATGGATTGGTGAAATTCCAGAAGAATGGAATATTGAACCTTTAACAAATAGATTTTCTTTTGGAAAAGGATTACCAATTACAAAAGAGAATTTAGTAGAAAAAGGTATTCCTGTTATTAGCTATGGTCAAATTCATGGAAAATATAATCCAGGTACATCTTTAGTTGAACAATTATTTAGATATGTCTCTGAAGAATACCTCAATAGTAATCCACAATGTCTTGTTCATAAAAATGATTTGATAGTTGCCGACACATCAGAAGATTTAGACGGTTGCGGCAATGCTGCATATATTGATAAAGAAATGAAATTATTTGCAGGCTATCATACCGTTATATTATTTGCAAAAAACAAAGAATCAAATAAGTATTTTAGTTACTTACTAAAAACAGATGCTTGGCGTTCTCAAATCAGAGCAGGGCTTATTGAGGTAAAACTTTATAGTGTTTCTAGAAAAGTTCTAAAAAAAACAAATTTACTTATTCCATCACAGAAAGAACAAACAGAAATTGTTGAATATCTCGATAAAAAATGTTCTCAAATCGACACTCTAATTGCTAAAAAAGAGCAGCTTATCACAGAACTCGAAACCTATAATAAGTCTCACATTTATGAATATGTAACCGGAAAGAAAGAGGTGCAGTAATGGCATATACCTTAGAAGAACTTAGAACAAAAGAAAAAAACTTTGAAGAATCCATCGAAGAGTTTTTAATTTCAGACCAGGGCGGCTATAAAAAGGGTAGTGATACCTTCAACACAACTTATGGTATCTATAAGAATACACTTATTAATTTTATAAAAGAAACTCAAAGCAAGGAATGGAAACGCTTTGAAGCTCAGAATCCTGGTAATACAGAAGATGCTTTCTGCAAATGTTTTTCTAATGCAGTAACCGCAGACGGTATGCTTTCAGTTCTTAGACACGGTTTTAAGCATCGCGGCATTTCTTTTAAGGTATGCTTCTTCAAGCCAGAATCTACATTAAATGAACTTTCTGCAGAACTTTATCAGAAAAACACAATCGAATGTTACAGACAGTGGTTTTATTCTGCAGATTGTTCTAAATCCGTTGATATGGTCCTGACGGTAAACGGAATTCCTCTTATCGCTCTTGAATTAAAGAATCAGCTTACAGGCCAGAGCGTAACAAACGCTAAGCTGCAATGGCAAAATGACAGAGACCCTCGCGAAATTGTATTCCAATTCAACAACCGTGTTTTGGCTTACTTCTGCGTAGATTTGTACGATGTTTACATGACAACAAAATTGAATGGTAAATCAACATTCTTCCTGCCATTCAATCAAGGCTCTGCAGGTGCCGGAAAAGACGGTGGCAAAGGAAATCCATCAACAACAGATAAAGACTATATCACAAGCTATCTTTGGGAAGACATCCTTCAAAAAGACAGCATGATGGATATTCTGCAGAAGTTCCTGCATTTGCAAGTTGTTGAAGAAAAGAAATATAACGAGGATGGAGATGTTGAGCTTGTTGAAAAACAGACTTTGATTTTCCCCCGATACCATCAGCTTGATGTTGTCAGAAAGCTCATAGCAGATGTAAAAGAGCAGGGTAGTGGAAACAATTATCTTATTCAGCACAGCGCAGGTTCTGGAAAATCAAATTCCATCGCATGGACAGCTTACCGCCTGGCTTCGCTTCATGATGGAAAGAACAATGCAATCTTTTCTAGCGTTGTTGTTGTAACGGACCGTACAGTTCTTGATGCCCAGCTTCAGGATACAATTTCAAGTTTTGACCATACTCTCGGAGCCGTAACAACCATTGATGACAAGAAAAACTCAAAGGACCTTCGTGACGCTCTGAATAATGGTGACCGTATAATCGTTACTACGCTGCAGAAGTTCCCTGTAATTTATGAGGAAGTCGACAAGGTAAAAGGCCGCAATTATGCCGTTATCGTAGATGAAGCTCATTCTTCACAGACAGGAAGCGCAGCTTTGAAATTAAAGACTGCTCTTGCAGATACGGAAGATGCCTTAAAAGAATATGCAGAAATTGAAGGCAAGGCCGAAGAAGAAATCGAAAAAGACGACAAGATTATCAAAGAAATGATTGCTCACGGAAAGCACAAAAATCTTTCTTTCTTTGCATTTACGGCCACACCAAAAGACAAAACGCTCGAAATGTTCGGAACCAGGGCAGAAGATGGCAGCTTCCATCCGTTCCATATCTACAGTATGCGCCAGGCAATAGAAGAAGGCTTCATCCTCGATGTTCTTAAAAACTACATGACTTATGATACTTGCTACAAAATCGCTAAGAACTTCCCGGACAATCCTGACCTTCCGGCAAACAAGGCAACGAAAGTCATTCTGAAATATGCGCAGCTGCACCCTACAAACATAAGCCAGAAATCTGAAATCATCGTAGAGACATACAGAAACACGACAAGAAACAAGATAGGCGGGAAGGGTAAGATGATGGTTGTCACATCAAGCCGTCTTGCAGCGGTCCGCTATTTCCATGAAATAAAACGTCTTTTGAAAGTAAAAGGCTATGATGATATGGATATTCTTGTGGCGTTCAGCGGCGTTGTAAAAGACAATGACATTGAATACTCAGAGCCAAGTCTTAATGTCCGCAAAGATAATTCTCATATCAGCGAAAATCAGACAAAAGAAGAATTCCATAATAATTTCAATGTCCTGATTGTTGCGGAAAAATATCAGACAGGCTTTGATGAACCTCTTTTGCATACAATGATTGTCGATAAAAAACTCTGTGGTATAAAAACGGTCCAGACATTGAGCCGCCTGAACAGAACTTGCAGCGGAAAAGACGACACTTTCATTTTGGACTTTGTAAATACTGCAGATGAAATCTATGATGCTTTCCAGCCGTTCTATCAGGAAACATATCTGAAAGAAGAGGTAAACGCGGACCTGCTCTATAGCACACAAAAGACTTTGAGGGGCTATGGTGTTTACGGTGATAGCGATGTAAACAACTTTGTAGAAACATACAGAAAACTTAAGCCAAAAGACAAAAACGCATTGGGAAAACTTAGTGTTGCATTAAAGCCTTTTGCGGATGCCTACAACCTAAAGACTTCAAACGAAAAATATCAGTTCCGCCGTGAGCTTCGCAAGCTCGTACGCTACTACGATTTTGTAAGCCAGGTAACAAGAATGTTTGACGAGGATTTGCACAAAGAATATTTATTCTGCAAATACCTTGTAAAGCTTCTTCCTCTAGAAACAGAAACAATGATTGATATTGAGCAGCTTTTGAACCTCGAATATTACAAGCTCAAAGAAACATTCAAAGGCCAGATAAACCTGCAGGGCGATGTAAAAGGAAAGTATGAACCTGCTACAGAATCAGCTGCCGGAGCAAAGAATCCTAAATCTCCGTTAGATGAAATCATTGCCAAGATAAATGAAAAATACAAGGCAAACTTCACAGACGGTGATAAAGTTGTAGTCGGAGCTTTGCAGAATAAAATCTTTGGAAACCAAGACCTTATAGACAAAGCAAAGAATTCAAACTCTCAAGTTTTTCTTCAGGGCATCTTCCCTCAAGAATTCAACAAGGCAGCAATGTCATGCTACCAGGAAAGCACAGAAGCCTTTAAGAGTATGTTTGAGGATGCAACAAAATACAAAGTTATTATGGAAGCATTGGGAGAATTTGTTTACAGTATGGCTAATTCAAAGAAAAATGTAGCGTATAATATTCCAAATGATTACGGACTTCTAAATGTTGCCCAGACAAAATCCATCTGAGAATTTTATCTGGATTCGTTAAATTATTGCTCTATTTTTCTTCCTCGATTCCTAAGTTCTTGAGTTTTTCCGTCATTTTCTTTGCGGTGGCGGAATCGCTTTTGTAGGAGTAGAGTATTGTTATGGTGATTACTCCGATTATTACGCTTTCAAAAATAAAGAAGGTGCTTATATTGCAGAAGGAGAACCATTTTAGGTAATGGCCTATTACAAGGACGATTGCGTTTATAATCAGTGTGTATATAATTTGCATGGCAAGCATTTTTTTCTTGGAGAAAGTCCTGTCGCTTAGGAGGAGGACGTAGAGCAGGGCGCATATAAAGGCTATGCCAAGGATGATAAGGACATCCAGTGCGTAGAGCTTTGCCTCTTTTCCCTTGAACGAGAGCAGTGCAATGGAGTCTATCAAAAAAATTGCGGTTGCAAATCTTGTAAAAATCAGAATGATTGTGTTAAGTTTCTCTTTCATAAAATCCTCTTCTTGCCCTGATGGTGTATGGCTACAATCCAAGGTGTTCCTTTAGTTTTGGGACATAGCTTCTGGAAATTATTACCTTGTATTCATTTTTTAATACGGCTTCAAAGCGTCCGTTAAAAGCCGGGGAAATACTTTTGATTTTATTAAGATTTACAATAACCGCCTTGTTTGCGCGGAAAAAGTTTTTTGCGGGTAAAATCTGCTCCAGTTCATAGAGCTTGAATTTTGTTTCAAAAACTCCTTCTGCAGTATATGCAAAAACCTTGTCGTCCACCGATTCAAAATATAGGATGTCCTTTTTTTCCACGATGACGATTTTGTTGTCTTTGATGAAATTCATTTTTGAACTTCCGTTTTTTAGCTGGTTCAGCAGGAGGGTTATGTCTTCGTCTAAAAAATGGCATTTTACTATGATTTCATCGTCCTCATCGGGTAACGGCTCTACTATTGTAATTTTCATCAATATTATTATAGCACAAAGCCTTTAATTTTCAAGAAGAAGCATTTAGGGAAAGTGGCATACGCATCAATCGTTTTTTATGCCACTTTTCCCCTAGGCTTGCTTAAGGTGCAGGACTTAGTTTTTGCTCAGATACATGACAGAGCCAGGGTCTGTTCTGTCGGTGATTACATACTTTGTGTTGTCTGCGTTTGTCTTGATTGTGGTTGTCGGGGGGAGACTGCTCAAGTCAAAGACCTCCTGCATTTCTTGAAGGTCTTGCTGCGACATTGGGGCTGTAAAGATTGCTTGGTTTCCATTGATGGTGAACTGGATATCTTCACCTGCATCTTCGGCTATTGACTCTCTCAGAAGGGCGTCCCTTTCCTCTGGTGTCATTAGATTCATAAGGGTAGTGGTAGTATCATCCAGCTCCATTGTTCCTGTCGCGCTTCCTGAAGTGAATGTGCAGTTTCCACCTGATACGGTAAAATTGTAGGTTTCGCTGGCATCAACACCGTCTGCATTAATTGTATTCTTGAGCGTCCAGTTTCCGTCGGAAAGGGTAACGCTGTTTACGGTCCTTGTGCAGTCGCTAAAAGGTGTTCCTGCAAGGAAAGAATCATCGTCATCATCATCGGATGAGCTTGAGCCTGAGCAGGCGATGAATGTGCATGCCATCAAGGCAACCAGCATTGAAATTAATTTTCTTGTCTTTTTCATTTTCTTGTTTCTCCTTAAGATTTATGCTTGATAAACTTTCTTGAAAAAACTATAGGCTAAGTTTTTTGTATGCACAATCACAAATTTGGTAAGATGCATTTTGGGCAGGGTGAAATGCAGCGTGCCTCGGAAATCAATTTTGTGTTCCGCTCCCAGGCAAATCCGTCTGAGAAACCCGCGGTGTCGCGGAATAGGAAATTAAACTCGCTGCGCTCGTTCCGCTCCAATGCGGGTTTTCAGCCGTCTTTGCCTTCCGCTGCACACAAAATTGATTTCCGGTCTCTTTAACATAGGAAAAATAAAAGAAATTGATTTTCACTGCGTATTTTTTTTGATTACCGGTCACCATATTTTATGAAAATTGATTTCTGTGGTACACCCTGCATTGCTCTGTGGAATTTGCGCTTTGAGTGTGATACAATAGCTGCAAATGAAAAGCAAAGACAAAAAACTTGCCGGCGGATTTGAGATTTTTATGGCGGAGGACGAAAGCCTTGTTGCCTTGATTTTCAGAAACACGGTTTATGTTTACGACCTTGCAAGTAAAGAGCGGATTCTGGCTGCAAAAACTGTAAGCAATGCAAGCTGTGCAATTGTTTCGCCGGACAAAAAAATTATTGCGGCAAAAAATACTTCTGGAACCCTTGCCCTGATTAGTATGGAAAGCGGACTTGAACTTTGCCGATGCCCAATGGAAAACTGCGAGGGTGAAATGCCATTTTTTACCTTGGACAGCCGGCACGTAATCGATTTGGACTGGGGCGGAAGAGTCATGTTCTTTGATGCAGAAAGCAAAAGACATAGCATTCTTGACAATACAAGGCCCCTTATCCGCTGCGACTATATTCATTACGATTTTTTTAGCAAAAGAATTTACAGGTTCATGGCAAAGAATTATGGAAACAGCTCCGGCATAGTGCAGTCCATGATAATAGACGAAAAGCATCTTGACCCGGAACATGCGGAATTCAAGACCCTTAGGAAATTCAACATTTGTCTTCCAGACCACATGAAGGGTATTTCCTTTTGCAAAATCCACAATTACTGGTTTGACCTTGGCAGGGGAAAAATCATTCGTAGCGACAAGGATTTTAAGGTAAAGGCAAGGCTTAGCATTCCAAAGTCAAATTCTATTTCTGGGCCAAAGAAAATCTGGGTTTCGCCAAATGAAAAATACCTTTTCATAAATTACGGGAGTCAATGCAAGGATGTAAGTAAAACGCCTTTGAACAGCTGTAAAAATATTCCAAACCTTTCCGTCCTTTTTGACTTACAAAGCGGGGAGATTGTAAAAGAATTTGCATACGATTATGTTTCGGATTTTACGATGTATGGCAAAGATTCTTCCTATATAATTGCAACCTGGAGCGGAACATATATTGGGACTGTAGAATAAGCCTCCAATGTCATTAACTTTACGTCATTCTGAGCTTGACTCAGAATCTCAAATTGTGATATTGACGAGAGATGCCGAATCAAGTTCGGCATGACAATTCGTTATGTTAATGGCATTGAAATAGAACTCTTTTGTGATGCAGCTTGTTAAGCTGGAGAGTTATATCTTTTGCAAAGCAGGCACGGCAGGGATTGGAGGGGCGGCGTAGCCGTTGCAAAGCAATGGAGCGGGTAGGGCCCCGCGGAACCCCGGAAAGCCCAGAAAAAATGCCCTCCTTGGCATTTTTTCTTACAAGTTTTCTTCGAAAACTTGCCTGTCTTTATTGCAAACATTTGACGCACCCTCCGTGGTGCTGCTTGTTTGCAAATAGGGAAAAATGGCAAGGTGTTCTTTTGGGTCGTATATGTTTTGCAGATAAAAGTGCCGCAAGAAAAAAATGAAAAATATCAACTCCCTTGAAAATATTGGCGTTTAACGGTAGTATGAGTGCATGATAAAGGCGACCGGTTCACAGATTATTATTAAATTGCTTGAGGCTGAAGGCATTAAGACTGTTGCGGGTATTCCCGGCGGTTCAATTTTGCCCCTGTATGATGAATTGAACAGAAGTTCCATAAAGCACGTCCTTGTCCGTCAGGAGCAGGCGGCTGGTTTTATTGCCCAGGGCATGTCCCGTTCAAGCGGAAAGCCTGCTGTATGTATGGCTACCAGCGGTCCCGGTGCAATGAACCTTCTTACCGCAATTGCAGACGCAAGGTGCGACAGCGTTCCAATTATTGCTATTACCGGACAGGTAAATTCATCGCTCATCGGTACGGATGCTTTTCAGGAAGCGGACACTTTTGGCCTTTCGTTTCCAATTACCAAGCACAGCATGATGATAAAAGATCCGCTTGAGCTTTTGACTGCCATTCCCAAGGCTTTTTCTATTGCAGTGAGCGGTAGGCCGGGCCCTGTATTGATAGACATTCCCCGCGACGTTCAGACTGCAACTGTTACCTTTGACAAGTGGCCCAGTGCAAAGGCTTTGTCTTCTGCGGCAGACACTCTTATCGCAAGGCGCTTTGTTACTCCGCAAAAACAGATCGGCCCCATCATCTCCGGCATGGTGGACGCGCTTTTAAAGAGCAGCAAACCGGTTCTTTTTTTGGGCGGTGGATGCAATTCACAGAAGGCAAGCGAAGAGATAAACAAATTCCTTGGCTGCTACGATGCGGCGGTTGTTACGAGCCTCATGGGCATTGGAATAGTTCCACGGTCAAGCCGCAACAACTTTGGCATGGTTGGTATGCACGGTTCTTTTGCGGCAAACAAGGCTATGCACGATGCAGACCTGGTTCTTGCTTCCGGTGTGCGCTTTGATGACAGGGCTACTGGCCTTATTTCTAAATTCTGCCCAAATGCTACGATTCTTCACATAGACATTGATGCTGCGGAGATAAACAAGATTCTTCCTTCATCTTTTTCTCTTGTCTGCGAAGCCGAAAAGGCTTTCCCGCTTTTGACCAAGGAACTTTCTTCTAGGAAGCAAAAGTCATCCGGTTCAAAGTCTGCCAAGCCAAGCAGCCGTTCTGCGTGGATTAAGGAACTTGCCAAGGTTTACGACGAGACAGAAAGCGTGGAGCTTGGACGCTGCAAGGGTATTCCTGCAGAAAGCGTAAACCCCCGTGCTTTTATCCGCGACATTCCCGAGGCTGCAAAAAAGGCAGGTCTTGATGCAGGGGACATAATTGTTACTACGGATGTTGGCCAGCACCAGATGTGGTCTGCCCAGTATTACCCGGTAGAAAAGCCAAGGCAGTTTCTTACAAGCGGCTCTTTGGGAACCATGGGCTTTGGTCTTCCGGCAGCGATTGGGGCTTCCCTGGCAAATAAGACCAAGCGTGTTGTCTGCATTTCCGGCGACGGAAGCATCCTTATGAACATTCAGGAGCTTGCAACCCTCCGCGAGCTGGGGCTTAACGTAACCGTATTCATTTTGCAGAATGGTTCTCTTGGAATGGTAAGGCAGCAGCAGCACTTCCTCTTTAACGACAACTTTAGCGCATCGGAGTTTGGTTTTGTTCCAGATTTCTTGCAACTTGCCCGCGGTTTTGGAATAGATGCAATCAATGCCAACGAAGACAAGCAGTGGTTCAAAAAGGCTTTTGCAAAGGGGCCTCACCTTGTTTTGCTTAACATTAATATGGAAGAAAACGTTTTGCCGTTCGTAAAGGCTGGCTCTGCAAACATTGACGCGCTTAGGGATTAAGATGAAGATGAGGTTCCACCTTATACTTATATTCGCATTGGGATTTTCTTTCCTCGCATTGTCATGTGCGCATACGAGTGCTTCAGCTGCTTCAAAAGGCAATGAGTCTGCTTCGGGTGCAAGTGGCAGCGGCTTGGTGGAGTCTGGTGCAACGGTCGGTGGAACTTCAAATGCATCCGGGGCTGCTGCAGAAAAGACCGTTCAGTTGCAGGATGCAAAGGAGCCAGATCAAAAGCAGAATGAACCAAGGAGACTTACCCAGAAGCCTGCCGTAATAAAAGTTGAGCTTCCGCCTTCTTCCGGGAGCAATCCTTTTGCAGGAAGCTGTTATGCGGCAAAAGGCATGAGGGTTGAATTTTCTGACGAAAAAAAACTCCGGGTCTATTCCTACAACACAAAGGACGAATGCTGGGAGAGGGAACTTGCCGCAAGCTATTCCTTTAACGTGGCAAAGGCTAAGCTCTACGTAAGGACGGACTGCGTATATGAGGATGGAGACAAGCTGGACTCCGCAAAGGAACTCTACAACAAGCTATGGCCCAAGGTAAAGAAGGCTTGCAAGAAATACCTTAGCACTTCGCATTTTAATTCAGCTTCCAAAAAGGCATTCATGAATTACGCAATGCAGAATCTGGAGAATTCATCCCGCGCACGGTTTGAAAGGCTTACGACTTTTTCATATAAATTGCTGGATGGCGGGAAAAGGCTTGAGCTGACAACGCTTTTGGAAAGCGAACTTTCTCAGGCGGCCAAGGGGCAAATAATCGGGACGGACAAGGCTGGACGCATTCAGCTTGCATTCACTAACCTGACGGTGCAGATTCTGGCACTTGATGATTCTGCAGCTTCATCTTCATTTTTCATAGGAAACTGCGAATTTGACGAAGATGAAAAAAAAGTGTACGCCCAGATGTTCCGCATCACCCAGTCGGAAGGCAGGGACAGGACGGTATACGAGTCAATGCAGGAAGCGGGAATCTTTGAGGCAGCCTATTCGGTAAAGACCCAGGTGAACAATGTGGCCCTAAAGCAGAGGTACAATGTTTACGATGCCCTCTACAAATTCACGGTGGCATCCATGCCGGAAGTCGTGGACGGAGAGGGAAGGGTGGAAGGGCTTCCTCCACTTGAGCAGATAGAAATCCCGGTCCGCCTGCATGTGGACAAATACATACTTAAAAAAGAAGATAATTCCGCTCCCGAAAAGTAACTACTTTTGAAGAAGCGGGTTTTATAAATGGAGGTTTTTTTATGAAAACAAGTTTGCTCACCGCAGCAGCGGCGGCTTTTATTTTTGGACTTACGGCAGTTTCATGTGCAAGCACCGCCGGAAAGGGTTCGTCATCAAGTAATGCAACTTCAATTTCGTCTGGAAGCGACATGTTTGCAGGTCACACATTTACTTCCAAGGGACAGAAGCTGGAATTTGGCAAGGACAAGACCGTAACGGCCTACGCCTTTGTTGCAGACAGGAACCAGTGGGTCAAGGAAACAAAGTCAACATATACATTTGACGCAAAGAAAAAGGTGCTCACTACAAATATGACTTCCCTCTTTATGAACGGTCAGGAATTCAAAACTGTAGATGATGTTGTCTCCACATTTTATCCGAGCGTAGAAAGCGAATACAAAAAGCAGTTTGAAAAAATTAAGTTGGACAAGTCTTCCCAGAACAACCTGCTTGCACTCTCCAAGCAGCAGATTAAGGATCTCTATACGGTTTCATTCAAGCACAGCGACGAATTTACATACAGCTTTAGCAACGGCGGAAAGACGCTCAAACTAAAGCAGGTGATGAACAAGGATCTTGGCTTTGCCGCCCTTAGCCAGTACCGCGGCCAGGATGAAAGCGGAAAGTACCAGCTGGTTCTTTCAAACTACATCGTGAACATTGCCATTGTGGATCCTAAGACAAACACGATTTCTGCAGGCAACCAGTTCCAGGGCAACTGCGTAATCGATGACAAGGCAAAGACTTTCTCCACCGATTTGTACCGCGTGACCGTAAAGCTTGACTCAAAGGGACAGCCGCTTTCCGAAACAGTTACAAAGGCTGGAAAGCTTAGCGCAAGCTATGAACTCGTTGGTTTTGCTCCAAACGAAGAAGCCCAGAAGCAGGGCTATGACGTTTACAACGGCATGTTTGAACTTACGATAAAGCAGGCACCAAAAGGTTTTGAAGGCGTAAAGAAGCTTTTCATTCCGTGCGCATTCCAGTCTGCATCTGCAGATTATACCCGCGAATAGAATTGCCATACATGCTTCAGTTTCAGTAGAAGCATCTGTGAGGGGAGGGGAGGCCCAAGTCTAGGCTTTGCTTCCTCCCCTCTTATTCCCCTTCCTTATGTTTTACTAGTCAATCCTGCGCACACCGTCGCCACTTTCGCAGGCAAAGAAACCCGCCTCGTAGCCTATTGCCAAAGAATATTCATTTTGAACATTTTCCACAAAGCCTTCAATGCAGTCCTTGTGAACAAGAGCAATTGCACATCCGCCAAAACCAGCGCCGGTCATCCTTGCACCAAGGCAACCCTTCTGTTTTTGAGCGCAATGGGCAAGCGTGTCCAGCTCTATACCCGTAACCTCGTAGTCCTTGCAAAGAGACTCGTGGCTTTGGTTCAAGAGGGATCCAAGCTTTTCAAGGTTTCCATCTTTTAACGCTGCAACGGCATCCTTAACCCTCTGGTTTTCAGATACGCAGTGCCTTGCCCTCTTTTGCAAAGTTGCATCGCCAACAAGAGCCTTGTGCTTTTCCCATTCATCAGGAGTAAGTTCGCAAAGAGCCTTTATGCTTACGCCACCGTCCTGCAAGAGCTTAAGTGCCGCCTCACATTCGCTTCTTCGTTCATTGTACTTGCTGTCCGCCAACCTGCGCTGCTTGTTTGTGTTCATAACCACAAAGCGGTAGTCCCCAAGTTCAAGCGGTGCATATTCATATTTTAGGGTATTGCAGTCAAGTGCAACCGCCGTGTTTTTCTTGCCAACGGAAATGATAAACTGGTCCATTATTCCGCAGTTAACATTCATAAAATTGTGCTCGCTCATCTGCCCAAGCTTTGCAATCTCCACACGGTCAATGTTAAAGCCAAAGGCATCGCTAACGGCATAAGCAAAACCGCATTCAAGCGCAGAAGAA
>JAILHV010000022.1 GCA_024695625.1 Treponema sp.
TCTTTACCCTGTAAAAACAGGGCTTTACGTAAACCTTACAAACCGCTGCCCCTGCGCCTGTACTTTTTGCATCAGGAAAAATGACGACAAGGTTTATGATGAACCAGATTCCCTTTGGCTTGAACACGAGCCTTCTTTTGAGGAAGTAAAGGCTGCCTTTGCCAAAGAGGACATGACGCGCTACAGTGAAGTTGTATTCTGTGGCTTTGGAGAACCAACCGAAGCTTTGGAAACCCTTTTGCAAACAGCCCGCTTTGTAAAGGAAACTTATGCCATGCCAACACGCCTTAACACCAATGGCCTTGGCTCGCTTATAAACAAAAAGGACATTGCCCCGCTTTTTAAAGGTTTGTTCGATGCAGTTTCCATAAGCCTTAATTCTAGCGACGAAAATATCTACCTTGAACGCATCCGCCCAATCTTTAAGGAAAAAGCCTATCCGGCAATGCTGGAATTTGCAAGGGAATGCAAAAAATATGTTCCCGACGTTACAATGACAACCGTCCATACCACAATCACCGAGCAGGATGAAGAGCAGTGCGCCCGTATCTGCAAGGAATTGGGCGTTAACTACAGAATAAGGGAATATGTTCCGCCGGCAAAATAAAATGAAAAGTCAGCTTACAACCCTTTGCTATATAGAAAAAAACGACAGCTACCTTATGCTGCACCGCACCGTAAAGGCCAATGACGAAAACCATGACAAGTGGATAGGCGTTGGCGGCCACTTTGAAGGCACTGAGTCTCCGGAAGAATGTCTCTTGCGCGAAGTAAAAGAAGAAACGGGACTTACGCTGAATGAATGGAGCTTCCGCGGAATAGTCACCTTTGTTTCTGATGACCACCCGGCAGAATACATGCACCTTTTTACAAGTTCAAATTTTACCGGAAATATTTGCCCCTGCGATGAAGGGGATCTTGAATGGGTAAAAAAATCAGAAATTTCTTTGCTGAACCTTTGGGAAGGGGACAAAATCTTTTTAAGGCTTTTGGCAGAAGGAGCACCGTTTTTTTCGCTAAAACTGGTCTACAAAGACGGAGTTCTTGTTAGCAAAATCCTTGACGGAAAAGAACTTCCTGACTTAATACAATAAAATATTCTGATGATAAAAATTGCCGCTAGAAAGGATTCCTTAGCATAAAAAAGCGCGGCAGGCACTGGAGGGGCGAGTTGCTTGCAACTCGTTGCGCTAGCAATGGAGGCGAAAGCCGGAACCCGCAACGAAGTTTCAAGCGACCCCGCAAGCGCCACACACAAGAAGTGTCTGGCAGCAGAAAAAATACAATGTCCTAAAAGGAAGCGCCGCAAAAAAAAGGCCGCATCCAAACTTGGACACAGCCTTCCATTGCTTGCAAACTTGCAAATATGGATTCTATTTCTTTAACAGAGCCGCAAAAGGATTGTATGTTTCGCCGTCATCACTATTCTGTTTTGAAAGGTATTCATAGGCATTATCCTGCTCTTCGTTGCTGACAACTGGTGTTAAAGAAATTCTCTTTTCTTCCAAATCCACCTTTTCTACGATAACAGGCAACTTGTCGCCGCTCTTGTAAACCTTGCGAAGATTGGTGTTGCGCTCAACAGGAAGCTTAGAAATGTGAACAAGGCCATCAATTCCGGGTGCAACTTTTACAAAAAGGCCAAAGTCTGCAACGCGGCTAATCTCTCCGTCAAGCTTTGTGCCTGCGGGAAGCTGCTTGTCCAAACCGTCCCAAGGATCTGCTTCCAGTTCCTTTGTGCTAAGGGACATTTTTTCGTGTGCCCAGTCAGCCTTTATAATCTTTGCGGTAACTTCCTGGCCAACCGTAAGCTTGTCGTGAATGTCGTTTACGCGCTCACGGCTAATTTCGCTGATAGGAAGCAGGGCCTGGAATCCGTTAACGTCAACAAAGGCACCGTAGCTTTCCAGAGACTTTACTGTACCGGTAACTGTCATGCCAACCTTAAGCTCTGATGCAAGCTTGTTAAGCTGTTCATTTGCCTGCTGCTCAAGAATCATGCGGTTGGAAACAACAACGTTCTTTCCGTCATTCTTGTATTCCTGAATCTTGAAGGTAAGGTGCTGGCCAACATATTCAGCTGGCTCTTTGCGGGTGCGGTAACCCATCTGTGAATAAGGACAGAAAGCGCGTGTTGAACCAATCATTACCTCAAAGCCGCCCTTAATTTCTTTTGTAACATGGCCTTCCACCGGAATTGAATTCTTATAGGCATTTTCAAGAACTTCTTTTCCTGCATCCTTTCCGCTAAGCTTGGTTGTAAAAGTA
>JAILHV010000004.1 GCA_024695625.1 Treponema sp.
TATGTAGTCTGCCTCGCCTTTGTCTATTACGGGTGAATAAACCTTGTCGCCAAAGCGTACGTATGTTACTACGCTGCCTCCGCGCTGGCTCATTCCGTGTACTTCGCTTACCTTTACGTCATATCCTTTTTTTAAGGCTACACGGCCAAGCAATTTGCTTGCCAAAAGGGATCCCTGTCCGCCGACGCCTACAATCATTACATTCGTTGTCATGACATTAGATTATTGCAGACAGTGATTTTTGTCAATGATGCAGAAGGGGCGGGACAACCCCCTACTCCGAAGCGAGGGTTTTCCCGCCCCTTAAACCCCACCCTTTCCCGGCACGGCTTAGGGGCTAGCCCCTAAGAACCCCACTTTTCAACACTTGTTCCAGTGTGAGCCTACATTACAGAGCTTTCTTATCATATTTTTTGATTAACAATTGTTTTAAAACTGCACTTGCCTTACGCTGCGCCAAAAACTGATTTCCTGTTGCTTCCATGCTATTACAAACAGAGCCTAGCCGGGATTGGAGGGGGTGCGAAGCAAGCCCGCGAAGCGGGCCGGCCGAGAGGGCAAGCCCCGGAAAGCCCGTAACAAGGGACCTCCTGCAAGTATTGCAGGCAGTTTTACCAAAAAGTATGCTCCAGAAAAGAAAACTAGAGGATATAACGCTCAAGATTCTGGTCTTTTACAACATCCTTTAGGCGTTCGTCAACCCAGGCGCGGTCTACGGTTATGGTTTCTCCATTGTGGCGGTCTGCATCAAAGCTAAGGTCTTCCAGAACGGTTTCCATAATCGTGTGCAGGCGGCGGGCACCAATGTTTTCTGCGCGGGAATTTACGTCTTCTGCAATAAAGGCCATGCGGTCAATTGCCTCTTCCGTAAAGTTTAGGGTAACACCTTCCGTTGCAAGAAGTGCCTCGTACTGCTTTACGAGTGCGTTCTTTGGCTCTGTGAGGATTCGCTTGAAGTCTTCTTTTTTAAGGGCTTCGAGTTCCACGCGGAGGGGGAAGCGGCCCTGGAGTTCAGGGATTAGGTCGCTTGGGGCTGCCACGCTAAAGGCACCTGCTCCGATGAAGAGTATGTGGGTTGTGTTTACCACGCCCCATTTTGTGTTTACGTCACTGCCTTCTACGATTGGGAGGATGTCGCGCTGTACTCCCTCGCGGCTAACGTCCTGCCTTGAACCTTCACCGCCCTTGGTTGCAATTTTGTCTATTTCGTCTATGAAGATGATACCGCTCTGCTCAACGCGCTTTTTTGCCTCGTCCGCAACCTTGTCGCTGTCCGTTATGCGGTCTAGGGTCTGCGCCATTAGGATGTTGCGTGCCTCGCGTACAGTTACGTTCTTTACGCGGCTTTTTCCGCCGGAGAACATTTCCTGCAGCCCCGCAATTCCCTCTTCAAAGTCGGCAGGGTTTCCTCCGCTTAGCATTTCCATGCCGAACCTTGGCTGCTGGTGAACGGTTATGTCCACCATGCGGTCTTCAAGCTTTCCTTCGCGGAGCATGGTACGGAATTTTTCGCGGGTTTCGCTCATGCCCTTGTTTTCTTCCGGGGTCTCTTTTGAGCTTTCTTCCTGAGCAGCGGCTGAATCCACTGCCTCTTCCTCTTCTGCCTCAGATGACTTTGGCATGTCTATGCGGATAAGGCTTCCCTGTACCGGTGCGTCGCTTCCAAAGATGTTGCCGGAAATATGGACGCTTGGCTTTTTTGCTTCTTTCTTTGCCTTTTTTGTGGAGCTTCCGGGCAAAAGCAAATCCAAGAGAGACTCTTCCACCATGGGGACTGCCTTTTCGCGGAGCTTTTCCTGGGTTTCTGCCTTTACCATGTTGTAGCCTACAGCCATCAGGTCGCGCACCATGCTTTCTACGTCGCGCCCAACGTAGCCTACTTCCGTGTATTTTGTAGCTTCCACCTTAAGAAATGGTGCCCCGCAAAGCTTTGCAAGTCGGCGTGCTATCTCCGTCTTTCCAACTCCGGTCGGTCCCATCATAAGGATGTTCTTGGGGGCAACCTCTTCGCGGATTTCTTCCGGGAGCTTGATTCTGCGCTGGCGGTTCCTGAGTGCAACTGCCACAAAACGCTTTGCCTTGTTCTGGCCAATGATGTAGCTGTCCAGGCGGCTTACAATCTGTGCCGGGGTGAGTCCGTCCGGTATTCCCTTTGCGGCTGGATTTTCGCTTGGTGCAACACCTTGTGTGCTATTAGTCTGGGGGGTAATGCTTTCTTCCATTTTATATTCCTGTTTGCTATAGCTCTTCTACGACCACATTGTTATTTGTATAGATACAGATCTGGCCTGCTATTTTGAGTGATTTTTCCGCAATTTCCTTTGCGCCCATGGCCGGGTTTTCCATGTAGGCAAGGGCTGCGGCATAGGCATAGTTTCCGCCAGAACCGATTGCTATGGCATCGTTTTCCGGTTCTATTACGTTTCCGTCCCCGGAGATGAGCAGAATCTTGTTCTTGTCTGCAACCAGAAGCATGGCCTCCAGCTTGCTCATGTAGCGTTCCGTTCTCCAAAGCTTGGCAAGTTCCACCGCTGAACGGGAAAGGTCCCCGTTGAACTCCTTTAGCTTGTCTTCAAATTTGTCAAAGAGTGTGAATGCATCTGCAACAGAACCAGCAAAACCTGTAAGCACCTTGTCTCCGTAGATTTTGCGTACCTTGCGCGCATTGCCCTTTACAACGGTGTTTCCGGCTGTTACCTGACCGTCTCCTGCCATTGCCACAGTTCCGTTCCTCTTTACGGCAAGAACCGTCGTGCTCCTTATTTTATTTTCTTCTGACATAATAACTCCTAGTATAATTTTAGTCCTGCTTTCCCGAATGTGGGAAGGCCTGTTTGTAAACTTCCTTTAGCCTCTCCGTAGTCACGTGGGTGTAGCGCTGGGTTGTGCTTATGCTTGAATGTCCCAGCATCTCCTGCACTGCACGAATGTCTGCCCCCGCCGCAAGCATGGCTGTGGCAAAGGTATGGCGGAAGGCATGCGGAGAGACGTGCCTGTTGGTTCCTTCCACACCCGAATATCTGCTTACGATATACCAAATACCGTGTTCGCTCAAGGGGGTTCCCTTTTGGTTCAGGAAGACTTCCTCCACGGGACTGCCACCGTTCTTTTCCCTCTCAGGAAAGCGGCTTTTCCTTTCTGCAAGGTATGCAAGCAAAGAAGACACGGCGTCCTTTTCAAAATAGACGCGCCTATCTTTTTTGCCCTTACCGGTAACAACCGCCGTCTTAAAATCCGGGGAAAAATCCCCAAACTTAAGGTTTGCAAGTTCCCCCACACGGCAACCCGATGAATAAAGCATCTCGAACAAGGCCCTGTCCCTGCTTTGCCACAAAAGCGGCTCTTTTTCCGGCTCAAGGCACATGGCATCCACTTCCGTAGCCGTCATGAACCTTGGCAAGTGCTTGGGTGCCTTTAGCGTCTTTAGTTCAAGCGAGACATTACTTTTAATATAACCAAATTTTTTGCAATAGGCAAATAATCCGCGCACGGCTGCAATAAAACGGTTTATGGAAACGCTTCCGTACTTTCTGCGGCTAAGAGAGCCAACGCAGCCCCGCAAGTCTTCCAAAGTGAGGTCTTTTAGCGGCTTTTGTGAGGTAAGGATTTGCATAAGGTGCTTAAAGTCTTCTCCGTAGCCTTTTACGGTGTTTTCTGAAAGCCCTCGGACAGATTTTATGTACAAAAGGTATTCAGCGCAGCATTCTTCTATGGAAACGGGGGAATTGCTGGAAACAGTGAGCATTATCTTTGCCTCCTACCATGTTATTTTCGGAAAAACACGGGATAAAGCAAATACGGATTCTTTTATTTTTCTGGACGCAAATTCCAACTTCCCCATCCCTCTTATGGCTAAAATCGGGAAGCCATGCCTTTGCAGAACCGGCTTTCCAGGGTTCCGGCTTTCGCCTCCATTGCTATCGCAACCCGCCTTTGGCGGGCCCTTCCAATCCGGCGTAGGTTCATTTGCCCCCATGCCTTTGCATACCAAACTTGCCATTCCGCTTAAGAAAAAGATAAAAGCCCAAACATATTAAGGAAGACAAAAGCGAGCCAAGTGCCGGAGCCCAGCCCATTGGGTAAAGCGTAGCGGGAAAGTATTTTGCCGCAAGATAAGCTCCCGGTATGCGGACAAGAAGAATAGAAAGCGTATTGTGAACAAAAGACAAAAGCGAGTAACCGTAAGCGCAGAAAAATCCGCTGAATGCAAAATGGAAGGCCGCAAAAAAGCAGTCAAAGACGTAGGAACGCAAATACTGGCCCCCAAGCTGAACCACTTCTGCATCGTGCGTAAACAAAGATACAAAGGGAACCGATGCAAACTGGAAGGCAAGCGCAAACAAAGCCCCAAAGGCAGAGGCAATTACCATGCCTGCATACAAAGTGTGCCTTGCCCTGGCGTGAAGAGAAGCCCCCATGTTTTGGGCGGCAAGAGCGGATATAGCGCTGAGCATGCTGGAAGGAACAAGGAAGAGGAAGCATATTATCTTTTCCACAATTCCAACCGCAGCGGCAACGCTAAGACCCCTGGAATTTGCAATTATCGTTATTACAAGAAAGGAAACCTGAATAAAGCCGTCCTGGGCGGAAACCGGAAGCCCAATCTGCAAAAGCCCCTTCAAGACCTTGGCATCTATCCTAAAGTCTCCCCGTAGAATCTTTACGCAAGCCATACCCCTTCCGCAAGCACCACGCCTTCCCCTTGCAAAAAGCACAAAAGAAGCAAGAAAAGCGCTAAAAGCCTGGGAAAGAACCGTAGCAATGGCAGCACCCCTGGCACCAAGAGCAAGCGGCCCCATAAAAACCATGTCAAGGATTATGTTAACAAGACAAGATGCGGCAACAAAGTAAAGCGGCCTCTTTGAATCCCCAGCACCACGGAAAACCGCCGAAACCGAATTGTAAAGGGATATAAAAGGAATGCCCAAAAAGCAAATCCCCAGATAGGAAAGGGTCTCCACAACCGCCTCTTTAGGGGTATGCATAAGAGCCACAATCTGAGGGCAAAAGACAAAAAGAATGGCTGTGGCAAAAAGCGAAAAAATCAAAAATGCAAGAAGCGAATTTCCCGCGCACAAACCGGCGTCGCGTTCCTTGGAAGCACCAACCGCCCGCGCTGTAAGAACCGTTGTTCCCATTGCAAGCCCCGCAATAATCACCGTAATCATGTGCATTATCTGGCTGCCCACGGAAACCGCCGTTATAACGTCCGCCCCGTTGAACTGACCCGCAATAAAAAGGTCTGCCATGCCGTAAAGGGTCTGCAAAAAATTTGCCATCAGAAAGGGAAGGGAAAAGGCAACAAGCCTAGCCGCAACGCTTCCCTCCGTCAACTTTTCTTCCATTTTTTCTTTCATACCTTGGCTATATTATAGAAAAGAAAGAAAAAAGTAAACGGAAGCTTTTAGGACATCACTTCCCACCAGCCGTTCTTGTCTGCACCGTGGCGCAAAAGAAGACCTGCCTCCTGAAGCTTTTTCATATTGGCTACAATGTTTTTCCGTGCAATACCAACAGCCTGCGTTAGCTCATTCTGCGTTATATGGGGATTTTCTTTTATAAGATCAAGAATTTTCTGCTGATTTACAGTCACCTTTTGAGTAACTTTTACAGTCACCTTCACCTGGCTCTCAAGAATCTCTTCGATAGTAGACAAAATCAAGCCCAAGAGAAATTCTATAAAAAACGTACTGTCCGCACTGGTGTCACTCACGTTCAAGGCACTGTAATATTCCGCCTGCCTCTCCTTAATCAAAGATTCCACAGGCAACCACGCAAAAATATTCCGCCAGTCCTTTAAAATGGCAGACTGCCACAATCGCCCCATTCGTCCGTTACCGTCTTGGAAAGGATGGATGAATTCAAACTCGTAATGAAAAACGCAGGACTTTACAAGCGGATGCACATCAGTCGTCCTAAGCCATTCAAACAAATCAGCCATCAACGCAGGAACCCTGTCCGCAGGCGGAGCCAGATGAACAATTTCTTTCCCGTCAAAAATACCTACACCGTCATTCCGGTATTTTCCAGCCCGGCTTACCAAATCCTTCATCATTATTCCATGAGCCCTAAGCAAATCCTTTTCACTTGTTGAATCAAGGGTCAAAAGCAATTCGTAAGCCTGGACGGCGTTCTTCACTTCCTGAATCTCATTCGGCGCTCCAAGAACACGTTTTCCGTCTATAATAGCGGTAATCTGT
>JAILHV010000006.1 GCA_024695625.1 Treponema sp.
TGACTATCTTAATGCATATTCTGCGACTGGAGAATGGGCGGAAAAAATTGCCGCTGATAAATTTCAAAAAATCATTGGAGTTATTCTTCAATTGATATTTTCAATCTTGCCAGGAATTTTTCTTATGCTTTTTTCCCGTACCAAGCCTTCTGTAGGTTTCTCCAAAATTCGAGCCTTATGGGTCGGGATTTTTGCTTTTTATGTAACAAATGCTTTGTACTGGCCTATTGCCAGGTTTTGCTGGGGTTTGATTCCGGTTTATTACCCAAATACAGTAAGACAGTTTCATTTGGCAGTTGAGGAATCCTTAGGCAAAGTTCTACTCCGTTTCCCCTTAGGCGGGTTTTATTCTATTTTTCAGTATATTAAATTCGTTATTTCTAATCACAATCAAATTCCGCTTTTGGATCTGATTTTTGAAGTATTGAATTTCGTTGCTAAATTGCTTGTTCTTACAGGTTTTATAAGAGGAACGCAGGTATTAAACCAAGAAGTAAAAAATCAATCTGTTGAATCTGAAGTCCAAGACCTGCCTGCCCCACAGAATAAAAATCCTACTGCTGTAAAAGCTACTGGATTTTTTCAGGCCATAAAAAACTGCTTCAAAAAATCATTTTCATTTAAAGGTTGTGCAAGCAGAGCTGAATATTGGTACTTCATTTTATTCTGTTATGTGATACTAATTCTTCTTTTTGTTTTTTCAAATATTATGCTTACAAAATACATGTTTTCTGTCTATCGTCTTTTGCAGAGTATTTTTTGTATATTTTCACTTATTATAATGCCCGCAATTGTTAGTGCCGGAGTCCGCCGAATGCATGATGCAGGAAAAAGAGGCTTTTTTATTGCAATTCCAATTGTTTCATTTATCATAGCTTTAATGCCATCAGCAGAACCAAGCGAATACCGCGATGGAAAAACCATTCATTCAATTTCAAACGCAATAGGAATGTCAGTTTTAATTTTCTTCAGCACCATTTATTTATTTTATGTTATACAAATCATTCGTTTACTCTGGAGAAGATTTTAGAAGAAATTCAGAATGAAAAAATTTTGCTGATGACGCTCATGCGGAATGCTACAGATATTTGAAAACTAATAAGCAATTCCGCTGGGAAGATATTAAATGTAGAAAACGTGAATGTATAGATGGAACTTCTTATATATTTTCAATTGATAAAGAAATCAAACTTGGAGTGAATAAGATAAATTTCTATTTTGCCATGGAAGATTTTTTTGATGAAATGTCTAAAAAATGCACAATCGCATAACACACGCTTAAAATTGGATGTTAGGCCTGCGCCCACCTCCATTTAGGAGCGTAGATTCTGTAAAAAAGCCCCTTGACAAACATATAATCATATACTAATATATTCATATAATTAAAAACTGTAAAATTAAAGGAGGATGCCATGGCAGCTGTCAAAAGGGAAAATAAATCCTACAGCGAAAAAATGCTCTTTCAGCTTGCAGACCTTTTTAAAATATTTGGGGATTCCACAAGGATAAAAATTCTTTTTGCGCTAACATCCGGCGAAAAAAACGTGGGAGAACTTGTTGACGCACTTGCAATAACCCAGCCGGCGGTAAGCCAGCAGCTTAGGGTTCTTAAGCTGAACGGGCTAATAAAAAACAGGCGCGAAGGAAAATCAATCCTGTATTCACTGGATGACGACCACGTAGAAAAAATCCTTAGCATAGGAATGGAACACACGCTGGAAAAAAACGGCAAGGAGTAAAAGATGGCTTTAAAAACTGACGCAGAAAATCTTGAAGAGACAAAGGAATTGGCAGAAGAAAAGGCTGGAGAAAATTGCAGCAGCCACGAAAAGCATTCCTGCCACCACTGCCACTGCGAAGAAGAAGATGACGACGATGATGATGAAGAAGATGAGCACCACCATCACCACCACGAGCATGGGGAAGAAGATGATGACGAAGAGGAAGAAGAAGAGGAAGGTTCCCTAAAAAAAATAATTCTTGTAGCAATTATCTTTATTGCAGCCCTACTCTTGGAAAAACTGCCTTTCTTTTCTTTTAACGGACCTATTGCAAAGGGAAACGAAAAGATTTTCCTTGCAATAAGAGCGGCATACCTTGCCCTCTATGCCCTGGCCTACCTTAAATGTGGAAGGGAAGTCCTTCACGGAATGATTAGGAACATAGCAAAGGGAAAGTTCTTTACGGAAGAAACCCTCATGGGAGTTTCCACAATTGGAGCAATAATCCTTGGTGAATATTCAGAAGCGGTTGCAGTAATGCTTCTCTTTAACCTTGGGGAATTCCTTGAAGACAAGGCGGTTGACTCTGCAAAGCATTCAATAACAAAGCTTGTTAGCATAAGGGCGGACAAGGCATGTGTCCTCCGCAACGGAAAAGAAGAAACTGTTGACGCAGCAGATGTTGGCATTGGAGAAACAATAATTGTCCGTCCGGGAGAAAGGGTTCCTCTTGACGGAAAGATTGTTCAGGGTACAACCTTGGCAGACACATCAGCCCTTACTGGAGAATCTGTTCCAAGGGAGCTCTTGCAGGGAGACGACATACTTTCTGGCTTTATAAGCACAAGCGGACAAGTTCAGGTGGAAGTTACAAAGCTTCTTGGAGAAAGTTCTGCTTCCAGAATAATCCAAATGGTAAAGGATGCACAGAAAAAGAAGAGCCACACGCAAAAGTTTGTAAGCCGCATTGCAAAGGTCTACACACCTTTTGTATGCGCGCTTGCCCTTCTTGTTGCAATAGTGCCGCCTCTGGTAAGCTTCTTTATAACAGGAATAAATTCTTCTGCAATATGGAAGCTTTGGATTTACAGGGCCTTGGAGCTTCTGGTTGTATCTTGCCCATGCGCACTTGTAATATCTGTTCCGCTTACCTTCTTTGCAGGAATAGGCAGGGCTGGAAAGAGCGGCATTCTTATAAAGGGTGCAAACTATCTTGAGCAGCTTTCCAAGGCAAAGACTGTTGTTTTTGACAAGACAGGAACCCTTACCAAGGGAAACTTTGCAGTAAGCGCAATCCATCCGGCAGACGAAAACAAAATGAATGCGGAGGAACTTCTTGCAATTGCAACCCACACGGAATACTACTCCAACCACCCAATATCACGTTCGCTAAGGAATGCCCACAGCTGCCCCCTTTGCAAAACAATAACCGTAAACGACCCCCAGGAGATTACAGGCCACGGAATAAAATGCACCATAGAAGGAAGCAAGGTTCTTGTTGGCAACAGTACCCTTATGCAAAAGGAAAAAGTCCAAGGCCTTGTTCCTTGCAAAAAGGAAGGATGCGGTGAAGGAACTATGGTTCACGTGGCAAAGGATGGAATATACTGCGGACACATAATTATAAGCGATGCGGAAAAGGACGATGCCAAAAAGACTGTTTCCATGCTGCGTAAAGCCGGGGTAAAAACTACTGTAATGCTTACAGGGGATTCAGAAAAGGTTGCCTCAAGCCTTGCAGCAAAAACAGGCATAGACAAATATTATGCGGAGCTTCTTCCCCAGGACAAGGTTTGCAAGGTGGAAGAGCTTCTTAAAAACGACGGAGTGCTTTTGTTTGTGGGAGACGGAATAAATGACGCCCCAGTCCTTACACGCGCGGATGTTGGAATTGCCATGGGTGCAATGGGAAGTGATGCCGCAATAGAGGCCGCTGATGTTGTGCTTATGGATGACAAGCCAAGCAAAAGTGCTGTTGCAATAAGCCACAGCAAGAGGACTATGGGTATTGTTTGGCAAAACATATTCGGTTCGCTTGGAATAAAGGCAGCAATAATTGTTCTTGCAGTTCTTGGAATTGCAAACATGTGGACCGCTGTCTTTGGGGACGTGGGTGTTACCATGCTTGCAGTTCTGAATGCAACAAGGCTTATGTACACAAAGAAAATTGACTCTTAAAAGGCGTTCTTGCCAACAAGCCTACGCCCGATTGGAAGGGCGCATGGGGTTGTCTGAAACCCCGTGCGTTGCCGCAAGGCAATGGAGCCGAAAGGCGGAACCCTGGAAAGCGGGGAACTTGAATGAAGCTACCCGGCGGGCTAGCCGGGTACAGTAAAAGATGGAGTGCCGTCCAGAAAGAAAAGCTATAAAAGATTTTCCAGCTGGCCAACTATATCTGCAAAAGTGTCGAGCGCTGCTTGGACAGGCTGAGTACTTTCCATGTCAACACCTGCAATTTTAAGGCTTTCGATTGGGTAGCGGGAACCACCGCTCTTAAGGAACTTAAAGTAGTCTTCCCGCTCCTTTTCGCCGCCTGTAGTAACCCGCTTTGCAAGTGCAAGGCTTGCAGAAATTCCTGTCGCATACTTGTAGACATAGAAGGCGTTGTAGAAATGCGGAATGCGTAAGCCTTCAAGGTCGCTGGTTTCTTCAAAATGCATCTCAGGCCCAAAGTAGAGTTCAAGAAGCGAGCGGTAGGTTTTGCGCAGGTAGTCCGTGGTAAGAGGCTCTCCCCTTTCCACTGCCTCGTGTGCCATAAGTTCGTATTCAGCAAACATGGTCTGGCGGTGGAGTGTTGCAAGTATGTCGTTTGCCCTCATGCTAAGAAGGTACTTCTTCATCTCTTCGTCTTTTGCATTTTTGAACATGTACTCAAAGACAAGCTCTTCGTTAAAGGTGCTGGCTGTTTCCGCTTCAAAGATTGTGTATTCGTAGCTCATGAATGGGTTGTTGTGCACGCTGTACCAAGAATGCATTGAATGTCCGCCCTCGTGAGCCATTGTGTAAACGTCGCGGATAGAGTCGTCCTTGTAGTTAAGCAGTATGTAGGGGTAGCCCTTGTAGCAGCCGGAAGAGAATGCCCCGGAATGCTTGCCCTTGTTTTCGAAGCGGTCTGCCCAGCCACCCAAAAGGCCTAAGCAAAGAGTGTCCGTGTATTCCTTTCCAAGTGGAGCAAGGGCTTGGCGGATTATTTCTACTGCCTGCTCGTAAGTTGTAATTTTCTTTACGGACTTTACGAGGGGCACATAGACATCGTAGTGGCGGAGCTCTTCAAGACCAAGCACCCTCTTTCGGAGTGAATAGAAGCGGTGGAGAGGACCTAAGTTTTTGTGGACTGTCTCTATGAGGTTTTTGTATACGCTTACGGGCACCTTGTTTGAATAGAGTGCTGCTTCCAAAGACGAAGCGTATCCCCTTGCGCGGGCATGGAAGACGTCGTTGTTTACAGAGCCTGCATAAAGGGATGCAAGTGTGTTTGCGTGGGAAGAAAACTGTCCGTAGAATTTGTTGTAGGCTTCTTTTCTTACACCCCGCTCCTGGCTTTCCATGAAGGTTGTCCAAGTGCTGTGGGTAAGAGGCATATCGGTTCCGCAGACTGTCACTTTGCCAAAGTCCAGGTCCACGTCGTTTAAAAGCGAGAAGGTGTTGCTTGCGGTCTGACCAGATTCGCTCTGCAGGGCCATAATGCGCTCTTCTTTTTCGCTTAGCGTGTGGGGCTTTTGTCTTAGCATTTTTTTTATGTAGATGCGGAAGGGTTCAAACTGTTCTTCTTCTATCCATGCGTTTATTTTTGAATCTTCTATAGAAAGAATTTCCGGTACGTAAAAGCTTGTCTCTGCCGCTGCCTTTGAATAGGCCATGGATGCCCTGTTTACCCTCTCCTGGTTTTTGCTGTCGCTCTGGTCTGCTTCGTTCTGGAGGCTTGCCCAGTGGTAGACGTTTTCTATGAGCATGTCCAATGCCTGGTCTGCCTTTAGGGCTTCCAGAAAATTCTCTTTGGAGGAAGAGAGGCTTCCCTTAAAGGAAACGAGCTTTTGTGTTGCTTTTTCTACAGAAGCAAGGTCTTTCTCCCATTCTTCTTCGCTTTTATAAATCTGCGTCAAGTCCCACTTGTACTCAGCGGGAACGTCTTTTCTTAGGGGAATTGTATTTTTGTCCATGGTGTTAGCATAGCATAATTTGCGGGGTTTGGAAATAGACCAAGTTCTTTTTTTTGGACGGTACCTTTGCCGGCTCTACCACTTTATTCTTTGGCTAACTCGACCGTGCAGGCCTTTCGTCACCGCCCTTCCGCCCTTCGCTAACGCTCATTGCCGCTTGCGCGGCAACTAAAGGGGCTCCACGGCGGCGTACGACAAAAAAATCCCTCCCCGCCATCCATGGCTTGATACTGCTTGGCAAGAAAGAGTTGTGTTTTTTATTCTTTATTTTCCTATGCAAAGCAAGCGGAACAAAAAACCGATTTCCGAGGTGCTGTTCGTCCATTGAAAAAAAGAAGCAAATAGTTGTATAATATGGAACGTTTTAGATTTTACTTGTAAGGATGTTTTACAATGAAAGAACTTATGTTAGGAAATAAGGCTTTGGCCCGCGGCTTGTACGAGGCAGGATGTGCAGTTGCAAGCTCTTACCCGGGAACACCGAGCACGGAGGTTACGGAAGAAGCGGCCAAATTCAAGGAGATATATTGCGAATGGGCTCCAAACGAAAAGGTTGCCCTGGAAACTGCCTTTGGTGCATGCCTTGCCGGAAAGAGAAGTTTCTGTGCAATGAAGCACGTTGGCCTTAACGTTGCGGCAGACCCAATGTTCACCATTTCCTACACAGGTGTAAATGCAGGAATGATTATAAACGTTGCAGACGATGCGGGAATGCATTCTTCCCAGAACGAGCAGGACAGCCGCCACTATGCCATTGCGGCAAAGATTCCAATGCTTGAGCCAAGCGACTCTGCGGAAGCCCTTTACTTTACCAAAAAGGCCTACGAGATTTCAGAACAATTTGACACGCCTGTTCTTATAAAGATGTGCACCCGCGTAAGCCATTCACAGAGCATTGTTGAAACTTCCGAGCGGGTTGAACCACCTGTTAAGCCCTACCAGAAGGATGCTTCCAAATACGTAATGGCACCCGCAAACGCAAAGCGCCGCCACCCCTTTGTAGAAGAGCGCACAAAAAAGCTTTCCGAGTTTGCAGAAACAAGCGACCTGAACAAGGTTGAATACTCCTCTGCCCCGGAAGGAAAGAAGCTTGGCATAATCTGCGACAGCACCTGCTACCAGTACGCCAAGGAAGTATTTGGGGACAGCGTTTCCATCCTAAAGCTTGGCATGGTCTGGCCACTTCCACAAAAGCTGATTAAGGACTTTGCAGGCAAGGTTGAGCGTGTGGTTGTCCTTGAAGAGCTTGACCCGATTATAGAAACCCTTGTAAAGGCAATGGGCCTTAAGGCAGAAGGAAAGAACATATTCCCTGTTACCGATGAATTTTCACAGGGAATGGTTGCATCTCTTCTTGGCAAAGAATTTGGAAAGGAAGCAAAGACTGGCTGCTCAAAGATAGACGGTCTTCCGGTAAGGCCTCCTGTAATGTGTTCTGGATGCCCGCACAGGGGACTTTTCTATACACTGCACAAGCAGAAGTGCACGGTAATGGGAGACATTGGCTGCTATACGCTGGGAGCAATGCCGCCACTAAGCGCGATGGACGCAACTGAATGCATGGGAGCATCCGTAAGCTCTATCCACGGATTCAACAAGGCGACTGGCGGTGAAACGGAAGGAAAGACTGTAGCGGTTATTGGAGACAGCACTTTTATGCACTCTGGTATGACTGGTCTTGCAAACATTGCATACAACCAGAGCAATTCAACCGTAATAATTCTTGACAATTCAATTACAGGAATGACTGGCCACCAACAGAACCCGACCACTGGCTTTAACCTTCGCGGAGACCCGGCAGGAAAAATTGACCTTGAGGCACTTTGCAAGGCAATGGGAATAAAGCGTGTACGCGTTTGTGACCCCTACAACCTTAAGGAAACGGAAGCTGCCGTAAAGGAAGAGCTTTCTGTAAAAGAGCCGTCCGTAATCATAAGCAGAAGACCCTGCGCCCTCCTAAAATATGTAAAGCACAACCCGCCTCTAAAGGTGAACGAGGAAAAATGCCGTGGCTGCAAGTCCTGCATGCAGATTGGCTGCCCTTCAATCAGCTTTAAGAACAAAAAGGCTGTAATTGATTCAACACAGTGCGTGGGCTGCGGAGTCTGTTCGCAGATGTGCGCTTTTGGGGCATTTGAGCAGTAGGTCTGAACGGGCTTTTGCCCGCCTCTGAAGTGTGGCACAGGTTGTTTTTTTAGCGGATCAAGAACCTTTCTTTATCCTGTTTTTTAGAAGCTTCTGTGCCACCTTCTTAAAGTTTTCTATGCTGAGGGGCTTTGCGGTATGGGCGTTCATGCCGGCACGAAGGGCATTCTGGACATCCTCGTTAAAGGCGTTTGCCGTCATTGCAACGAGGGGAATGCTCTTTGCCTCCCTGCGCTTTTCGTCGCTAAGCGTCACGTCGTCGCCAAGGTTTCGGATTGCGCGGGCAGCATCATAGCCGTTCATCACAGGCATCTGTATGTCGCTTAGAATCATGTCGTAGCAGCCAGGAGCAGCTGCCCTGTACGCTTCGACGAGTTCCTTGCCGTTTTCCGTTATCTTTACATTTGCACCGTTCACGCTGAGTATTTCCGCCAGCAGTTCAGAATTGATCTTGTTGTCTTCCGCAGCAAGGAAATTCAGGCCGGAAAGAACGCTTTCTTCCTTTTGTTCATCCTTTGCAACATTCTTGTCTGCAGAAGGATCCTTTGCATTCTTTTCCTCTTCTATCTTTGAGATTGCGGCTTTTAGGGCCGTCATAAAGAAGGGCTTGGGAATAAAACCGTCAACCCCGGCAGCCTTGGCATCCTTTTCTATCTGGGAAAAATCGTAGGAGGTAAAGAGGAAGATGAGTATTCCGGGCGGAAGGGCTGCCCTTATGCGGCGTGCGGTTTCAAGGCCATCTATGTCCGGCATTAGCAAGTCAAGGAGTACAATGTCAAATCCGAAGCCTGCCTCATGGGCAACGCAAAGCTTTTCGATTGCCTTTTCACCACGGTTTACGCACTGTATGGAAACGCCTGTGTCCTTCATCTCGTCCGCAATGTTTTCCAGGACTTCCCTCTCGTCATCAACTACCAGCATCCGCTTAAAGTTGTGGTCTCCCCAGAATTCCGCATCGCTTTCGTTCTTGACTATTTTTAGCGGCAGTATTACGGTGAACTTTGTGCCCTTGCCTATCTTGCTGTCCACGTTTATGGTTCCGCCCATAATATCCACCAGGTTCCGGGTGATTGCAAGGCCAAGACCTGTTCCCTTTACGTCCTCGTAGCCTGAAAGCACTTCCCTGCTAAAAGGAGTGAAAATCTTTTCCATGTAGGACTTGGACATACCCCGCCCGTTGTCTTCCACTTCAAATGAAATGTTCTCGTAAAGGGCAGACTTTGTGGGCAAGCCCTTTATTCTGAGGGTTATTTTGCCGCCATCGTCCGTATATTTCTGCGCGTTGGAGATAAGGTTTATCAGAACCTGCTCAAGGCGGTTTTCGTCCGCAACGAATTTTTCGTGCTTTACGTCGCTCACGTATATGTTGAAATTCTGCTTCTTCTTTTCCATTTCTGTGCGCATTATGCTGTCTATGATGGAAACAGTCCCAGCAAGCTTGAATTCCCTAACGTTCAGAATCATGCTGCCGGCTTCTATCTTGGACATGTCAAGCACGTCGTTTATAAGGTCCAGCAGGTGGTTTCCTGAGGCAAGAATCTTCATGGCCCTGTCGCGTACATAGTCCGGATTGTCTGCATTTTTTAAAAGCAGGGTGGAAAAGCCTATTACTGCATTCATCGGCGTGCGTATGTCGTGGGACATCTTTGAAAAGAATTCGCTCTTTACGCGGCTTGCCTGTTTTGCGGCTTCAAGGGCTTCCTTTAGCTGCTCGTTCCGCTTTTTTTCCTCCATAATGCTTTTTGTCACGTCTGTCTGCGAGATTAGAATCTTCTGCTTCTTTTCGTCCAGCCAGACAAAGCGTATCTGCTTCTTCCTTATGTCGTCACTTCCATTGGAGGAATAAAGGTTAAAGAACTGGAGGATTTCGTTTTCCGTCATCAGCTGCCTTTTTATGCTTATGATGGAAAACATGTCGTAAAACCTGTTGCGCTCCACTTCGTCCACTACTAGGTCCGCCCCTGACTTTAGGAATTCTGGATAGGAGACTATTTTTTTTTCATCAGCTTCGGTATACTGCCCCGCAATCCAATCTCCGACTTTTAGGGTTACGTTTTCAGTCTTTGGGTCAAGCAGGGCAATAAAGTCAACGTTGCCCAATGCTGTCCTTTTAAGGAGCATGTCGTCTTCCACAAGCTTCTGCTCAAGCTGATAGCTCTTTGAAATATCGGTCTTTATAAAAAGTGCCTTTCGTTCCGCCCGGTCAAGCCATGTAATCCTGAACTGCTTTCTGACGGGACCTGACTTGTCGCCCGCGAAGTCAAAGACCATGTAGACGGCACCTTCCCTGTCCAGCCGTTCCTCCAAGTCTTCTATAAAAAAAGTGCTCTTGAAGTCCTTGCGCTTTTCGCCGTCGTTTACATACATTTTGGAAATATTGGCAAGGATTTTTTCGCGGGTGGAAACCTTTTCGTTTTCTGGAGTGGGGATTCCATACCAGGAACCGTATTCCAGGGTGACAAGCTTTGTTGCAAAGTCTATTACAGCAATGAATTCGTTGGCCTCAAGGCAGGCCTGGCGGAGAATCTCGTCCCTGAGTTCATTTTTCTTGACCTGATCAGATTCATTACCGCCTGCAAGGGGTGTAAAGGAAACGGCTACAAAGCCCTTGGCCACCGAAAAGCCCAGTCCGCTAAAGCGCATGCCCTGTTCTTTACCGTGAAGCAAAAAAGTTCTGGACTGGCCAAGCCTAAGCACGTTGCGGCACTCGCAAACCACCTCCTTTGCAAAGGGGATGGAAGATTGCAAAAGTGACATTCCCTCAAGGGAAGGCGCATTCTGTCCGCAGGCAGTTCCAAAGGCGGCATTTGCCCAGACTAAGGTAAAATCGCCCTCCTCACCAGTATAGTCCGGGGGAACGGCTGCCTTTACTATACAAAAAGCCGAGGGGTTCCTTTCGTAAACGTACTTGAAACTTTGTAAATCAAACGGTAAATCTGGCATGGAAATATTATAGCAGAAAAAAGCGAAATTGAAAAGCAAATAAACAGGCTGGACAAATTCGTACTTGAATTTTTCGGAGCTGTAGATATAATTGTGCAGAAGGAGATGATATGAAAAAAAGTCTTTTTGTTTTTGCTACATTTATATTTGCGTGTTTTTTTGCCGCTGCTCAAGATGCAGGAGAGCTCTTGGATGGCAAAAGGTCTACGGTCACGGAAGCAGGTGAAGAGGCGGATGCAAGCCTGAATGATGAAAGCGGATCGGAAGCGAATGCCCCTGCGGATGAGAAGGCAGGAGACGGCGGGGAAAAAGCAAGCGAAAATGCTGCCCCAGAGTTTTCCACCGGCGAATGGAACGGGAACGTATACACCAATGATTTTATAGGCATGAAATACGAGCTGCCCCAAGGCTGGGAAAAATATGGTGATGAAGAAATTGCCGCTATAATGAACCTTGGCAAGGAATTTCTTAATGACAACCAAAAAAAATATGCGGAACTTTCAAAGCTCACGACCGTCTACCACATTCTTACCAACAACCCCTCAACTTCTGATACGGTTTGCCTTATTACGGAAAAGACATTCCTTGGAATTTCCGCCAACCTGTATGCAAAGAGGCTTAAGCACGAACTTGAGGCTGTAGATTCGCTCAAGTACGAAGTGGATGAAATTTCAACGCAGGAAATCGCCGGAAAGAAATTTACAGCTCTAAAGACCAGGGTTTCAACGCCCATGTCCAGCATTACCCAGGTTTACTACTGCTATAGGCTTGGAAAATACATGGTTTGCATAATCGCAACAAGCAAAAGTGGTGACGAAGGTATAGATGCCATGCTCAAGTCATTCAAGTAGACTTTTTTTGCGTTAGGGATTGTAGGGGCGGCGCAGCCGTTCTCGCGAAGCGAGAATGGAGCGGTAGCGGAACCCCGGAAAGCCCGACCCGCCTTTAGGCGGGGAACGCCCAGCGCAGCTTCAAGGGACGCCCAACGTAGTTTCAAGGGACGCCCAGATTAAAAAGAACTAGCGCTCGACCCACCTTCCCTGGCAGCCTTTGGGGAAGACGTATTCTGCATAGCTGAATTCCTTGTCTTCCACGAAGAACCAGGGGGAGATTGATTCGAAGCTTTGTATAACGTGGAGATCCTGAGCAGGCATGTAGCCCTGGCCAAGTAGCATGATTTTTTTTCCGGTCTTTTTGTTTACCGCCATGTCTGTTACAAAGACTGCGTGCCCGGGGTTTCCGCTTTGCACGAATACATCGCCTATGCGCAAGTCGCTTATGCTGATTGGCTTTATTTCCTTGGCCATGGAGCGGGTGCTTGCGTAGCTGTAGACAATGCGCAGGTACTGGTCAAAGATTTCCCTTGTTGCACCCTTGGCATAGCCTGCCTTCCATCCGCTGCCCGTTAGCCTGTAGCCGTCCACGTACTTGCTGAATGGCATGTAGACACCACCTTCGCTGTCAAAACCGATTTTGGAATATTCTCCGCGGGCGTAATAGTATTCAGCACGCATTTTCATGCAGGCGTCGGCACACTGGAGAATGTCTTCGCTAAGCTGTGGAAAGTCGTAGACTGCAATGTGGAAGCTTTGGCTTTTTAGCTTTCCGTTGTAATAGTAGACTGGGCTTCCGTCGGGTTTTAAGGGGAGCTTTCTGTAGAAGTCTTCATAGGAGCCGGCCTTTACGCTTACGCGCTCGTAGCCTTCCGGTACTCCAATCCTTGTTTCTACGGTCATGCCGCTCTTGTTTATTTCTACGCTTGGACCTTGGGGGCCAAAGATGAAGTCCCAGATGTCGCCCCAGCCGTCGTTGTTTTCATAGGATGATGAAGGTTGGGAAGTTGAAGTTTGGGTGACTACCGGCTGTGAAGATGATGTCTGTGAGCTTGATGACTGTGTGCTGGTGGATTGAGAACTGACGCTTGTGCTTGTGCTCTGGCTCTGCTGGCTTGCCCTTGAATTGGCCTCTGCCATTCTTTGAATTTCCAAAAGCTCTGCATCCTTTTTTTGCTGCTCGCTCTTGGCCTGGGCAATTCCCGCGGCAGAAGTGTCGTTTACGGTTATGCTAAAAATAAATTTGTAGTAGTCGCATTTTACTTCTACGTAGGTTCCGCCCTGCTTTAAGGCTTTTATTGTGAATTGGCTGGGGTTGGAGGAACTTTGTGTTACTTGTGCCACGGATGGATTTGCGCTTGTTGCCTTGACCGGAGTTCCGTTTGCAACGGGGTCGCTTGTTGCACTAAAGGTGAATGTGTTTTCACCTGACAGGTTGAGCGTTATGAAGCTTGTTCCCTTGGGGTAAATCTGGCCGTCTTTGGAAACCTGTACGCCCTTTAGCTTTGGCTTTGAGGAATCCTTAGACCCCAGGGAAAATGCAGCTTGAGTAAGAGCGGCAAGTGCAATGACTGCTAAAAATACTCTCTTAGAACTTCTCATATAAAACTCCTTTTAGGGGTGTCTTTTTATGGTAAGAAGGTTTTTAGGCCTCCGTGCACAATCCTTCCTTCTAGTTTGTTGCCTTCGTAGATTTCGCCGTCAATCTGAATATAGGGGAATGATTCGTTTATGATTGTGGCCGTCTCGCAGGGAACGTGGGTGCAGTAGTATTTTCCGATATGCTTTCCGCGGACGAATGATGGCATTACAAAAAGGGCTGGAACTTTTGGTTTTTCCAGAATCATAAGGTCCAAGAGGCCGTCATCTATTTTTGCTGGTGGGCAAACCTTCATGCCGCCGCCGTACTGGGTTCCGTTGCAGATTATTGCTGTAACACATTCGTATTCGGTCTTTTTTCCGCAGGCTTCAACGCGCACTTTGTAGGGCTTAAAATTCATGAGTGTTTTTGAAAGTGAGCCTACGTAGGTGTAGTTTTTCTGGTCTGTGAGGCGGAGGACTTCTACGTCCAGTCCAGTACCGCATGCGTTAAGGCACCTGCGCTTTCCAACCTGTATGTAGTCCAAGTTGCTTTCCTTAGCGCGTACAATAGCATCGATTGCCTCTTTGGGGTCAAAGCTGAATCCGGCTCCACGGGCAAAGTCGTTTCCCCTTCCCGCAGGAACAAAGCCCAGCCTTGCCTTGGAAAAATCCATGCCGTTAAGGACTTCATGGAAGGTTCCGTCGCCTCCAATAGCAACGACAACGCTTGCTCCCTTTTCGCAAAGACGCTGTGTTATGCGTTTTCCGGCCCCGCGTCCGTCAATTATGTCTATTTGGAATTCCAGTCCCTTTTCGTTCAAATAAGAGCGGACTTCTTCCAGGCATTTTTTTCCGGCCCCTTTTCCGCTGAGGACGTTTGCAACTATATTGTACATGCGAGAATTATAGCATGTTTTTTGGCGGTTAGCAATGAAAAATGAGATGTCACAAGGAAATGTCATATAAAACTTGACAAAAAACCGTAAAGAATGTTAAAATACCGTAAGATTATCTAAAAAAATATGGGGTTCGTCATGGAAGATTCAATCCTTACAATAGAAGAAGTTGCAAAGTACCTGCGCGTAAGTGAACGCACCGTATATGACTGGGCGCAGAGGGGCGAAATTCCCAGCGGAAAGATTGGAACCGTCTGGAGATTCAAGAAGGCCGAGATAGAGAAATGGGTTAACGAACGCCTGTCTTCTTCCAAAGCGGCACCGGCAGACATAAAGATTCTTGTAAAGGACATTCTCTCTCCCGAGCGCATCATTTTTATGAACCACCAGACCAAGCACGACGCACTTCTTGAGCTTTCCCAGAACCTTGCAACTGCACCGCAGATTAAGGACGCAAAGGAACTTGAGGAAGCAGTCTTTAAGCGCGAGGAACTTATGTCCACAGCGATTGGCATGGGGCTTGCAATTCCCCACGTAAGGCTTTCAAGCGTAACAGACCTTGTAATGTCTGTTGGAATCTCTAAGACCGACATTATTGACTACCAGAGCATAGACGACATACCTGTTCGCCTGCTCTTTATGATTGCAGCTTCATTCAACCAGCACAACTACTACCTTCAGACCCTGTCTTTCTTTAGCGCAAAACTTAAGAAGCAGGATTTGCGCGATGCCCTGTTGAACGCATCTTCTTCTATGGAAGCATACGAACTTTTGACAAAATAGCATAGCCTTGGCAAAACATTCAGTCCTGGTTCTTGAGCCGGGACTTTTTTTATGCGGATGACAGCTACCTGAGGCACAAGCCCCGTCATGTAACACTTGTCAAAAAAAGAGATGAGAAGCTATGAATAAAAAACTGCCTGAATGGCTTGGAAAAAAAAGACTGTACAATAGAAATTTTAATAACACAGACAAAGATGTTATTCATTGGGAAGTCTAAAAAATTGAAAAGCAGCAGAGATTAAAGATTCGCTTTATAAGCAGCAATTCCGTACATAGGCAGGGAATACACATGCCCCAAAGAATTTTATGTTGAATGTGAATCAAGCGGTGGCTACCTTAGTTTTTATAATATTTTTGAACAAGCAGAAAGCAGTGGAAAAAGACGATATGAACAAATGGATTCTTGCGGAATGATATTAGAGCAGCATGACAATACATATAGATATTATTGCAATGATGAAGGTTTTAAATCCGACTTCAATAAATTGGTATTTGAATTAGAAGTTTTATAGTTTACTTCTACATCAAATATGATATATTAAGATGATTGCACAAGAGGAAAAGCAATGAAAAAATATGTTATAGCAATATTAATGTTATTAGGGGGAACTTGTATGATTTTTGGAAAAGACACAGGAAATTGGAAGAAATATGAAGCGCTAAAAAAGGATGAATATTCCGTGAATGAAAAGTATTGGAAAAAATATAAGGGCATCTCTAAGGAACTTGCACAAGAAATTCCTGCAGAAAAATTATATTCAACAATAGACAATTATGTTTGCTGGATTGTAGGAGATTCCTATGATGCAGAAATGGATGCAAGGCTGCAAAAATTGCCAGCTGCAATAAAATATACATATTTAGTTTATACTTATGAATGCGAAATCAACAACGGCGGATTTGACCAGTTTTACTTCAATTCCATCGGCTATGAAGTTTTTGAAATTCAGAAAGGCTTGGAATTCTTTGGCCTAAAGAAAAATAAAATCTTACTAGACAAATCAATTGAATTATTAAAGCAAAAAATTGATGTTTCAAAGTATCATGAATTATCTTCAAAGCGAGACTTGCCAACTGAAGATTTTGAAAATGAATTCCATGAACTTGACAGCCAGTTTTATGATTACCCGGAAAAAATTGAAGAAACTATAAATGAATACCTGGACAAGCACAGGGAAGATTTGGTTACAGTAAACGCGGAATCGGTAAGGTAAATGAGCCTATTGTAAAGCTAGGAAAATTCCACTACAAATTTGACAATAAATAAATTAACATATATACTATATTCAGAACAACAGGGGAGGCAATATGAAGACTCTGAATACAGTAAGCATTTTGGATTCCATAATTCCCATCAGCCGATTTAACAAGGGTGAAGCAAACAGAATTTTTTCTGATGTGAAAAAATATGGAACAAAAATTGTCGTTAAAAATAATGTCCCTGAATGTATCCTGATGAGCCCCCAATGCTATCAGCAGATGATGGATGAATACGAGGATGCTATCCTTGCGGCTGAATCAGAAAAAAGGCTTGCGCAAAAAGTTAAATACACCAGTCACGAAAATGTTATGAAAAAATTTGGACTTTCGGAAAAAGATTTGGATGATGTTGAGGTTAATCTGGAGTAACAGATGGAATGGAAAATCAAATATCATCCTCTTGCGGAAGAAGAATTGACCAAGATGGACGGTTCTGTAAGGAAAATAGTATTGAAGGGAATCATAAAAGTTTCTTCAAATCCTAAACCCCAGAATGAAGGCGGCTATGGAAAGCCTCTTGGAAACAAAGGTTCTAACGATTTAACGGGTTTACTAAAAATAAAATATCGGGATATTGGAATTAGAGTTGTATATAAATTAATCGAAGATGAAAAAACTCATGAGATGTATATTCTGGTAATTTCAGCACGGGCAGACAATGAAGTCTATGACCTTGCCGGTAGAAGAAAATAAAAAATCACATACCAACTTTCAAGGACAACAAAGCACTTGTGTCTTAACAGGAGAATGCCATGGAATATATTGCTGAACCGACGGAAAAAAAAACGAAGAAAAGATTTATTAACGCTCCTTTTTTTCTGTCTGTTTTACCAATAGCGGTTTACTGGTTCGGCTACAATCCGTTTCAGAAAAAAGTCGTGTTTACCGCATCGGACGCTCTTGCCGTTCGTCCTTCCTGGCTCAAATATCTTGGATTTATTTTTTTGATTTTTGTCATGCTTGTGATTTCTGATGCGCGCGGGGAATTGTCTGTTTCAAATTCATGGGATAGGAAAACATGGAAAGAAAAGAGAAAGCCGCTTTTTATTGCGGGTCTGATTTTATTTTTATCCTGTTTTATCACGCCGTTTTTTTGCCGCTCGGAACTGTATGACGGAACCGTGAAAAGCAGGTTCGTCATAGAACAATTTTCAAAAGACTATAATCTTTCCCAAGCCGAAAGCATGCAGGTTGGATTCACACTGATAACGCGTCGTAGCGGAGGGAAGAGTTCGACCAGCGACCCTTTGATTCATGAATACAAAGCGTATGTTTCTTATAAATTCGGAAACAAGAAATTCAGGTTCTACAATATCGATTTTGAGGACGAGCGGGTGATGATATCCGTGATAGAAAAATACAAGGACGCGCTTCACCTTGAATTAAAAAGAAAGCATCTTGAAGGTTTTGTAACTTACAAGGGTGCAGATGAATCCTTGCGCCTTTATCTTAAGGAACTGTTTGGAGAGAAATAACAGATAGTTTTTTCTGTAAGCTGCTCTGATTGGAGAAATTATGAAAATTGAACATATTGCCATGTACGTAAATGACTTGGAAGAAAGCAAAGATTTCTTTGTAAAATATTTTGACGGAAAAGCAAACGACGGCTACCACAATAAAGTGACTGGCTTTCGTTCCTACTTTATAACTTTTGATGATGGCTACCGCCTTGAGTTGATGGCTGCCCCGGAAGTAGAGGATGACAAAAAAATTTTTAAGCGAACGGGATTCATCCATATTGCCTTTAGTGTTGGAAGCAAAGAAAAAGTTGATGCCCTTACAGAAAGATTAAAAAATGACGGATTTAAAGTAATTAGCGGACCAAGAACAACTGGCGATGGTTATTACGAAAGTTGTATACTTGGAATAGAAAACAATCAAATAGAAATTACTGTTTGACAAAATGCCCAAATGAATGAAGACATTCAATGGTTTGTTCAATATGAAAAATCTCTTATCCAACCAGCACGCGAAGTAGTGAACATAAATATGGGAGAGTTTGCAGCCTTTTAATTTTTATTATGTGGACACCCGATAAGCCTACGCCGCCATGGAGGGGCGCACGTAAGTGCGTTGCCAGGGGCAATGGAGGCGAAAGCCGGAACCCCGGAACGGCGGTGGCGCAAAGGCCTATTCGGTCGAATTAGCCAAAAGGCAAAATGGTAGAGCATGCAGAACTACCGTCCAAAGAAGAAGAAATCATGCCGAAAAATATGCACTATCCGCATAAAATAAGCAATTGACACGCGTAAATTTTCATTTTATTATGTAAGGCATGAACATCTACCAAAATATAAATGCCCTTACATCTTACGGTCTTGTTACAGGCCTTATTCACGAAGAAGACATAATTTACACCCAGAACCGCCTGCTTGAGCTTTTTAGGCTTGACGGTTTTGAAAGTACGGAGCAGGCAAGCGATATTCCTACGGTTAAGGCAGAAGACCTTGAAACTATTTTAAATGAACTGCTGAACCAGGCTGCCGAGAGGGGAATTCTTTCTGAAAACGGTATTGTTTACCGCGACCTTTTTGACACCAAGATTATGGGCTGCCTTGTTCCCAGGCCTTCTGAGGTTCAGGCGCAATTTTTGGAGAACTATAAGAAATCGCCCAAGGAAGCTACGGACTGGTTCTACAAGTTTAGCCAGGACACGGACTACATTAGGCGCTACAGAATTTGCAAGGACATAAAGTGGAAGTCCCGCACGGAATACGGCGACCTTGACATTACGATAAATCTTTCCAAGCCGGAGAAGGACCCCAAGGCTATTGCGGCGGCAAGGAACGCTAAGCAGGGCGGCTATCCGGAATGCCTTTTGTGCAAGCAGAACGAGGGCTACGCTGGAAGGATAAACCACCCGGCCAGGCAGAACCACCGCATTATTCCGCTTAAGCTTGCGGGAAAGAGCTGGGCTTTCCAGTATTCGCCATACGTGTACTACAACGAGCACTGCATTGTTTTTAACGCCCAGCACACACCAATGAAGATAAACAGAGAAACCTTTATGGATCTCTTTGACTTTCTTAAGCTTTTCCCCCACTACACTATAGGAAGCAACGCAGACCTTCCGATTGTTGGCGGTTCAATCCTTACCCACAACCACTTCCAGGGCGGCTGCTACGAGTTCCCAATGGCAAGGGCACCGATGGAGCAGAAGTTCCAGATTAAGGGTTCGGAGGACATTCAGTGCGGCATTATAAAGTGGCCAATGAGCGTAATCAGGCTTAGCGGCAGGAGTACGGACAGAATCATTGATCTTGCGGACAGGATTCTAAAGAGCTGGCGCACCTATACGGATGAAGGGGCTTTTATTTACGCACAGACCAACGGAGAGGCCCACAATACGATTACGCCTATCGTAAGGATGAGGAACGGCGACTACGAGATGGATCTTGTGCTTAGGAACAACATTACAACGGCTGAACACCCGCTTGGTGTTTTCCATCCCCATGCAGAGCTTCACCACATTAAGAAGGAAAACATTGGCCTTATTGAAGTTATGGGGCTTGCAGTTCTTCCATCCAGGCTTAAGGATGAGCTTAACTTGCTTGCGGGGGCAATTCTTGAGGGCAAGGACTTTTCTTCTGACCCGAAGATTGGAAAGCACTACGAGTGGGTTCAGGCCTTTCTGCCCAAGTACACCAGCGTTGACGAGAACAACATCCGCCAGATTCTGCAGGAAGAGACCGGGCACGTCTTTGCAAGGGTTCTTGAAGATGCCGGCGTTTACAAAAGGAATCCTGACGGCAAGGCTTCCTTCTTGAAATTTATCCACACATTCGCATAATGGTAACAGGTAGGTATTTATATGTCTGAATTATATATTCCAAAAGGGTACGATCCCCTGCTGAACGAAAAAGAGACCGAACATGCTATTGTTATGGTTAAAGATTTTTTCCAGATGGCTCTTTCCACAGAACTGAACCTTACCCGCGTTACGGCACCGCTTTTTGTGCGCTCCGGTACGGGTGTGAATGATGACCTTAACGGCGTAGAGCGCGCTGTAAAATTCAACGTAAAGGATATGGGCGACACCCAGATGGAGATTGTCCATTCCCTGGCAAAGTGGAAGAGGCTCAAGGTTTCCGAGATGGGCCTTATGCCGGGCTTTGGCATCTACACCGACATGAACGCAATCCGCGCAGACGAAGAGCTGGACAACCTCCATTCGCTTTATGTTGACCAGTGGGACTGGGAGCAGTGCATTGATGCAAACGACCGCAGCATAAGCTACCTAAAGGACACCGTAAAGAAGATTTTCCGCTGCCTTAAGCGTACGGAATTCTACATCTATGACCGCTATGAGCAGATAAAGCCAATTCTTCCCCAGGACATCACATTCATCTATTCTGACGACCTTCAGAGGCAGTTCCCGGACAAGACTCCAAAAGAACGTGAATATGAGGCCTGCAAGAAGTACGGTGCAATCTTTATCATAGGAATTGGCGGCAAGCTGCCAGACGGAAGCATTCACGACGGACGCGCACCAGACTACGATGACTGGATTACGGAAACAGGTGACGGCCACAGGGGATTGAACGGAGACCTTATGGTTTGGAACCCGGTTCTTAACAACGCAATGGAGCTTTCTTCCATGGGAATCCGCGTAAGCCCCCAGTCTCTTAAGGCACAGCTGGAAGAAAGGGGTTGCCCTGAACGCTCAAAGCTGGTATTCCATTCAGCCCTTTTGGACGGAAAGCTTTCACTTACCATGGGCGGCGGAATTGGCCAGAGCCGTCTCTGCATGTACTTCCTGCGCAAGGCCCACATTGGAGAAATCCAGGTAAGCTCTTGGCCGCAGGAAATGCGTGACAGCTGCAAAAAGGCAAAGATAAACCTTTTGTAAACCTTAGCAAAGGAATTGGCTATGCAGGATGAATTTGTCCACGTAAAGACCGCAGACCTCTTGAACAAGCTTCCAGTTTTGGCAAAAAGGGGCATAACGGAATTTTCCGTGGAAGACATTCATCTTGCAGGCAACAAGAAATTCATAGTCTCTCTTTGCAAAACAGTGCAGAGCCAGTGCCCGGGAATGTTCATATCCTTTCCGCTGGAGGCAAGGATTATAGACGGTCCGCTTGTGGAGCTTCTTATGGAAACCTACTGCTCGGTGGACATTCCGCTTGAAGGGAGCGTAAAGCAGGGGCAGGATTCGCCAGCCCTACTCTTTGACAAAAAGCTTTATTCCACCAAGGCGGCTCTTCTTAACAATGCGGGAATCGTATTCGGTTTTTTAGCAGGCTACGGCATTCAGCAGGGGGACAGCTTTAAGGCCTTCCGCGACAGGCTGGACTTTGCACTTACGCTTTACCCCAACCACATAAACTTTCCCCAGTTTGCAGACGAGGCAGCTGGCGGCGCATCCCCAAAGCCAACCGGCACTTATTCATCAAAGGACCTGGACTTTTCCAGGGGCATTTCTTTTGCTTGCAGAACCTTCTACACTTGCGGCAGGGCTGTTCCCTGGTTCAATTCGGTAACAAAGGCTCTTAAGGTTTACCCTTCGGCCTTTTTCTCCGACTTTGACGAATGGCAGCAGTGCAACAACTGTTCATTTATTACAGACTACGTACCGGAAAACGCTCCCCACACAGAGATAGAAAAAATGCAGCTTAGCTTTCTTTCGCAGAAGTTTGAGGAAAAGCACAAGGAGCATCTCTTTGCGGCGGTAAAGGACTTGGTTCAGCTTAACGGGGCATTTTCTCGCGTTGCCCAGGAAGGCCAGGAGTCCATAATTCAGACTTCCTACAACCCCGACGACATACTTTCGCCATACTCTCAGGACATAGCACGCTTTGCGGACAGCACGGCAATGGAAATGTGCCGCGTAAAGGTCTTTGCTGGGGAAGATTCTCCAGATTACAAAATCTTGTAGAAACACGGGCACGAAGGTAAAAAAAACAGGCCCCGGTAACACCGGGACCCGCTTTTAGTATCAAGGAGTTTCTATGAAGAAAGGCAGGCGGTCATCAAACCTGCTTTCTATATATGTAACCACCAGCTCCCCAAGTAGTTACAAAATAATTTATTTTTTTGCCATTAATTTTCCCACACTTGATGCGGAAAGCCACAATTTATTTGTTAAGCTTGTAGTGGCCTGTGCTGATGGTGTGACCTGCAGAATACACGTCAAACCAGACTTCCTTGTTGCGTGAAGTGTCCAAGGCCTCGTAGAATTCCTCTACGCTTTCCACCTTCTTGTCGTTAACAGCAGTAATAACGTCGCCATCCTGAAGACGCAATGCCGCTGCAGGAGACTTTTCCTGTACGCCGGAAACAACTACGCCCTTAACCTTCTTGTCTTCAAGCTTAATCTTCTTCTTTACTTCGTCTGTAAGCGGAGATGCAATGAAGCCTGGCCACAAGAGGCTGTTGTCCGAAGAAACCTTCTCCGTGCGCTCTTCAATCTTAACGCTAAGGTCAAGCTTGTTCTTTCCGCGCAGAACCGTAAGCAATGCTGTCTGACCGGCAGGAATGTTGCCAACCTCGCGGACAAGCTGATCCACGCCCTTAACGTCATGGCCGTTTATTGCAACGATAAAGTCACCCGCCTGCAGTCCGCCCTTCATTGCCGGGCTGTTAAGGAAAATCTCGCCTGCAAAGGCACCGCTTTCAGTTCCTACGCCAAGCTCCTTCTTGTATTCATCGCTAACATCCACAAGGCTTACGCCCATCCAGCCGTAGGTTATCTTTCCCTTGCTGATGAACTGGTCTATGGCAGTCTTTATGTTGTTAATCGGAATGGAAAAGCCAAGGCCCTGGCTGCCACCTGACTGTGATGCAATCCAAGTGTTGATTCCTATAACTTCTCCCCAGATGTTTACGAGAGGACCGCCAGAGTTGCCCTGGTTAATAGCGGCATCCGTCTGAATAAAGTCGCTTATGGAACCAATCTGGCCGCCGCTTCTGCCGGTTGCGCTAACAATACCCTGTGTTACGGAAGCAAAGTAGCCGAGAGGGCTTCCCAGTGCAAGGACGATGTCGCCCTGCTGCACGCTGTCGCTGTCGCCAAGCTTTGCAATGGTAATGTTCTTGTCATCGCTTTCAAAAGAAACAAGTGCTATGTCCATGCGCTCGTCCGCACCAACAAGCTTACCTTCAAACTCACGCTCGTCGTTCAGCTTAATCTTGATTGTGGTAGCCTTGCCCGCAACGTGGTTGTTTGTAAGAACGTAGTTGGTCTTGCCCGTCCTGCGAACAATTACGCCTGAACCCAAGCCCTTGTTCTCGTATTCGCGCTCACCGCTGCCGCCACCTTCTCCTTCCGGGTTGCCAAAGAAGAAAGGAAAGTCCTTGAATGGATTGTATGTCTTTACCTTGGTTTTTTCCGTAACGTCCACTTCCACAACAGCTGGAAGAACCTGGCTGCTTATGGAACGGAATGTGTTCTGCAAAGCCTGGGTTGTAGCAAGGGAATCCGCAGGAATGGGAACTGCCGCCTTTGGAGTGCCCTGTGCAAAAGCCACGTTTGCAGAGCCCTTGTTTGCCTTGCAGGAAATTGCCAAAAGGCCAAAAGAAACGACGGCTGTAAGAGCCCCAGCTAGAATATTTTTTACTACCGGTTTCATAAAATCAAACCTCCTGAAATCATTAGTTCAGATTGAAATTGCAATCCGTAACGCAAAGCGCAGTCAAAAAGCCTCTTGCGCATCAGACCGCCATTTTTAACCGTCATATTTTATTTAAAAATATAACGATTTTTGCTCGCAGAGTGTTACAGATTTGAATTAGAAAATGTTGTTATTATTTCACATGCTATTTTACGTGAGAATAAAGCTCGGACATTTCGTCCCGCCACGGAAGCCGGTGCTCCTTGTCTTCCCAGTCGATTATCTTTCTTATGGTAAAGTGCTTTACATCGTGAACGTTGGGAAAATACACTATGCCGAACCTGCCCTGACCTATATATGAAATCTTTTCTCCCTCGCCAAGCTTTTCCCGTCCGCCAAGAATCTCCAGCGCACAGTCAAAGTGAATGGGATTTCCATTTTCCAGTGCAAGGGCTGATGCCATGTCCGTTATAACTTCACCGCAGTGGGCGCACAAGGGCCTGTTTTCGCTCTTAAAAACGCGTATTGCCTCTTCGTCTTGTCTTATCTGTTCACTCGTTACGGCCTTTGGGGGAACAAAATGCTTTTTCTGCTGTCCTGAATTTCCTGCGTATGATCCATTTTCTCCGCGCGAACTGTTCTTCCAGTTGTTGCCCCTGTGTTTTGAATGCCTGTCTCTGTTTCTCATATTAAATATTTTATTCCAAAAAGCATTATTTTTCAATAGAAGTAAGAAGAAGCTACGCCCGATTGGAGTGGCGGCGAAGCCGTTCCCGGAAGGGAATGGAGCGCATAGGCGCGGAACCACGGAAAGCGGGTGACGCAAGGCATGGGCGGTCGAATTAGCAAAAGAATAAAATGGTAGAGCTGTCAGAGTTACCGTCCTAAAAAGTACCGTCCATATTAAAGAAGGTAGGTCTTCATAATCCCCTTGCCCTTTACTTCAACATCCACTTGTTCCCCGTAACTAAAGGAATCCTTTGTATGCAGGTAGGTTGTCTCGCTCACGTGTATCTTCATCGGAAGGCCGGTGCTTTCCATTCGGCTTGCAACGTTCACCGTGTCTCCCCAGATGTCGTAGATGAACTTGGTCTTGCCGATTACGCCCGCAACAAGGTTCCCCGAATTGATTCCAATCCTTATCTGCAGGCCTGTCTTGAACCTTCTGTTAAAGGCCTCCACGTCGGAAATAAGCCCCTTGGCAAACTTTACCATGCGCTCCGCCTCGTTGCCCGAAGGGGACTCCGTAAGCCCGCAGGCTGCCATGTAGGCATCTCCAATCGTCTTGATTTTTTCTATTCCCTCGTGCTTGGCCCTCTCGTCAAACCTGGACACCAGCAGGTTCAGCATGGCGACAACGTTCTTTGCTGTCATCCTGCCGCTCATCGTCGTAAAGCCGACTATGTCCGTAAAAAGCACCGTAACGTCGGGATAGTTCTTTGCTATGGTGCGGTCGGGATGATCCGTAAGCTCAAAGGCTATGTCCTTGGGCAGGATGTTCAGAAGGAGGTTCTCGGCCTTTTGGTTTGCAAGGCGCAGTTCCTTTGTGCGCTCTTCCACCTTTTTCTCCAGTTCCTCATTGTACTTTTTCATCATCAGCAGCCTTTCCTGCTGCATGTGGTTTATGTGTATGATGTTCCGTACAGTGTTCTCCGTCATATTTGAGAATGATATGTAGAGGTTCTCCACCTCATCACCCGTACGCACATCCAAGCTCTTGATTTTTGCAACGCACTGGTTCATTCCGTCAAGGTTTCCGTTCTGCTTCATAAATGAAATAGCATGGTAGGAAATTCTGTTTATGGGATTCACAAGGAACTTGGTAGAAATCCACAGGCCTATTCCAACTATAAGTATGGCAACCAAAAATGAAAGGATTATCGTCCTAAAGAGGAAGGTGAGCCTGTAGGTGCGCAAGAGGTTCATGGATATGTCTATTCCCACGTAGCAGGCGCACTCCCCCTTCGAATTGAAGACCGGATGGTAATATGTAAGCAGCCAGCCGTACTGGTCATTGGATTCAAGCGGTTCAATCTCCTTTCCCGCGAGCAAGTCCGGCACATAGGGAAGGAAGGTCGGGTCAAACTCCACAAGGTCGTCAACAGCGTAGTCTGTGTTTTCGATATCGGTGTCAAAAATTACGTGGCAACCATCATCCCTTATCTGATAGGCATAAAGATACTCAATGTCTGGAATATTCTGGTGCAGGCTCTTAAGCCTTTCAAAAGTCTCCTCGTAGCCGGGAACGGTTTTTCCATCCTTTTTGTAGGCCTCTATGCTGTCCGCGTCAATTGCCTGGGATGCAAGCATTGCAACGCCCTTTGCAATCTTCAGGTGAGAGGCACGGGTATGCACAGTAAAAAGACCCAGTGCCACAAAGGAAATGGCAGACGCTATGAGCAACGCAGCCAGTACAAGCAAAAAGGAAATCCTTACTCTTAAAGAATGAATGCCCTTTGTATTTATTGCCTTATCCATTTTGCTCTTCCTCTTGCTACCCACCTTTCAGTCTTACATATTATACCACACTTTCATTTCTTTGTACCGAATTTTCTGCCATGGCAATGACAAATCTTAAAATATATTGTATAATCAACAGTGGGACGGTTCTTATTGGACCGAGGGGATTATATGAAAAAACTCATTCTTGCTCTTGGCATGGCCTTGCTTTCTGTTTTGGCAGAACCGGTATTTTCTTCTGACTTTCTTTCATGCTTTAATTCTTCCAAATTCACAAAGGAGCAGATTCAAGACCTAAAGGAAGGAAAGGTCGTAATACGGAATCTAAAATCCCCGCTAGAAAGCGGCCTAAAGACCAGCAATATCTACGCAAACAAATTCCTCAAAGAGCTAAAGGCAACCTCCCCCACCCACTTTGCCGAGATAATGCAGGTGCGCCCCTACAAGGGGAACGAAAACCTTATTGCCCAGCTTGCAAACCTTGTCACGGACATAAAGAGCTACAGGCAGATTCCCTACTACACGGAACGCCACGGTGCCTGGGCCGCCATGTTCACTAAGGCGGAAGTTGTATCCGTATCGCGGGGAAATTTGACCAGCGTTTACAATGCAGTATTTAGGATGCCTCCCTTTGCAGAATTTGATGCCCAAGTCTCCACAACGCAGATAGGCGACACCCTCTACTTTGCAACCAAAAACAAGGGAAAAATCGAGTACAAAATCTTTGATGCTGTTAAGCCTGAAAAAATGGAATGTGGGCTCGTTCTTTTTAGGGAAGGAGACTACTGGATTCTCTATGGGGCAGGAGCCGTAAAGACAAATGGCTCACCTTTCGTAAAAAAGCGCGTAAACAGGGCCTTTGTAAACCGCATAAAGGACTTTAGCATGTATTTCATAAAGAAGCTGAACTAGATGCAGTTAAAGGGCTGAATTCATCCATCTTGTAAAGGCAGGATTAGCTTACAAGGGCAGATGCCTCAAGCTCCCGCTTGTTTTTTATTCTTAGCGTCAGTTCGCGGTTAACTATTTTTGTAAGCAAATCATGCTCGTCTTTAGTATTGGAATTCTTGTAACACAAATCTTTTAGCAAATCAAATTCCTCATCGGAAAGCGATTCCTGGCCGTCCCAAAAGAAACGCCATGTAGCGGCAGTGTCCAATGCTTTGTAGGTTTCAACATTATCAACGCAAAGATTCATTGCTTCATCTTCGTACATACAAATCCCCCACTCGTACCGAAAACTATGCAGACTAGGCAGCCGACAAAACCAAGGGAAAACCTAGTAATAAGAGTACTTAGGAATCCCATGCAAATTATCGGAAAATAAAACTGGTTAATATAGAATAATACACCTGTAAAAAATCCCACAATTTTTTACAAGGCAAGAGTATAATGAGTAAAATAACTTAAAAAATAAAAATTAAAGTCCACAGATTCAACAGAATTATCTGTATGTCATCTGTGGAATAAGCCATCACTAAAGCCTATTTGAGTGCAGAGCTGATTCTTTCAAGAACCTTCTTGCGGTCCAAAGGCTTTACGATATAGTTCTTTGCTCCGGCAAGAAGTGACTTCTTAACAAGCTCTTCCTTACCAAGTGCGCTGACCATAACAACACGGGCATTCTTGTCAAAAGCAACAATCTGCTCAAGTGCCGTAATACCGTCCATGCGTGGCATTGTAATGTCCATTGTTACCAAGTCAACATTCGGGCAAAGTTCCTTATATTTATCAACGCCTTCTTTACCATCCTGAGCTGTAGCAACAATCTCGTAGCCATCGCTGCTCAAAATCTGAGTCAACTGCTTTGCAACGAACATTGAATCATCAACGACCAAAACACGGAATTTGCTTCCGTCGGCTTTAACACCCTCTGGCGGACGATCATTTATCTGCGCAAAATCATCTTTTGTTTTCATACCTTTATGCTCCTTATGTACGTTCGCGGATAGCGACGTTGACTTCTATTTTTCCAAATTCAGTAATGAGCGGAACAATCAGAGCTTCAACATTCTCTTCATCTGCATTGCTACCACCCAATGCTGCAATTTCCATTTTTTCACCAGCAAAAAGAGCCGGAGGGGTAAGGTCAAACTTAAAACCAAGCTCGTGGAGTTTTGTAACAGCCTGAGCAGTAATTAAGTTTGCCAACTCGCTGATTGTAGCTTTTGCCAAATCATCGAAGTCCGGAAGCTTTTCTCCGTTCATACGGGAAGCTATTGCAAGAGCCGTATCATAAGTCATATCAAACAAGACACGGCCTTCAACATCACCGGCAAGACCTACCAGAGCAGCGACACCCATTACGGGCATTGCTGTTGACTTAAGATACAAATCGCCACGTTTTACGTCTGCATCACCCAAAACTTCTTTCAGAACCCTGTATGAAGTTTCAACAAATGGGTTAATGTACTCTACTCTCATTAAAATCCCCCTGCAGTTTTATTAACTAACCAGATTTATTCTAATATTATATTCTAATATTACTTTGAATATAACGCAATAGAGCCGGACTGTTTTTTATTCCAACCCGGAATTGCTATATTCTCATTTTCACCAACTATTATAACACCATTTCCCTTAACCTTCTCGCCAAAATCATCCAAAATTGATTTTTGTGATGCTTCCGGCAGGAAAGAGAATATGTCACGCGCAAAAACCAAATCGATAGGAGGCAGATTGTTTGTATGAACACAATCGTGGTATTCAAACATAACCATATCCTTTATCTCTTTGGTAAAGGTATAGCTACCGCCAGATGTCTTGGTAACATAAGGCTGGTACCAGTCCGTACTTACCTCGCTGCTCAGCGTCATAAGCGGAGCATTCGAAACATTGAGCAAGTCAATGTCGTGCGCATAAATACGTATATGTGCATTAGGATAACGTTTTTTTAGCAAACATGCAAGTGAGTAGGACTCAAAACCTTTGCCGCAACCAGGATTCCAGACTACAATGTTCTTTGCAGAATTTTCCGGCAGGGCCTTTGCAACTTCGCTGGCATAGGATTCGCTCCACCAGGTGCAGTTGTGCTTTGAATAGAAGGGCTTAAGGAATTCATCCGCATCACTTTCGTTCTGAAGCTGGGTTTTTCCTTCACCCCGTTCCTTTTCCCACTGCTCGTAGCGGGACTTTACCCACTCTTCGTTTACAGCGGAAACATAGAACTTCTTAAGATTCTTGAGGGAATCATAGATAAAATTCAAGTCAACGGCTTTCTTTTCTTCTTTAGCCGGCTCATCCACCTTCTTTGAAGCAGATTTTTTGCCGGAAGCCTTTGGTTCAGCCTCAGCGAGCCTTGCTGCCTCTTCCCTTGCGGCAATTTCTGCAGCTGCGGCCTGCCTGTCTTCCATCTGTGCACGGGCAGTTTCCGCCAGAAGCCTTTCCTCTTCCGGTGTGCGGAGACCAAAAATCTTGTCTATGTCCAAAAGGACGTAGAGATGCCTCTGGGCTTCCACAACACCGCTTATGTACTTGATGTTTATGTCGCCAAAGAGCGGGTGTGGCGGCTGGATGGAGGACTTTTGTATGCCTACAACCTTGTCGATTACATCTACGACAACGCCGAAGAACTGTTCCCCAACCTGTACGATGAGCATGTTTTCAAGAACGTTGGAATCATGCTCAGGAACCTCTATATTAAAGAAAAGCCTAAGGTCAATTATAGGAATAATTTCGCCACGGAGATTGTAAACGCCAAGAACAAAAGGAAGCGTGTTTGGCACGTAGGTAAAATTACCGGCCTTGGCAATTTCCTTTACCTTCATAATGTCTATGGCATAGTCCTTGCCCGCGAGAGAAAAGCTTACCATCTTATAGTCAACAACGCTGGCATTCTTCTTCTCTTCTTCCAGTTCCTCCTGGGAAAGGCTCTGAACAGCGGCTTCTGTCGTGCTTGCAAGTATGTTAAGTTTATCTTGTATAGTTCCCATCTGCCTACCCTCTGACTGCGCCCTTCAAGGCTGACTCTTCGCGAGATTTCTGTGCACTGATTTCTTGCTTTACGCCAAGTTCCAAAAGTTGGTTCACGTCTATGATAAGAGAAACCGAACCGTCACCAAGGATTGAGGCACCAGCAATGCCCGGCGATGTCGTAAACTGGTCGCGCAAAGGCTTGATTACGACGTCTTCCTCACCGATAAGGGCATCAACCATAACACCTATCTTCTTTTCCTGTGAACCGACTATTACGATAAAGCAGTATTCGCTTTCCACCGCGTCCTTGATATTAAAGAGGCGGTCAAGCCTAAGGATTGAAATAACTTCATTGCGCACGTTGAGCACTTCGTAGTTATCAATCGTATTGATACTGTCACGCTTTACACGCTGGCTTTCTATAACATTTGTAATCGGGATAGAGTATACCTCTTTTCCGACACGAATCAAAAGACCCTGGATAATGGCCAAAGTGAGCGGAAGCCTGATGCTGAATTTTGAACCCTTGTGGCGCTCGCTGGTAACAGTAATGGTACCCTTGAGTTTTTCCACCATAGTCTTGACAACATCCAAGCCTACTCCGCGGCCAGAAACATTGCTTATCTTGTCGCTGGTAGAGAATCCCGGAAGGAATATAAGGTTAAAGGCATCCTGGTCAGACATAACCTTGTTGGGGCTAATAAGACCCTTTTTGATTGCCTTTTCGCGAACCTTTTCCACTTCTATACCCTGACCGTCGTCAATTATGTCGATTACGATGGTATTTCCTTCGTTTGCAGCCTTGAGTATAAGCTTACCAGTCTCGTCCTTGCCGTGTGCCTTGCGCTCTTCAGGAGTCTCAATGCCGTGGTCAACAGAGTTGCGGACACAGTGCATGATTGGGTCAAGCAGGTCGTCTACAACAGTCTTGTCAAGTTCTGTGTCTTCACCTTCTATTACAAGGTTAACCTTACGTCCAAGATCGCGGCTCAAGTCACGAACAACGCGCGGGAAGCGGTTGAATATGGTGCCAATCGGAACCATGCGGATTTTCATTACGCCTTCCTGGAGCTCGCTGGAAATGCGGCCCAAGTTCTGCGTTGTTGAGCGGTATTTGCTTGCCGTAAGCTTTATGTCGTTTTCAAAGGCATCGAACAATGTGGACATGCCCTGGTAGATGTCGCTTATCTTCTGGCGGATTTCCTTCTGGGATGCTCCTGCTTCAATCTGCTGGAGAATCTTGGGGATTTCTTCCATAATATGATGCTGCTTTTCCTTGTAGCCGGAGTTAAGCCCCTGAAGCATTACCTGCAGGTCTGCAAGGTGAAGACCCAGCTGGTTAAAGGCAGCCTTTGTAATAACGGTTTCGCTGACCAGGTTCATAAGGTTGTCTACGCGCTTGCTGTCCACGCGGAGTATTGAGCCGGTCTGGGCAACACCATGGCCTGATGCCTGCTGGGCAGACTTTTTTGCCTGCTGGAGGTTTGCCTGGGTTGCTGGTGCTGACGTGGAAACTTCTTCTTTTTGCTCCACAACAGCTTCTTCCTTTTCTTCTTCCACTTCCTCTTCCTTTTGCACGGGAGCAGGTGCTGCTGCGGGTGCAGGGGCCGCTTCTGCCTCCAGAGGATGAGCGTCAGCCGCAAGCGTAACGTCATCGAGGAAGGCTGTATCTTCCAATGCAGAGCCGTCTGATTCGGTTGCAACATAGTACACGACCTGCGGATGGAATTCATCTTCGTAGAGAGCCTCAAAGTCCGGGACAGTCTTTAAAACAGTACCGCAGTTCTTGAGGGCAGCAAAAACCTGAATTCCGCCGACGCTGTTCATGGGATTTGATTCATCAAAAGTAACGTTTACGTACCAGAGCTTGCTTCCCTGGGGGCAAGCCTGCTTCAGTTCGTTGAATTCGTTTTCTGAAAGCGGCTTTACCGGTGGCATTCCGTTGTCTGCTGCCGGAGCCGCCTGTTTTGCAGGTGCACTCTTTGCCGCAGCAGGCTTTGGTGCGCCAACCATGCCGGAGGGAACGCTTACGGGTGCCTTTTTCTTGCCCGTCTTCTGCGGGATAAAGGACTTAATCTTATTTACTATTTCTGAAACGTCTTCCTGGTAGATGGAACCGCTGCTTCTTGCGTCCAGCATAGCCTTTATTGTGTCCAGAGAAGAAAGAAGCGTGTCTACGATTGGCCCTGTTACCTGAACCACATTGCTGCGGAGGGCATCAAGGAGGTCTTCCACGTCGTGGCAGAAGGAAGAAAGCTCTGTCATTTCTACTGTGGCAGAACCGCCCTTTAATGTATGAGCCGCACGGAAAATTTCATCTATTGCATCGTGGTTTGAAGGGTCATTTTCTATAACAAGAATGTTGCTTTCCAAAGTCTCGTACTGCTGTTCTGCTTCAGAAAAGAAATCTTTGAGAAGTTCCTCATTATTCGCGTCAAGATAATCACTCATATTATCTATTTTAACCTCTTACAAACATAAGTCAAGTCAAAACGACTGATTTTTGCAACTTTTTTAATCTTAATTTATTATAGGGCATTATTTGAAAAAATTCCAGTTAAAAGTAAAGATTTTTTTTCAGCACAAAGGAAGAGCTTCCATAATAATGCTTTTATTCACATTTTAAAATACCGATAAATCAAGAAATGAGTGGGCTGTTGTTTTTTAGGCTCATATTTCTTTCTTGGAGTTCCTAATGAAAAAGAAGTTTATTCTATTATATTTGGCTTTATTTTTGTGTGCGGCACTTTCTGCAGTGGAACAGGCAGCTTTTAGCGGCTATCTGGGACTTTTAGGCGAAATGCCGGCAAAGAAAGAGCTTTACACCGAGGGCTTTGCGGCCGGTCAGCTTGATTTTGGCGGAAAATTCATTTTCAGGGGCGAAATTCAGCTGGAAACAGACGACCTTCTGGAGACAAGTCCGCTCAAGAAAAAGGAATCGGCGAATTCCCTGCTTAACCTGAATGAACTTTCTGCAACATACAAGTACAACCACACGGCTTCAACACATTTTTTCAGCGCATACCTAGGCAATTTTGTTGGTGCCGGGTCTGACATTTTTTTGCAGAGGCAGTTTGGAATCCAGAGCATAGCATCCCCCCTCACAGAGACATACAAGGGGCTTGCAAGTTCCCCCTTCAATGAGCTGTATGGCGCGGGAATTGCCTACACGGTAAAGTTTGCATCCCCCCTTGCGGCTGGCGTTTACCTTACGATGAACCGCGAAAACAGCACTGATGAAGAAGAAGAAAAAAAGGCTCTATGGACAAGCCTGCGCTTTGCGGGTTCCTATCCAAACGTTACTTTTGACATCACGGGTGGAATCAACCTGCCGCTTGAAAAGGAATCCAAATCAGGAGACAAGGTAATTTTCCTTGTAAGATACGTTCTTTTGGACGGCGGCGTGAACCTTCTTGTTGGAAACCGCTACACTACTTCATTTTTCCTTCAGACCGGAGTTAAGGGCATAAAGATAGACTCTGACGACCTGAGCAAAAACGACATAGACAAGGGACTTGCCTACCTTTTGGGCGAGCTAAGGATGGTTCTTCCCGTGGCACAGCTAAACTGCACCCTCTTTAGCATTCCAGACGAATACCTTAGCGAGATGGTTTTCTTTAGGCACCAGGCGATTGAAGCTGCCGAGCGTTCATTTACGGACCCAAGAACAAAAAGCGGCTCGGCTTCCACCCTGGGATTTGACGCAAACCTCTTTACCGAGCACCTTTACCTTGCAGACCGCCCAATGTCAGCGGGAGCACACTTTACCGTAACGGCTTCCGGCTGGGGACTTTTTGATGCAATGGAAGACATTAAAAAGAAGAAGAATGAGTTCAAGAAATGCGACAAGACCTTTGTCCTTTCTCCATACATAAGCGCTCCGCTTCTTAACGGAAAGCTTACAGGCATGGCATCCTTTAACCTATCGGCCTTTAACGACAAGGACAAGGAAAAAAAGGACGCATTCCGCTTTATGCTGGGCTACAAGGCTCAGCTGTAAAATAAGGCAGACAAGCTTTTCTACCCTTGCATTTACAAATCTGCCTGTAGGAAAAGACTATGAATAAAGATTGGTCGGACAAAAACAAGGAAATACAGGCACTTTTGGCAAAAGAAGCCACTTTTTGCAAAGCCACCGACAAGCTGATTGAATTTAGAGAAGAATTGTTCCGCCAGATAGGTCAGCTTATAGAAGATTGTCCAAATGAAGCTTTTTACCTTATGCCTTTTGCATCCAGCAAGGGATACCACAGCAAGACGCTCGCCTATTCAATTTGGCATATATTCAGGATAGAAGACATTGTGGCCCACGAGATGATTGCAGATGACGGGCAGGTACTTTTTAGGGATGGCCATCTTAATGCAGTTGCTTCCCCAATCATTACGACAGGGAATGAACTTGAAGGCAAAGAAATAGAGGAGTTTTCCAAGAAGCTGAACCTAGAGGAACTCTATCGTTATGCAAAGGCCGTAAAAGAATCAAGCGACCGCATTCTTTTGCAATTGCAGTACAAAGATTTAAAGATAAAGTATGGAAAAGAAACAAAAGAAAAGCTGATAAAAAGCAAATGTGTTAGCAAGGATGAAAAGGCATTCTGGCTGATTGATTACTGGTGCGGCAAAAATGTAAAAGGACTCCTTCAGATGCCATTTTCCAGGCACTGGATTATGCACATTGAGGCCATGCTTCGCATTAAGGACAGGCTTTGTAAGGTTCAGGCAAAATCAATGGAAAAGAAAAGCAAATGAGTAAATTTTCGGAATACATAGGAAGCCAGTTTGGCAACCCCCACGGTCTTGTTGGAAGCATCTGCTGCCTAATCATGAACATAATCAACAAGGCAATGTACAAGAGGACAGTTGCGCTTATTGAATCTGGAGCAGATGACAGGGTTTTGGACATAGGCTACGGAAACGGCTATCTCTTAAAGTACTTATACAGAAAAACAAAATCCCAGCTCTACGGAATTGACATTTCTGAAGACATGCTAAAAAAAGCAAGCAGAAAAAACAGGGAAGCTGCAAGGCAGGGAAAACTCCATTTGCAGACCGGCGACTGCTGTGCCCTTTCTTACGAGGATAATTTTTTTACTGCCGTCACTTCAATCAATACGGTATACTTTTGGCAGGACACAGTAAAAGGCCTTTCGGAAATCAAAAGGGTGCTAAAGCCGGGCTGCTCATTCTACAATGTAGTTTACACAAAGGAATTTCTTGATGCCTTGTCTTATACAAACAAGGGCTTTAAGAAATTTGAGAGTGCTCAGCTTGTAAGCCTTGGAAAAGAAGCCGGTTTTGAGAATGCAGAGGTAAAGGACATTGTAAAGGGAAAAAGCTTTGTAGTGATTTATACAAAGAATTTTTGACCGGGCCTTTTACACCTTAACTTTTACTTCTTCACTTTTACCTTCTCTTCTATAGAAAGAGACCTAAAGGAGCCTGTAAAGACAGGGCCTGTCTCTTTTTCTGGAACAGACTTTTTACCGCCATGGGCTGCTTCTTTCTTTAGGCCTTCCTTCTTTAGATTTTCCTTTTTACCGCTGGACCTGCTTTCTATAAAAGCTGCGCATACCCCAAGGGCTGGAGCAAAAGCAAAAAATACCAAGATTACATGCCTCATGTAGAGTGAACTTTCTTCGTTGGCTTTTTGTAGGGAAGCTTCCACCGCAACCCCGTCCTGGCTTGCACTACCCTGCGAAGGCTTTTTCTCCCTTGCAACAAGAATTAGCGCAAGTGCACATGAAAACCAGAATACCACTGCAAAAACCTTCATTCTTACGCTCATTTTCCAGCCTCCTTCCTCTTGTCAAAAAAGTGGGGAACTGGTCTTGAACAGGCAAGATTGTGTTCCTTTACCTTTGAGGCAATCGATGCAAAAATCGTGATGATGTTTATTATGGCCGCCACATAACCGGGCATTACGCTTTCCCCTCCGTCGCCAACTACAATCATAGAGGCAAACACAAGGGCTATTATTATCTTTAGCTTTGTAAAATCAAACTTTTTCTTCTTCTTTTTTTTGCCAGACTCCCCTGACTGCAAAGCCCTAAAGCCTTTGTCATCCACACGGTTCATATCCTTGTAAAGTTTTTTAAGATAAACACCTCGGTCAAGAAAGAGTTCGCCAAGAGCAGCAAGGAGGGTATAAAGCCAGAAGGAATTGGCATTCTTGGGGTTTGCAAAGTCATAGTCAAAGGCAGGCCCAAAAAGAAGCTCCAGTATAAGGAAAAAGGGTATTGCGGCAATTATGGACCAGAAAAGATACTTCTTTACGTCCACAGGAATAGCGGCAAAAATCTTTCCTGTAAAGCCGTTTATTACCGAATAGAAGACCCGCTTTTGGTTCTTGTAGGTTAAAAACCACACCGGAAGCATTGCAAGCTTTGCATTCACGTCGCAATAGTCTTCAGGCTTCTGGTCTGCTACAGGATCGGTAAAAAACAATGCAGACTTTCCGTATTTTCCTTCTATGCGGATTGCCTCTTTTTCCCTTACCTTGTTCTGAATTTTACCAGCTACGGCAGTTAAGCCCTTTGCACAGGCATCGTCTGTATAGGTTTCGTCCCTTACATCCGCAACGTCTGCATAGGAACCGGCCATTACAGCCCCCTTGAATGGCTTTAGGGAAGAAACCGGGAAGTCCTTTATTTCTTCGCTTATCCTGTCGTCCAGGTTTGAAGAAGCGTCAAAAATCATGCCGTCAACACCACCGCTTATCTTTGCAGTGGCATTGTAGCGCACAAGTCCAACATCGTAATGCTGCCTAAAATCGGCATCTTTTTCTGTGTAATCAACAGTCGTCTTGAATTTTACGTTTGCATCTGCCTTGAACTTTTGGCTGTAGACCCAGAAGAGAATGTAAAAGTTTTTAAGATTGCTCTCCGCACTTTCTGCATTCATGTATTTGGGAAGGAAATAGGACTTTTTTAGCTCTTCCTTGTAAAGCTCAAGGCATTTTTCCTTGGTAACGTTAAAAGGCACAATGTAGGACGGCTTTTGAATCTTTGCAAGGCGGCTTTGCAGTGTTACAAAAGTTCCGCAGTATGAGCAGTATTCAAGTGCATCCAAATCCGTAGCAAAGACTTCTGCACCGCAGTTGGGGCAGGTGAATATCTTTGCCTCCATTGACTCTCCGTTAAAGACAAGCACTTCATCGGCAGGCTTTACTTCTTCTATGCTGTCTGAGTCAAATTCACTTTTGCACTAATCGCAGACAAGCTTTTGTTTTTGTATGTCAAACAGGAGCGTACCCCCGCAGCTAGGACATCTGTTCGCCATACGAACCTCCTAGCCTAAATGTTAACGCAGAAAAAACGGCTTTCAAGTTTGGAGTGAAACTTTAGAAGGGTACTTGAGACAAAACCTACGCCCGATTGGAAGGGCCCGCGCAGCGGGTTGCCGCAGGCAATGGAGCCGAAAGGCGGAACCCTGGAAAGCGGGATAAAATGCCATGGAGTCTGACCGGGTCCGGAGGACCGGGCACAGTTTTACCGGGCACTCCGTCCAGAAAAAGAAGAAGAACTAAAGCTTGAATTTTGAAAGGCGTGAACAGGCTTCTTCCACATCCTCGCGGTGACCAAAGCAGCTGAACCTAAGGTAGCTTTCGCCAGCAGGACCAAATCCGCTGCCAGGTGTGGTTACAACGCGGCATTCGTCCAAGATTCTGTCAAAGATGTCCCAGCTCTTCCATCCGGGGAAGTATACCCAAAGGTATGGAGAGTCGCCAGTGTAGTAGACTTTTACGCCAGCATCAGCAAAGTTCTTGCCGGTAAGGGCTTCTTTCATAAGCTTTGCGTTTCCAAGGTAGTAGTCTACCAAAGCGGTTGTTTCCTTGATTCCCTCTTCGTCAAGTGCTGCAAGTCCACCGCGCTGGGCAATGTTGCTTGCTCCGTTGAACAAAGTGGTCATTACGCGGTTCCAGTCGCTAATTACGCTGCTTCCGTCTGCAAACTTAATGTCCTTTGGAACTACAGACCAGCCAAGGCGTACTCCTGTAAAGCCAGCCAGTTTGGAGAAAGAGTTTATTTCTATTGCACACTTTCTTGCACCCTCTATCTCGTAGATTGTGCGCGGAAGTTTTGAGTCGCGGATGAATGCGTAGTAGGCACTGTCGTAGATGATGATGCAGCCGTTTGCAAGTGCATAGTCAACAAGCTTCTTAAGCTGCTCCTTTGTGCTTGCGGCTCCGGTTGGGTTGTTGGGGCTGCAGAAATAGATTAAAGTTCCGCTCTTTATTACGCTAAGGTCCGGGAAGAATGAATTTTCTGCTGTACATGGAAGATAGGTAACGCCCTTGTAGCCAGAACCGTCTGTGTTTGCAGCTCCGGCGGCACCAGTAATAACGCTTCCGTCAACATAAACCGGGTATGCAGGGTCCTGAACCGCAATAGGTGTGTCGCGTCCAAAAAGTGTCTGGATTCTTGCAATGTCGCACTTTGCACCGTCAGAAATAAAAATCTCGTCTTCCGTAGCCATTCCGCTGTACAAAACCTGGGCAATCTTTGCGCGAAGTTCGCCAAGTCCCTGCTCGTCTCCATAACCGGAATAGCCTTCCTTGGTTCCAAGAGAAGCTGCATAGTCTGCCATAGCCTTGCAGATATGCGGAGAAAGAGGCTCCGTAGTGTTGCCTATGCCAAGGCTTATTATTTTTGCGTCCGGGTGTGCGGCCTGGTAAGCCTTTCTTCTTTTTGCTACCTCAGGAAAAAGATAACCCGCCGTTAAATTTGCAAAACCTTCATTTCTCTTTATCATAATAAGCCCCTTAAAAAAAATACAAAGTATGAGTTAACTATAGTGAACCCCAAGACAAAAGTCAACAAGATGGCATCATAAAGGTGAATTCCGCGTACTTGCCCTCTTCGCTTCGGACAGTAATCTTTCCCCTGTGGCTGTCTGCGATGGACTTTGCTATGGTAAGACCGAGACCGTATCCGCCGGTTGAACGCGCACGGGATGAATCTGCCCTGTAAAAGCGGTTGAATATCTGGGGAATGTCCTTTTCCGCAATACCGCGGCCTGTGTTGTAAACCGTAAGATAGCCCTTCTTGCCTTCTGCCCTTACGGAAATCTTAATAACAGCCCCCGCATCGGAATTCTTAATGGCATTGTCAATCAGAATAACCGCAACCTGCTTAATGTGGGATTCATCGCCCATAACCCAAAGCGGCTCGTCTGGAACAGAAATGTCCATAGACTTACCCTGCTCCATGGCAACGCTTTCAAAAGGAAGGGCAGCACCTTCCACCGCATTTGCAAAGTCAAACTTCATCATGCAAAGGCTGTTCCTGTCCGCATCGTTTTTGGCAAGGTAGAGAAGGTTCTTTACAAGCTCTGCCATACGGCTGTTTTCCGTCTTGATGTAGCCCAACCACTTGTTACCCGGGAGCTCCTGCTCAACAACGTCTATGTTTGCACCAATAACTGCAATCGGAGTCTTAAGCTCGTGGCTCGCGTCAGCAATAAAATTCCTCTGCCTGCGGAAAGCCTCTTCAACCGGCTCCACCGCAATACGCGAAAAGTACCACACAATAACGAATGCAAGAAGCAGCATAAAAATAAGCCCTGTAACGGTGCCTATAAAAAGGTGCATCTCCTGCCTGTACTCCTGGGAACGGTCAGCAACCACAAAAAGATAGCCGTAGGGTGCATCGTCTATGCGGAACAAAAAATCCTTGTAGCGCCCCTCCCTCTTTCCGGAAGCAAAAGCTGCCGCCACAATCTCGTAGGCCTGCGAATTAAGCTCATCAGAACCAAAGGGGGAAATTGTCTTTATAACCCTGCCCGAAGAATCCAGCCGTGCGCTGTAAAAGTCCCGAAGCACAAGGAATGTCGGCCTAAAAATGAAAATATGCTCAAGGAAGCGGTTAATCGGAGACTGAAGCTGTTTTAGCTGCATCTTCTCCGCCTCCTTATACTGCCAGACCAAAAACTCGTTGCCCCGCCCCGAATGGATGTCGGAAACAGGGGCCGCAAGACCGTAGCCGTTATTCTCCGCAATCGCGCTCAAAAAATAGTTGGCGTTCTGCAGGTTTGACGAAGCAAGGTAGACGTTCATCGAACTCATGGAGATAAGGCAGAGCACAAATACCACAAAAAGCATAGTAAGGCAAAAGCGCAGCCTTAAACTGAGAAAAACATCCGGCTTCTTAGCCTGCGTCTTGGACTGGCAAGCATTCTGGCCCTTGCCGCCCTCAAGGACAGAATCACTTTCCTTCTTCAAGAGAATATCCTATTCCTCTGGCAGTACGGATTACAGTCTGAACCTTCAGGTAGTCCATCTTCTTGCGTATAAAGGAAATATAAACTTCTACGTTGTTGTATTCAGCGTCGCTGTCTCCGCCCCAGATTTTTTCTATAATGCGCTCCTTCTTGATAACCTGGTGGGGTGCCTCAAACAAAAGCTCAATAATCTGGAATTCCTTAAGGGAAAGCTTAACGGATGCACCGCCAACCTTCTGCAGCTCGCACTTGTTCTTGTCCAGGGTAAGGTCGCCAAAAGTAAGCGTGTCTTCCTTAACCTCGCCCTTGCGCCTGGTAAGAGCCCTAACGCGTGCCAAAAGTTCGTCCGTGCTGAATGGCTTGGTCATGTAGTCATCAGCACCGCAGTCAAGCCCCTTAACCTTGTCTGCAATTTCGTCCTTTGCAGAAAGAAAAAGAACCGGAACGTCATTCTTTTCCTCGCGGAGTGTACGAAGAATCGTAATACCGTCCATTCCGGGAAGCATTATGTCCAGAACAATGGCATCGTAAATGCCGCTCTGGGCGTACTTGAGACCTTCCGGACCTGTGTACACGGCATCAACGCAATACTTATTCTTCTGAAAAATCTCAACCAAAGCCTGTGAAAGGCGGACTTCATCTTCTACTAAAAGTATTCTCATACTTATATATTATACAAATTTAAGAAAAAAGAATTCTTAAAAAAATATAATATTTTGTTATATTTTACCTTTTTCCTTAAGTTTTTTAAATAAATTTTCTCCTTGACGAACCGTTAAGGGGCTCTACCATCTTATTCCTTGGCTAATTCGACGCCAGCCCCTTTGTGCCACCGCCCTCGCTTGAAACTTCGTTGCGAGAACCGGGGTTCCGAGGGACCTTACCCGCTCCATTGCCACTGGCAACGCGCTACCGCGCGCCCCTCCACGGAGGCGTAGGATTGCCCGAAAAATCCATCCATGCATTTCCGTATGCACCACTTGCACTTTTTTGTTTCTTTTGATAGTATCATAGAAAACCAAAACAAGCGGGGTTTATTATGAAAGAACTTTCAGCACTCATGGGCGTGCGCCAATCAATCCGTGTAATCGATGCAACACTGCGCGACGGCGGAATCGTAAACGACTTCAACTTCACCGATGAATTTGTAAAGGAACTCTACAAGACAAACATAGAAGCAGGCGTAGACTACATGGAAGTCGGATACAAGGCCTCAAAAAAACTCTTCGACAAGTCAAAATTCGGCAAGTGGAAATTCTGCGACGACGAAGACATTCTTAGCGTAATCGGTGACAATGCGGAAAAAAAGATAAAGCTTGCGGTAATGGCAGATGTTGGCCGCTGTGACTTTAAAGAAGACATCCGCCCCAGAAGCGAAAGCCCCATAGACCTTATCCGCGTGGCCTGCTACGTTCACCAGATTCCCGGTGCACTGGAAATTATAGAAGACGCAAAAAACAAGGGCTACGAAGTAAGCTGTAACATAATGGCAATCAGCACCGCTCAGGAAGGAGACGTAAAAGTTGCCCTGGACATGATAGGCCACTCGCCTGTTGACTGCATTTATATAGTAGACAGCTACGGCTCAATATTCCCGGAGCAGATGCAGCGCATTTGTGCCCTCTACAAGGAATACGCTGACCGCTACAACAAGCAGCTCGGGATTCATGCCCACAACAACCAGCAGCTGGCCTTTGCAAACACAATAGAAGCCTGCGGTGACGGCGTTGACTGGCTTGATGCCACCTACAACGGAATGGGACGCGGTGCAGGAAACTGCTTTATGGAAAACCTTCTTGCCTTCCTAAAAAATCCCAAGTACAAATTCTACGAAACACTAAAATTCATAGAAAAATACATGCTGCAGCTAAAGAAGGATGGTGTTGTATGGGGCTACGACGTTCCATACCTGGTAACCGGCTACCTAAACCAGCACCCGCGGGCTGCAATGGCTTTCAGCAAGGAAAAAAGGCTGGACTACTCAGACTTCTACAATGAAGTTTCCGCCCAGGAATAGCAAGGTAAGGAAATTCCGTGACGTCCCGCTGCAGTAGTTGACCTTGCCTTTGTTTTGGGGTATAAGGAAGCAGCCTTGAAAAATTATTTTTGCAAGCATTAGCATGGAGGATTTTATGAAAGACTTAGGTGCAAAGACATTGTTTTTTCCAATGCCTGTTTTGATTATTGGAACTTACGACAAGGACGGAAAGCCAAACGCAATGAATGCGGCATGGGGCGGAATTGCAGACGAAAACCAGGTATGGGTCTGCCTCGACAAAAGCCACGCAACTACAAAAAACATTGCGCTTACAAAAGAGGTAACGATTGCATTTGCAACCACAGAAACACTCAAGGCCTCTGACTACGTTGGAATCACTTCCGCAAACAAGGAGCCGGACAAAATTGCAAAGGCTGGCCTTACCGCTTCCAAAAGCAAGAATGTAAACGCGCCCATATTTGCCCAATACCCGCTTACCTTGGAATGCCGCCTGGTAAAGCTTCTTGACGAAGAAAAACACCTCTTCCAAATCGTAAACGTTGTGGCAGATGAAAAAATCCTGACCGCAGACGGAAAAGTTGACCTTGAAAAATTCCGTCCGCTCATCTTTGATTGCTCAGGCCACGGCTACTACGAATTTGGAAAGCGCGCAGGAAACGCCTTCTCAGACGGAAAGTCTTTAGCCTAAAAAAAACAGCACAGGGGGCGGGAACGTTCCCTATTCACAATTCCCCAAAATAAATATATAATCAATCCATGACATCTTCCAATGATGATTCCGTTTTTTCGGTAAGCCAGCTGACAGGGCTTATAAAGACAATGCTAGAAGGAACTTTTCCCAACGTGCAGCTCAAGGGGGAAATTTCCAACTACAGGCCAAATGCGAGCGGGCACTTGTATTTTGTCCTAAAGGATTCGCAGAGCCAGATCAGTGCCGTTATGTTCCGCGGAAGGGCTGCCAGCCTTAACTTTGTTCCCAAGGACGGAACACTTGTCCAGGTGCGCGGTTCAGTTTCCGTATATGCGCCAAGGGGCAACTATCAGATTATAATCTCCAGCATGACAAAGGCCGGTGCAGGCGACATAATGGAGATGATAGAAGAGAGAAAAAAGAAGCTTGCAGCGGAAGGGCTTTTTGATTCAGCGCGTAAGAGAAAGCTTCCCTTTTTTCCAAAACGCATAGGCATTGTAACAAGTCCGACAGGTGCCGCATTGCGGGATATACTTCAGATTACAAGACGTCGTAACCCAAAGATGAGTGCCACGGTTTTTCCAGCCATTGTCCAGGGAGAAGACGCTGCCCCTTCAGTCATAAAGATGATAGAAATTGCAAACGCATACTCCATGTGCGATGTTCTTATAGTTGGCAGGGGCGGCGGTTCTTTGGAAGACTTGCTACCCTTTAGCGACGAAGACTTGGTTAGGGCAGTTGCAAGCTCAAAGATTCCAGTCATCTCTGCGGTGGGCCATGAAATTGACTGGGCACTGAGCGACTTTGCGGCAGACCTTAGGGCACCAACCCCAAGTGCGGCGGCAGAAATTGCAGTCCCCCTACTTTCCGACATTGAACAGGGCATAGAAGTTTCCCGCAACGAAATGTACGAGTCCATACAGGGCAAGCTTGAACACCTGCGCCTTATGCTAAAGCCCTTTACCGGGGAAGGCATGGAGCTGCAGTTCCGCCATATTGAACAGCCGCTTTCCATGCGCTTTGACGCGGCAAGGGAAAAGCTAGAGCAAAACATCAGGGAGTTTTTGCAGGACAAAAGGCTCTTTCTTGAACGGTGCGAGCAGACGCTAAACAACTGCAACCCCCAGACAATCTTTGACAGGGGATATTCAATGGTAACGGATGCGGCAAGCGGAAAGGTCATACGCGATGCGGCAGAAGTTTCCGCCGGTGCAAAAATCATGATTCGTCCCGCAAGGGGAAAAATCAGCGCACAGGTATTGGGCAACGACAATTAGACATCATTTCTAGATACAGAGGTAGACAGATGAGTAATTTTGAAGACGACTTAAAGAAGCTTGAAGAGCTTACCGACGACATAAAGCGCTCGGACATTTCGCTTGAAGATGCCCTCAAAGACTTTGAAGACGGAATCAAGCTTGCAAAGAGCATGAAAAAGACGCTGGATGCAATGGAAAGCAAAATCCAGATTCTGATGAATTCACCGGAAACAGAAGATGATGCGGGGGAAGAAAAGGAAGAAAGGCAAAAAACAAGAAAGCCAAAGGCAACAAAGGGTGAAGGCCCGGTTCTTGACTTCTTTGACCCGGGTTCAGAAGTAAACGGAACAAGGAACGCGTAGCAGGGAAAATTCCATGGAAGCTAAGGTTAGACAATTAAGCGCGGACGTTGCAAGAAAAATTGCGGCTGGAGAAGTTATAGACAGGCCAAATGCAATCGTGCGGGAACTTTTGGACAATGCGGTAGACTCTGGCGCAACAAAGATTAGCGTAGAAATTACGGGCGGCGGCATAGAAAAAATCCGCGTTAAAGACAACGGCTGCGGAATGAGCAAAGAAGACTTGGCTGCCTGCGCAAGACCACACGCAACAAGTAAAATTTCAAGCGAGACTGATTTGCTAAACTTGTCAACCCTTGGCTTTAGGGGAGAAGCCCTTGCTTCCATGGCGGCAGTCTCACGGCTGGAAATTACAAGCGGCACTTACAGGATGAGCGCATCTGTTACGGAAGACCACGTTATTACAACTGTTCCACCGGTTACAGGAACTATTGTGCAGACCCAGGCACTCTTTGAAAACTTTCCCGCAAGAAGGGTGTTCCTAAAAAGAAGCGCAAGCGAAGCGGCCTTGTGCAGAAGCACCTTTGAAGAAAAAGCGATTGCCCGGCCGGACATAGCATTTACCTTTACAAGCGATGGAGACGAAAAGCTTAACCTTCCAGCAGGACAAACCCTTACCCAGAGATTCTGCCAGACCCTTGAACTTTTTGAAAGTGAAGACCTCTTTTACGAAATAAAAAATTCAGCAGGCGCAAAGGACTTTTCATTTTCACTTGTGATAGGTGAACCATCCGTAAGCCGCTCCAACCGCAAGAACATTTACATATATGTTAACGGAAGGCGCATAAACGAATACTCTCTGATTCAGGCAATTGAATACGGGGCACAGGGTTACTTTCCAAACGGAACTCATCCCGTTGCATCTCTTTTTGTTACGATGAACCCGGCCCTTGTTGACTTTAACATTCACCCGGCAAAAAGGGAGGCCCGATTTAAGGACATTTCCCAGCTGCACCACGAAGTAAGCTCTGCAACAAAGAATTTCTTTAGGCAGTACACGCTGAAGAACATAATAAACCAAAGCCAGGAAGAAGAAGACAAGGGTCTTGAACTGAACTACGGTCAGCCAGAAACAATTTACGGCGGAGCTTCTTCTGTTGCTTCTCCGGATGAACCTACGGATCTTGCAAAAGCAAATGCAGAAGCAAATGCAAGTTCTTCCGACTTTATTGTGAACACAAAAATGCCGGGCTTTTCCAAGGGATATGGTCATGGCGGCTACAGCCAGAGCTACAGCCAGTCAATGAACCACATGTCTTTTGGCAGGGGAAATTTTACAGGACGCAGCCAGTACGAAAAGGCCCTTACTGAAGAAATGGAAGCTTCCATTAACGGGCACTTTGCAAAGCCCAACTACCTTCCCGACCCGGAACTTTCCACCAGCAGAGAAAATAAGGGAAGCTCCGACTTTCATTTTGTTGGAATGGCTCTTGGCACTTTTTTGATTGCAGAAAAAAACGACGTTCTTTACATAATAGACCAGCACGCTGCCCACGAGCGCATTTTGTACAACCGAATAATGGAAGACGCAGGGCAAAAGCAGACACTTCTTGTTCCATACATTGTGCAGACGGACAATGCCGCTGACGACAACTACATTAACGCGCTAAAGGAAAAACTTGAACAGGCAGGATTTACCGGCAAGGACTGCGGCAACGGCAAGTGGGAATTTTCCACCGTCCCAATAAGATGGAAGGGAACGGAAGCAGACCTAAAGAAAGACTTGCTAGACAGAAGAATTAACCCTCACGACATGATTAATGCGGCAGCGGCAAGCACTGCATGTAGAACGGCTGTTATGGACGGAGATGTTCTGGACAGCAAGACGGCTGCAGAGATTGCAGAAAAGGCTCTTGAATTGCCAGACCCCCACTGCCCCCACGGACGTCCTGTTTACACTACAATTACGCGAAAGCAATTGTTTGCCCTTGTAAAAAGAATTTAATTTTAAGCCCATGGACGGGCGGCTTAGCAATGCGGAAAAATCCATGGAGGGAAGTTTGCAGGGCAAGCGCGGCAGGTGCTGGAGGGGCGCCGAAGGCGTTCCGTAGGAATGGAGCGGGTTGGGCCCCGCGGAACCCCGGAAGTACCACACACATGGCACTTTTGTTAGCGGAAAAGATTGTCCGTCAGTAAAGGCAAGTGCCGCCAAAAAAAAAAAGCCTGATGCTTAAAACCCCGACCGGATTTTTGCACCAGGCTCTTTTGTTTTGAACCTTTACTTTTCTATTACTTCTTTATAGAAGCAAGGAGTTTTGCAACCTCGGCCATTTTGTAGGTGGGGTTGTTTTTCTGAAGATAGGTAAGGTAAGTTTCTGCACTTTCCATGTCTCCCAAGGCGATGCACACTTTTGAAAGCTCAAGATATGATTCCCAGTCTTTTGGATTGGCTGCAATCACGTCTTCGTAGGCAACTTTTGCGCTGTCGTACTGCTTGGCACCTGCGTATGCCTTTGCCAAGTTTGCACGCACCGTATTGTCTTTTGGAGAAATTGCCAGTGCATTCTGATAGTACTTGATTGCCTGTGTAAAGTCTTCCTTTTTGTTGTATGCGTTGCCAAGGTTGTTGTTCACCTCAAAGTTGGAACTGTCCAGTTCATAAGCCTTTGACAGAACGGAAATCGCGCTGTCGCTCTGGCCTGCTTCGTTATAGAGGGCACCGAGGTTGGTTCTTGCCTTTACGTTGTCGGGGTCGCTGAGGAGGACTTCGTTGTAAAGGGACTTTGCCATTTCCGCGTTGCCGGTCTTTTCCTGGGCAAGAGCGTAGTTGTAGGTAATGTTGTTCTTAAGTTCATCATTGGCAGAAGACTTTAATTCGTAGGACTGCTTTGCATAAGAAAGTGCCTCTGAATTCTTTTCCTGCGCAAGGAGAACCGTTGAAAGGTTGTAGTATGTTGCAGGGTCGGCCTTTGACTTGTCCATGTAGGCTATGGCTTTTTTGAAGCTGTTTTCTGCAGCAGAGTAGTTTCCGATTGCGGCAAGGGCAGATCCGTATTCCTGGTAGGTCTGTGAATTTGCCGGGTTAATTTTGATTGCCTTGTCAAATGCGGCGCTTGCACCCTGGTTGTCTCCCTGGCGGGCCATGATGCGTCCTGCTGCAATGTAGGCGCGCTCGTATTCATCGTCTATCTGGTAGGCCTTGCGGTAAGATACCAGAGCCTGTGAATTGTCGTTCAAGCGTTCGCAAACATAGCCAAGGTTGTAGAAGGCAGGTGCGTACTTGGGGTTGAGCTCCGTTGAAGTCTTGAATGAAGCCTGTGCCGCCTTGAATTTTCCCTGCTGAGCCTGTGCGCGGCCAAGCTGGTAGTAGTAGCCTGCATTTTTTGGATCGGCCTTGATTGCCTTTTCAAATTCAGCTTCTGCCTGAGTGTAGTTTTTGTTCTTCATGGCTTCCATGCCAAGGACGTAATGGCTTCCTGCATCATCGCTACCCTTTCCAACAGCTTCGTTGGCCAGGGTCTTTGCTGTATCAGCGAGCTTCTTCTTGTCTGCAGGATTGTCCGAAGCTTCCGAAGCGTCGTAGAGTGCCTGTGCAATTTCTGACTTTTTCTTTGCAGAGTATGCAGGGTCATCAGATGGCAGCATGCTCATTGCCTTGTTGAAGTGGGCGATTGCCTCTTCCACGTTTCCTGCTGCAAGGGCTGCCTTACCCTTTGCAATTTCGCTGTCTATGTCCTTCTGAAGGGCAGCAAGTTCAGCCTGTTTCTTGGCCTTTGCTGCGTCTTCTGCGGCTTTCTTTACACGTTCCTCTTCTGCAGCCTTCTTTGCAAGGGCTTCTTTTTCCTGAGCGGCGGCTTTGCTTATGAGTGCCTGTACGTCTGTATCGCGCTTGTCAGAAGACGGAAGGGTGTTGAGTATAGCCTGTGCCTTTGCGTAGTCACCTGCATCAAGTGCCTTTTGTGCCTGGGCAAGCTTGTCCGCCTTTTCCTGCGCGGCTTTTTCTGCTGCTGCCTTGGCCTGTGCGGCCTGCTTTTCGCTTGCTATTTTGTTGCGCATTGCAGCTACGTCGCTGTCACTCCTCTGGTTTGCGGGGAGCGAATTGAGTATCTGCTGGGCCTTGTCATAGTCTCCGGCTTCAAGTGCCTTTTGGGCCTGTGCAAGTTTGTCTGCTTTTTCCTGTGCGGCCTTTTCTGCGGCTGCCTTGGCCTGTGCGGCCTGCTTTGCACCCGATATCTTGTTGCGCATTGCGTTTACATCTGGGTCACTGCGCTGGGACGTTGGAAGCGAATTGAGTATCTGCTGGGCCTTGTCGTAGTCTCCGGCTTCCAATGCCTTTTGTGCCTGGGCTAGTTTGTCTGCCTTTTCCTGTGCGGCTTTCTGGGCCTGTGCCTTTGCTTCCGCTGCCTGCTTTTCGCTTGCTATCTTGTTGCGCATAGCAGTTACGTCGCTGTCACTCCTCTGGTTTGCAGGAATTGAGTTGAGTATCTGCTGGGCCTTTTCATAGTCTCCGGCTTCGAGTGCCTTTTGTGCCTGGGCTAGTTTGTCTGCCTTTTCCTGTGCGGCTTTCTGGGCTGCCTGCTGTTCGGCTGCTTTCTGGGCGGCGGCTTTTTCTTCCGCTGCCTTGGCCTGTGCGTTTGCCTTGTTCAGCATGTTCTGGATTTGGCTGTCACCCTTGTTTGTCTTGGCAAGTTCGTTCAATATCTGCTGGGCTTTGGCATAGTCACCGGAATCGAGGGCTTTCTGTGCCTGGGCAAGCTTGTCTGCCTTGTCCTTGGCGGCCTTTTCTGCCTGTGCCTTTGCCTGTGCGGCCTGTTTTTCGCTTGCTATCTTGTTGCGCATAGCAGTTACGTCGCTGTCACTCCTCTGGTTTGCGGGAATTGAGTTGAGTATCTGCTGGGCCTTGTCGTAGTCTCCGGCTTCAAGTGCCTTCTGTGCCTGGGCAAGTTTGTCTGCCTTTTCCTGTGCGGCTTTCTGGGCTGCCTGCTGTTCGGCTGCTTTCTGGGCGGCGGCTTTTTCTTCCGCTGCCTTGGCCTGTGCGTTTGCCTTGTTCAGCATGTTCTGGATTTGGCTGTCGCCCTTGTTTGTCTTGGCAAGTTCGTTCAATATCTGCTGGGCTTTGGCATAGTCACCGGAATCAAGTGCTTTCTGAGCTTGGGCAAGTTTGTCGGCCTTGTCCTTGGAGGCCTTTTCTGCCTGTGCCTTTGCCTGTGCGGCCTGCTTTTCGCTTGCTATCTTGTTGCGCATTGCAGCTACGTCGCTGTCGTTGCGCTGGTTTGCGGGAATCGAGTTGAGTATCTGCTGGGCCTTGTCGTAGTCACCTGCTTCAAGTGCCTTCTGTGCCTGGGCTAGCTTGTCCGCCTTGTCTTTTGCGGCTTTCTGTTCCTGAGCAAGTTTTTCTGCCTTTTCCTTGGCGGCTTTTTCTTCCGCTGCCTTAGCCTGGGCATTTGCCTTGTTCAGCATGTTCTGGATTTGGCTGTCACCCTTGTTTGTCTTGGCAAGTTCGTTCAATATCTGCTGGGCCTTTGCATAGTCACCTGAGTCTAGGTATTTCTGCGCAAGTGAAAGCTGATCCTGCTTTTTCCTTTGGCTAAGTTCATCTGCGCTTGGTACAGAAGATGAGTCGCCTTTTCTATTTCTTCTGAGAAGCTCACGCTTTTCGTCTGCAGCCCTGTACATGCGCAAAAGTGCGTCCTTGTCGTTGGGGTTGCGGATCATAAGGTCGTTGAGGATTCTAAGGGCATCATCGTAGCGGCCGTCATCCGTAAGTTCAGTTGCCCTTGCAAGAGCTTCTTCTCTGGAAGACGGAGTGCGTACGTTGCCTGTGCTGCGGTCAACCGTGATTGGCTTTGCAGAAGACTTTCCTGTTGAAGCGTTTACCGCCGGTTTTGTTGTCTGTGCTACGCTTGCAGAAGAGGCCTGCCCTCCCGATGCCGCTGCGGTTGAATTTGCCGCTTTTGCATTTGAAGTCTGTGCGGGGCTGGTATTGCTGCCCGAAGCATTTGTGCTTGCTGCATTGCCGGTACCGCTTGAAGCAGTTCCAGAACTTGCATTATTTCTTGATGAAGAAGATGAAGCTGGTGCATTTGTAGCAGGGGCATTTCTTGCTGATGATGAAGAGCCTGTGTTTGCGGCCACTGCACTGGAAGAAGTTCCCGTTGCGCTACTGCCGGAAGAAGCCGTAGAACTTGCAGCCGGTCTGTTTGCAGAAGAAGTGCCTGTGCCAGAAGATGCATTTCCTGCAGATGCATTTGAAGAAGGTGTATTGCTTACAACCGTCTTTACAGTCTTTGGCGCAGATGATTCAGTTTGACCGGAAGAAGCAGCTGATGAAGAGCCGCTCTTTCTTGGGGCCTGTGCCTGGGACGCTGACGAAGAAGGGGAGGTGCTTCCTATTGTATTCGTCATGTCTGAATATACTGGTGGCACTTGGGCATCGTTGCCGGTTGAACCGCGGGAATTTGCCGTCTGGCTGCCAGAATTTGCAATTCTATTTTCAAGCTGCTGCTTTAGAGCTTCGTTTGCAGCCTCCTCATTAGCCTTGCGCTCTTTTTCTGCCTGTTCAGCCGCTTCTTTTGCCAAGCGGGCATTGCGTGCAGCTTCAGCCTTGTCTGCCTCTTCCTTTAGGAAAGATGCCTTTTCCAAGAGACTGCGCACTTCCGCATCATCAGGATTATTTGCGGAAAGAGCACTAAGAAGTGCTATTGCCTGGTCGTAGAGTCCTGAGTCAACGGCATCATTTGCCTGCTTAAGGGCATTCTGCCTGTCCTGAGCAGCCTGTTCAGCCTCCGCCTTGAGGGTTTCTTCGCTTGCCCTTTCGCGGAATGTCACAGCAAGATCCAGCATCTGCTTTGCCTCTTCGTCTTCCGGGTTGTCCAGAAGCAGGGCATTGAGAACTGTGGATGCATCGTCATACAAGGCTGTGTCCACATAGCGCTGTGCTATAGAGATGGCATTTGAATGCTTTGAGCTGTCATAGGATTCATTTCCAAAAGGATCCGTAAATGTCTGCCCCGAAAATCCTGCGTGGGGATCGGAGTCTTTCTTTAACTGGGCCGTCGTGTTAAAGAGGCTGTTTCCGTCTGTGTCCTGGTTGTCCTTAAGAAGCAGTCCGTTTATAAGACTGAGTGAATTGTCGTAAAGCCCCTGGCTTGAATAAGTCTGAATAAGGGCAATCGTGTTTTCCTTTTCCTGCCTCTGCTGTTCCAATGCAAGGCGTTCTGCCCTTTTTGCCGCACGGACATCCCTTGTGCTGTAGAGCCAGCCGCCGACGCCTCCGCCTATGCCGATTGCAGCAATGGCACATGCAACTCCAGCAATCAGCTTTTTGTTTACAGGCTTTTTGGGCTTGATATAACCGCTCTGGTTTTCGTAGTTCTTTTCGTAAGTCTTTCCGCTGCCGGAAGAGCCTTGGTCTGACGAGCTGCCATAGGAAGACATTTCAAAAGTGGTGTCTTCGGCACTGGACTGAGGTGCAGACGACTGGAAAGAAGTTGCAGTAGTATCATAGGAAGAAATTTTAGAATCATCTGAATATGAATTTTTTACTTCCGTGGAAGAAGTATGCAATTCAGCAGATTCAACGCTTCCTGAACCTCTCTGCGACTGTGAATAAAGGCTTGATGAATATGGTCTTGAAGATGTCTCGCTTCCTGCAGCAAGGGCCGATGCGCCAAGACTTGCTCCTGCGGCTGTCCTTGAATAGGTGCTTCCTGTCTTGCGGGAAGATGCAGAGCTTGCCCCGGAAGAAGACAAAGTTCCCTCGCGGGCAGATGAAGCTCTGGCTGAAAGCCTAGTCTGGCCTGCAGCAGAAGAGCGGCTGGATGCAGTTCCGGCACGTGTGGAAGAAGCCCTGGTAGAAGTGCCGGTTCCCCTTGCAGAAGCCCTTGTCTCGCTTTCCTTTGCAAGACGGGCAGTTGTACCGGTTCCCCTTGTGCTGGGACGAACCTTGCGTTCAGCAGCGGCAGCAGCAAGCCTTGAAGTTGCCCCGGTAGCGCGGGAAGATACCGTGCCTGCGCGGGCCGTAGAGCGGGATGTCTTTGCATCCGCACTTGCAGAAGCCTTTGTAGAGCTTTCCGGCACAACCCTCGTGCGAGGCCGTCCGGGTCCCCTGGTAGCCGTAGAAGAAGCAGCTGTGCTTCCCCTGGCCGCACGGGTAGCCGACGCTGATGTTGCCCTTGTGGAGCCAGCGCGTGTTGCCGCCGTCTTTCTTACTGATTTTTCATCTTTATTCGAGTTCTGATTCGTAGCCATATCCCACCGTTCCCTCAGCTCCTGCTGACATATTTTCTGTTGATGATCCGTTTAATGAGGACGCAACGTCCTCCAAAAGCTTGGCCTTTCTTGCTTCCTCAGCAGCCCTTTCGTCTGCAAGGCGCTTTTCCTCCGCAAGACGGGCCGCCTCTATGCGGGCATTCTCCGCCTGAATACGGGCATTTTCCGCCTGCAAAAGCTGCTCTGCGTTAACAGCCTGCTGCTGCTGGATTACGATTTCGTCATCTATAAGGCCAATTATCTTGGTAATCTGTTCCTTCTGCGGATTTTCCGGGTAAAGTTCCATGTAGAGTATGTAGTCCGCCTTGCTTTCTCCGTACTTACCGGCACGGAGCCTTGCATTGGCCCTGTTGAGCACCGGAGATGCATATTTTTCGTCCGCGGCAATCGCTATCGAGTACCATTTTTCGGCCTCTGCATAATCACCCTGGGAAAAGGCAATGTTCCCCGCATTGTAGGCCAGTATCTTCTGGTTGGTCTCCGGGAGGTTCATTCCCTCGTTGCATACAGAAAGGGCCTTGTCGTACTGCCTGAGCTGATAGTAGGAAAGCGCAAGGTATATGAATGCCTGTGGATTGTTCTTTTCCCTTACAGCCTCATTCAGAAAAGGAATTGCTTCCTCGGGCTTATTTTGTCTGAACAAATCCTCACCCTTAAGGAAATTTGCACTCTGGGCAAAGCAAATCGGTGCAAAAATCAATAGAAACACAAAGGGAATCATATTTTTAATGATTTTATTTTTCACTTTAAATGCATCCTCCTATTTTCTTTAATCGCAATTGCGTATATAATATTAAATTGAACATAGCCCTATTTGACATATTCGCACAAAAAGGCTAATCTTTCAATAGGGAATATTAAAAAATTGCCGTTAATAATGGTAAAGAGTTTTTTTTCAATCATTTTTAAGGGAAAGAATAATATATGAACGTAGTAACAACTGCAATAGTAGCATTCCTTGTGGCGGTCATAATAATCGCCCTGATTTTTATAGTAAAGAGTTTTGCAGCCCCAAAAAAGCTGGGCAGCGTCCAGAAATTCATCAAAGAAGGTAAATTCCAGGCGGCAGAAAAGGCTGCACGATCCCTCCTTTCCAAAAACCCCAGGGACTACCTTACCCATTACTGGCTGGGAAGGGCCTACCTTGCCCAAAAGAAGGACGAGCTTGCATTTATGGAATTCAAGACGGTCAACGAAAACGCCGTCTTCAACGGGGACATACCCGAAGTTTCCTTCAGGCACACCATGGCCCAACTCTACCAGAAGTTCAACGACAACACAAACGCGCTAAAGGAATACCTGCTTCTCATAAAAAGGGAGCCCGACAACGCAGAGAACTACTACAATGCAGGCATCTGTTCGGAAAGGGACAACCAGATGAACAACGCCATGGTCATGTACCAGAAGGCAATTGCCCTCAACAAGCGGCACACAAAGGCCCACACTGCGCTGGGCTACCTCATGCTCAGGCACGAACAGTTCGAGGACGCACTTTCCGAGATAAAGCTCGCCATAAAGCTGGATCCAGACGAATTCTCCAACTACTACTACCTTGGCAAGGTCCTCAAGGAACAAAACGACTTCTCCGGAGCCGTAAAGGCCTTTGAAAAAAGCGAAAGAAGCAACGAATTCCGCCAGAGGGCCCTCATAGAAAAGGGTTCATGCTACATGGCAACAGACCAGACGGCAAGCGCACAGGAAAACTTCCAGAGGGCAGTCCAGTGCTCCAAGGACGACTCAAGCCAGGAAACCCTCTACGCCCGCTACTTCCTTGCAGACTGCTACGAAAAGAGCCACAACATAGACAAGGCAGTTGAGCAGTGGAACAAAATAATCCAGTACAACAAAAGGTTCCGCGACGTAATGAGCAAGCTGGAGGAATACCGCGACATACAGACAAACGACGGACTAAAGGAATACCTTACAAGTTCCCAGCAGCCCTTCATAGACCTCTGCACAAAGATGGTGGAAAAGGCATACAGCTTTATACCCCAGAAAGTGGAAGCAAGGCCATACGGATGCCGCCTCCTTTGCACGGAAGATAACAAGGACACATGGAAGAACGTAAGAAAGCAGTTCTTTCTTATTGAATTCCACAGGGACTCTGATGCGGTTGAAGAAAACAAGGTAAGGCAGGTAGTTGAAGAAATCAAGACCCAGGGCTACTACAAGGGAATGATTTTCTCAAGCTCCGGCTTCTCAAACCTGGCAGCACAGTTTGCAGAAGGCAGGCCCGTCACCCTCATAAACCGTGAAAAGCTTGAAATTGTCCTTACAAAGGCTGGAATATAAGCCAAATGAAATTCCTGTGCGTTTCAGACCAAGTAGACCCGCTAATCTATTCAACCACGGTAAAAGAACGGTATTCCGACATAGACGCCGTTCTTTGCGCGGGGGACCTTTCCATGGAATACATGGACTTCATAGTTGACGCACTTGGAAAGCCAACATTCTTTATCTTCGGCAACCACGACCTTGGTGAATTCCACCTCTACCACAGGCAGACAGTCCTTGCCCAGCGACCATCCCAGCTTGCAAAGATGCACTCCATAGAAAACGGACACGGGGCGGACTACATCAACCGCAAGGTGCTAAGGCTCAGGAACCTGTCATTCAAGGCACCGGGCGGAAAAAGCACTCCCCTGCTCCTTGCCGGTGTCTCAGGCTCAATAAGATACAACAAGGGCGAAGACCAGTACACGGACTTTGAAATGAAGCTAAAGCTCCTCTCCATGGTACCCGCCTTAATATGGAACAAAATACGCTACGGCCGCTACTGCGACATATTTCTGACCCACGCCTCACCCAGGCACATAAACGACAGGGAAGACCCCTGCCACAAAGGCTTTGAATGCTTTAACTGGTTCATAAAAAAATTCAAGCCGGCCCTGCTAATTCACGGGCACATACACCTCTACGACCTGCAAGCTCCCCGCGTGGCAAAAAGCGCTCAGACAACGGTAGTAAATGCCTTTAGCCACATAGTCATAGAGTACGAACCAAAACTTTCAGAAAAAGAAGGAGACTTCCTTGGCTCAATTAACATCCGCACAGACCGGTGAAGACTTTGCAAAGGCAAGGAACAAGGCGCTTTTCAACGAAATCCAGCACATACTGAACCCGGAAGAAGCAGCGCTAATTTCATTCACCGACATAAAAAAACTCTTAAAACCCAGCAACGAAGTCTACAAGGGAATGCAGATAGTCCCGGTAGACCTTATCGTAGGAAGCGAGGGCCGCTACAAAGACTTTGACAACCACTTCTTCCCCAAGAGCATCTTCCTAAAAGCCCGCTGGGAACGCGTAGACATGGCCCACATACAGGACGTGGTCCTTCCGCCAATCAGCCTCTATGAACTGGGCGGCCTCTACTTTGTCCGCGACGGAAACCACCGCGTATCGGTAGCAAAGGCACGCGGAGTGGAAAACATAGACGCAGACGTAGTAAGCCTACAAAGCGAAATAAAGCTAAAGCCCGGCTCATCAAAAGAAGAAATGGTCCAGCAGGTCCTCTACTACGAAAAGCGGGTCTTCTATTCGGAAACAAACTTTGGCGACATAACCGACTGGTGGCAGCTCGACTTCTCCACGCCAGGCCAGTACGACGTAATCTACAACCACATACTAACCCACCGCTACTACATCAACATGAACCAAACGGAAGAAATTCCCTTTGAAGACGCGGTGCTCTCCTGGTTCAACAATGTCTACATGCCGGTCGTAAAGTCAATCCAGTCCCACAAGATACTCCGCCTCTTCAAAAAGCGCACAATCTCCGACCTCTACATCTACCTCATAAAGTACTGGGACGAACTAAAGCAGAAATTCGGCAACGACTTTAGCCTGGACGACGCGGTAAGGGACTTCAAAAAAATCCACAAGAGGCAATCAATCTTCTCAAGGATTAAAAATGTCCTGGCCCGCAAAAAACTTGCCCTTTTTAAAGAAGAAAAAGACACGGAAGAGTAAGGAATTTTATTTTGCCCTAAAATTCTAATATTGCGGCAGCCCCAATTTCCCGAAAAAGCCCCTCTGCAACCCTCTTGCCATTTTTCCATAACATATAGCGCCATGGACGGCGCGTCAAGTGTTTGCATAACAGCCCGCGGGTTTTCGCCAGAAAACCCGTCCTCAAAAATGGCAAGGAGGCCATTTTTGAGGGGCTTTCCGGGGTTCCGCGGGTCCCTATCCCGCTCCATTGCTAGCGCAACCCGCCTGCGGCGGGCCCCTCCAATCCCTGCCGTGCATTAACATGCAACAAGTCTGTCACCCCCTCCACAGATCCCGAAACGAGTTCGGGATGACGGCTGCCCTGTCACCCTGAACTGGTTGGTGAGCTTGTCGAACCACAGCATCTGTAAAAGCCTAAATGACATCGTTCACTGGTCCTTCGACTGGCTCCTGGGACGGTATGTGTGACAGCTGCCCTGTCACCCTGAACCGGTTGGTGAGCTTGTCGAACCACAGGGTCTATAAAAGCCCCGGACTGCTTCTTCTACAAGGCCATTCGACTGGCTCAGGGACCGGGCGGTGGCGGTGCAAGCCTAGCCCCGATTGGAAGGGTTGCCGAAGGCAAGACCGCCGCAAGGCGGGCCGGAGCGAAAGCGTAGCCCTGGAAAGCGGGTAAGAAAAGCAGCTTTTTCTTCTTCCGCAAGGCAAATGTCCAAAAGGAAGGCCGCTCCAAAAAAAAGAAAAGGACTAAAGGAGAGGACAAAAAACTCCAATAACTAATTTTTAACCAATTACTCACCGATAATCATAAAGTATAATCTTGACGGTACAATATTTCAATGGTAAAATGGAGATATGCTTTTAAGGAAAGAAGCCTGGTTTACCATGGTAGGGTACAGGGAGCAGTAATTTGAAAATCATTGAAAACTTATCTTACATGCCACTCTTGGCAATTGCTGCAGCCTCCATGCTCTTATTGTTTTTATGCGCCATCATCAGAAAACGCAAGACCGCAAGGGTAAGTTTCATAACCTACCTGTCGCTCATAGTCATTGCCTTTTCCAGCCTTCAGGCCTTCTTTAAGATGTATTCCGGAAAAGGCGGACAGGAAACCATGAATTTCTTTGTCCTGATGGTTTTTGCAGCCCTTTTCCTCCAGATTCCCATTGCAATAATGTTTTCAACCTTTGAGCCGGTCAAATTCGATGCCCTGGTGCCCAGCCGCAAGAACAAGCACGCCCTTGCAGCCCTGCAGAACGAGGCAGCCCGTGCCGCCGCAGAAGAAAGGCAGGTAGAGCTTTCAGAGCAGGACCTGCGCCTCTTGGACGTAAGCCGCGACTTTACCGTACACGCGGTAGACTCATACACATCAGCAAACGGAATCACCACCTTCCTTGAGTACATCAACAAGACAATCAAGGACCAGATAAGCGCAGACGGTGGTGCAATACTCATGATAGACGACTTTGAGGACGTAATTTCCGTAAAGTCATTCGACGGAGACTTTCCCCCGCCCTACAAGCTGCCTGCAGACCTTCCCCACAAGCCTATCCGCGTAGCAACAAACTTCAAATTTGCAACTTTCCCGCTGGAAGGCAACATCTTTGGTGAAATTGCAACCCAAGGACGTGCAGAGCTTATCACAAAGCCGGAAACCGACAGCAGAATCTACCAGAATGGCCCCGAGGAATTCCTTGAATGCGGAAGCTACATAATTTCCCCCATGAAGATTCAGGACACGGTAATCGGTCTTGCAGCCTTTGCCCGCAAGCACGGAAATTCGGTCTTTAACGAGGACGAACTTAAGATTACTTCAACCCTCTGCGACTTTGCCGCCGCAACAATCAAGAACGTAATCGCTGTACAAGATATAATCGAACAGAACGAAGTGGCCAAGGAAGCGGAAATTGCCTCCAGAATCCAGGCATCACTAAAGCCCGCAAAGCTTCCCCTCATACAGGGGCTGCAGTTCGGCGTCTTCTGGGAACCCTGCCAGGGTGTCTGCGGAGACAGCTACGACATACTTGTTTCCCGCAAGGACAGAATTTCATTCATCATGTCGGACATTGCTGGAAAGGGCATGAACAGCGTGGTTGTAATGTCCATGGTGCGCTCAATGCAGCGTCTTGTAATAAATTCAATGCAGAGCGCAGGAAAAATCCTCTCCTGGGTCAACCGTGGCATTGCAGGCGAATCATTCAGCACGGACCACTTTGGCTCAAGTACGCTCATCAACTACGACCCTACGACAAAAACTGTGGAGGCTGCATCGGGAGGCGTTATCCCGGTCTACATCTACGACAGCGAAAAGGACGCGTGTGTGGAGCTAACCTCCCCTTCCGAGCCGATTGGTGTAGAAAAAACGACAGAATACAAAGATTTCGTGCAAAAAGTTAAAAATGGTGATATAATATTCACATATACGGATGGTCTTGTTGAAGCCCTTAACGAAAGTGGCCAGCAATATTCAAAGGAGTCTTTGCTGCGCGTAATTCAGGAGAATCACGCAAAATCCGGCAAAGACATAGCGCGTCTTGTAAAAGAAGACATAAAAAAATTTACAGGCAGTGCCGTACAGCATGACGACAAAACGCTGCTTATTGTAAAAATTCAATAAATTTGGGTGCAAAAGGAGTAAAGATATGGAACTTAAAATACGTAAGAATGGGGAAGTCTACATTATTGACGTAAACGGCGAAATGGACTTGTACAATTCCTACAAGCTCAAGGAACTGGTCCTCAAGATGCTGGAGAAAAACGTAAAGTCATTTATAATCAACCTTGAACAGGTTGACTACATCGACTCGTCCGGAATCGGTGCGCTTATCTACATCTGCTCTACGATTAAGAAGATGAACCTCAAGCTCTACATTTCCAACATACACGGTTCTGTAAAGAAGGTTATTGAGCTTACCAAGCTTATGGGTTACTTCCCTATTGCAAACAGCGTAGAGGAAGCCTTGCTTATGATTAACGAATAACCAAAGGGAGAAGTTTTATTATGGAAGATATCAAAGAGTTGCGTTCTGACGGAAACGATCCGCTGTTTGACAAGGCAAATATGCTTTACAAGGAATTTCCTTCTGATTTTAGGCAGATTCGCTATTTTACCCTGCTCATCGTGCAGTCCGCACCGCTGGAAATAAAGGAAATCAACCTTCTTGAGCAGCAGATTAGCGAGGTTATCAAGAATGCTGTAAAGCACGGAAACCACTGCGACGTAAACAAGAAGGTTCACGTCTGGTATTCATTCAGCGCCAGCCATGCCCACCTTATCGTAGAAGATGAAGGCGAAGGCTTTAAGGACCTGGAAAAATGGAACGACTTTAACCGCAAGCGCCTTGAATGCCTGCACAACTCAAACTTTGAAGAACTTGCAAACTATGTTTCCTTCCGTACAAAAAAATCAGACGATCAGGACGGTGGTAATGCCCTCTTTGCTGCCCTTGAATACTGGAACGGCGGATTTATCTACAACGACAAGCGCAACGGTGTTGCAATGCTCAAGCGTTTCCAGCAGAAGCGCCACGGCGTTACGGTAGACTAAGTTTCCTAAAAATACAAGCGTTCCTTTTTGGAGCGCTTTTTTTATTTGGAGCCGCCTGCATCGCCTTCATGATTAAAATGCCCTTCAAGGCCACTCCAATCGGGGCTAGGCTTTATCCCCAAGAACAAAGTCTTCAAAGCGCATGCTTTCTCCGCTAAGGCTCAGCTTTTCGCACCGGCAGAAATATTCATCTACCACAGCCTGAATCTCATTCCAGCCCTCATCCTCGCTTTCCTCATCGGGAAAATATTCCTCGCGCATAAAAAGCTTGTTGCAGGCAATGGATTTTTCCAAAGCGGAGGCATATTTTTGCGGGCAAATGGCCTTTAGTCCTTCAAGAAGTTCGTTGCGGCAAAAGGCATCCAAGGTGGCTGACTGCAAAAGCAAGTACCTTATGATAAAATTGCAGTCCGGGTCTTCAATATTCAAGCTATCGTATTTTTCCTTAGGGAAAACATTTCCCTTAATGGCAAAAAGCAATTCCATCAGGGGAAGAAGAAGAATGCAGTTTTCCTGCTTGTAGCGTCTTATAAGCTCCTCCACCCTGTCCGCGCTAAGGTCAAGGGGAATCTCCTCCGCCATGGAAAAGAGCGTGTCCAGCTGGTAATAGTATTTTTTTGCCGCAAGGTATTCAATCAAATCCTCAAAAAGATGAGTCTCTCGCATTTTATTTATAAGATTTTCATCAGCCTTTCCGGGAATATAAGAGAGGTTTTCATAAATAAAAGAAGTGAACTCTATTGCAAGAAAAAATTTTCCGGTGTCTGAAGACCTTAGCATTTCCCAAAGCTCTTCATAAACGGCATCAATTCCAAAGCCTTCAATAAGATTCTTAATATAGTGGCCAATTCCGTCCTGAACTTCCTCATAGCCTGCAATGGCTTCCCTTATACTTTCATTCATATACTTTCCCCAAACCTTTGATATGGCAAAGTATACCGCATTATCCCTATTCTGTCACGCCGTCACCGTCATGCTGAACGCACTTGCAAGCAAGTAATTTCAGCATCTGTACAAGCCTAAATGCCATCTTCTACAGATCCCGAATCTAGTTCGGGATGACGACCGTCCTGTCACCCTGAGCTTGACTCAGGGTCTGTACAAGCATTAATGCCATCTTCTACAGATCCCGAATCTAGTTCGGGATAACAGTTGGCCTGGGGGTCGGTGCTCACTACGGGGAGCTCAACTCTTTTTTTTAAAACAAAAAAATCTTCACCTTACAAAGTTTTTTTTTTGCAAAGTGAAGATTTTATTTGGAGATGGGGAGAGTTGAACTCCCGTCCAAGCAGGCTAAGCAGGTGCCTCTACAGGTTTATTGAAGCGAGGTATTTGTCGGGAGACGGTAGCGGCTTCAAAGGCGTCGTCTCCTTATTACGGATAGCCGATTGCTCAGCGTCCCGGGCAGAACCCGCACATTCTGCAAGGCAAGTCCCTATTTGTGACAGAATTTTACACCGCTAGGAACAGCGCAGCATAAATTCCGGCTCTCAGTGCCTTAAGTTAGGCAGCAAGAGCTAACTGTTCGTTTTCAGACTCGTCGTCTTCTCTACGTTTTGCAGTTATTGTTTTCGTCTGTATCAGAGACCAGGCGACAGCCTCACCTGCAGCACAAGATTACTCCTGTCTGTCGAAACCGGTACACCCCCGATTCTTTTATAATATAACAAGCAG
>JAILHV010000036.1 GCA_024695625.1 Treponema sp.
GTACAACTCAAAGCCGTAAGAAAGTTTTTCTTGCGGTATTTTTTTTGCCTGCATTTACTTTTAACTGTTTGCCCAATCGTAAAAATAATGCTATGCTAACAGGACGATGAAAGGGCAGATTCAAAAAATCAATTACCAGAAACAGCTGGACGAAATTCTTAAGAAGATAAATCCTCAGGAAAAAAAGCCGACGCTGCTTTTGCATGCCTGCTGTGGTCCCTGCTCTTCTTATGTAATCGAGTATCTTTCTTCGTTTTTTGACATTACGATTTTTTATTACAATCCCAACATTTATCCGCAAAAAGAATACGAGCGTCGCTTGAATGAATTGAAAGACTTTATTCCACGCTTTGAACCGGCCGTAAAAAACAAGGTTAAGATTGTAGTTTCTTCCTACGAGCCAAAGGATTTTTTTGAAGCAACAAATGTCCTTAATGAAGTGGAACTTCAGCAGGAAGCAGAAAAAGGTATTCGCTGTAGGCGCTGTTATGAATTCAGAATGAAAAAAGCCTACGCTTATGCTGCAGAAAATAATTTTGACTGGTTTTGCACCACGCTTTCAATTAGCCCATTCAAGAATTCAGTTATGATTAATGAAATTGGCGCTGAGCTTGAAAAAGAAAATTCTGTGCGCTTTTTAACTTCTGACTTTAAGAAAAAGGGCGGTTTTTTAAGGAGCTTGGAACTTAGTAAAGAATACGATCTTTACCGGCAGGATTATTGCGGCTGTCTTTACTCAAAGATTAATACTGAAAAAGCCAGGCAGAAGAAATGAGGCCGGATTGGAAGGGCCCGAGCACGCGGGTTGCCGAAAGGCAATGGAGCCGAAAGGCGGAACCCTGGAAAGCCGTTCCATGACAGATATCTGTTTGCGTGGAAACAAATGTATTTAAATAAAACTGCCGTCCAAAAAAAATTCTATACAAATTAATAGTAATTGATTAAACGCAGGTTCTTTACGATACTGAAATCATGACAGAAGAAAATTTGATTCATGACAAGGCAGAAAGTATTAGGGACGTAATCCGCTATCTTAGGCGATTTAAGAATGCACTGGTTATTATCTACATTGACGACAAACTGCTTGATTCGCCGCTTTTTACAAACCACATAAAAGACATTTGCAGAATCCACGAGGCTGGGCTCAAAGTTATTGTTGTTCCCGGAGCCAATAAACGGATAAATGAAATTCTTGAAAAGTCGGGGATTGAATGGTCCTTCCACAAGGATTACCGCATAACAAAACCGGAAGCCATGCCCCTGATTAAGATGGCAGCATTTGATGTTTCCAACCAGATTATGACGGCTCTTGCAGGGGAAAAGACAAACGCAGTTATTGGTAACTGGGTGCGTGCCAGGGGAAAGGGTATTATTGACGGTTTTGACTATGGCACTACCGGAGAAATTGACAAGCTCCAGGTTGACGCTATTGAGAACATTCTTTCCAACGGGTTTGTTCCTATTTTTCCTTGCATTGGTTGGAGCCTTGCCGGAAAGCCCTATAATATTTCTTCTATTCAGTTGGCAGAGCAAATTGCAGTTCACCTAAAAGCAGACAAGCTTTTTTATCTTATACCAGGTGCTTCTATTTCTGCGGAAAGCTTTAAGGTGCCAGATGGAATTGGAACTTCTCCGGAGGGAAATATTCCAGCCATGAATCTTGAAGAGGTTGATGAATTCCTAAAAGCCAATAAAATTTCAACTAATAAACAATCGGTAAATTCAAATTTGCCAACTGCCGAACATTCGGTAGTTTTTTCTGCCTCAGAAAATGTTTCACGTGAAAAGATTTTCTTGCTGCTTCAACTAGCAAAGGAAGCTTGTAATTCTGGCGTTACCCGCGTTCACATTCTTAACGGTTCTTTGGACGGAACCATTCCATGTGAAATATTCAGCGATCTTGGTTCGGGGACAATGATTTATTACAACAATTATGGTGGAATCCGAGCCATGACCCGTGACGATATTCCTGGTGTTCTTAATGTTATGAAGCCTTTTATTTCTGCCGGGATTCTGCTTCCACGCACAAGGGCAGGTCTTTTGGAAGAGTTTCAGCACTACATTGTTTACGAACTGGATGGTGCCATTCGCGCATGTGCATCCCTTATTCCATACGATGACGGTCAGATGGAGATTGCAGGTGTAGCAGTTAACAAAACTTTCTCTCACGTGGGCATAGGGCCAAAGCTTGTAAAATATCTTGTAAAGCAGGCGGTTAAGCTTAACGCAAAGAGTGTTTTTCTGCTTACAACGCAAACCGCAGACTGGTTTGAAAACCTTGGCTTTTATGCAGATGATATTTCTACCCTTCCAGAAGCACGCAAAGCAAAATGGACTTCTTCCAGAGGGTCAAAGGTTTTGCGCTATGATTTGAATTCTGTTTCACGTGAAACAGAATAAACAAAACTGCAAGGGTGTGATTTGTTTTTATAACAGGCACGGCTTTTGCAGGTTTTTTACCAGTAATTTTTTTCCCTACCCTATTTATATACAGCCTAAAAAGCAAAATATCGAGTTTTTAGCAAGAAATGTATCCTTATCGGATTCGCTGGGAACTTCGCTGCGAAAGACCCTATAATCCGTTTTGAAAGATTGCTCACGTCAAGCCAGACAATGCCAGACCTAATTCAAAACTTGAAACTAAACCTAAAAGCTAATTTTGAATTGTAACACATAATTTGTTCTGAGTTTTTTTGTATACAACCACACGCAATTACAAGCGGATATTGCAGCAGGCTACTGGCATGAATGTCTTATAAAACTGTCTTTATTTTGGTTATATACAGTTAAAGATTGTAGGATACATATTCGCATGCAAAGCAACGAGGGGTTCTCTGATTCCGTGGTCATGTTCTTAAAAGGGCTTGCAGTTGGAGTATGGCTGCTTACAAGACAGTATGCAAACCTTCCGCATGAATTAAGTTTTGAGTGACAGGTTCTTTTGTTAATGGCATTGAAAAAAACAGTTATTGCTTGATGGTAAACGGAAAGATAATTGTTAAACATGTTTCACGTGAAACGATATTCTGTTTCATATAATGCGCTTTTGTTTTTTAGAAAAACATATTCATTCTTGTAGTGGCAAGAAAGTTTCTTGCAAAGGATATGAGGATCTTAAATATAAAGCTTGGTTGTTTTTAGAGATTGCTGTGTAGAATATGGCAATGGACACATAGAGGCAGGACAAAAGTCTGTTACTTCCGAGACTGGATTTTTAACAAACATTGTTGCGCTGCATTTTAGACTAAATAAGGTTGAAGTTTAAAAAGAAAACCTCTACCCTGCTTTAAAGATTATTGGGGTCAGTATGATACTGCAATGATTGCAAAACCAAAAATTGAACCTTCTATTTATCAAGTAGCAAAGTTTTTGTTTCACGTGAAACAGGTAAGCGTAAAAAATATTAACAGGCAGCTTAGACCAATCCATTAACTTTACGCCATTAAGTGTTTTGCTCAAAAACACAAATTACAATATCAAAGAGGGATGCTAGACTCTCATTAATGTGGGTTTGTTTCACGTGAAACTATTTGTCGGGGTAAGACTATTTCTGATTCGGTTTTATCATGTACGAAACAACAAAGTCTGGGAAAAAAGATTCCCGGGTAGAGCCCGAGAATGACATTATCTGCTTATCTCGAGAATGACGTTATTTGTTATCTAGGGAATGACATTATTTATCTCGGGAATGACACTTTTTTATTTAGCAATTAATGTGAATTTGTTCCACGTGAAACAAAATTCTCCCCAAATTATCCACAGGGCAAAAAATTCTGTAAAATTCAAACAAATTCATAAATTCTTATAATTAAAGAATTTACAAATTCAAAAAATTCTTTGAATTCAAAAGGGAAAGTTTTCCAAAAGTTATCCACAGGCTGGGAATTTTATGAAGTAAAAGCTAAAGAAATATGGTTGTTTTTACTATTTTTTCTATAATATACACTATATATAGCGTAAAGCACGTAAAGCACACAACGCCTACGCCAGATTGGAGGGGCGAGTTGCTTGCAACTCGTTGCCGCTAGGCAATGAAGGCGAAGGCCGGAACCCCGGAAAGCGGGGATTACAGATAAGTTTGACCGGTTCCGAAGGACCGGGCACAGTAAAAAAGGGCCTGCCGTCCAAAAAATGAATAAAAAAAAGCTGAACAGAAACTTTTATCTGTTCAGCCTAGAAAATTATGCTTTTTTACAGTTATTTCTTTATAATATAAGTAAATAAGCTTTATTCAGCAGAATCCTTTTCTTCCTGGGAATTTGCGATGCGGTCAATGCCAACTACGTAGTCCGGACTTATGATGTTTACGACTTTTACGCCGCTGGATGCCCTTCCCTGCAAAGAAATATCTTTTACGTTCGTGCGGATGGAAGTTCCCTGGCCGGTTATACACATAACGCTGTCGTCATCTTTTACGGTGAGAGCTCCAATCAATTCGCCCTTGTCGTCAACATTTCCAAAGACACGCTGTCCGCCTGTTCCGCGACCGTGGGCATTGAATTCGGAGAAGAGTACGCGCTTTCCGATTCCCTTTTCTGTTATGACGAGAATCTTTGCGTCTTCTTCTACATGGATGGCGGCACAAAGTTCATCACCCTCTGAAAGCTTCATTCCGTTAACACCACGGCTGGCTCTTCCCATTGGGCGAACTTCGTCTTCACTTATGCGCAAGGCCTGTCCTCGGCGGCTTACCAAAAGAAGCTCGTCTTTTCCGCTTGAAAGGATTGCGCTTACGAGTTTGTCCCCGTCATCAAGACGAACTGCCTGCATACCGCGAGACTTTGCGTTGCGGAATTCGCTTGTAGGTGTTTTCTTTACAACGCCGTTTGCAGTTGCCATGAACATAAACTGGTCTTCGGTAAATTCCTTGAGGCTGATTATCGTTGATATTTCCTCGTTGGCACTTACCTGGAGAAGGCTCTTTATGTGGGATCCACGGCTTATCTTGGAAGCTTCAGGAATTTCGTGAACCTTGACCCAATATGATTTTCCTTCATTCGTGATGAACATGATGTAGTCATGTGTTGAAGCTATGAACATCTGGTTGATGTAGTCTTCTTCCACAAGCTTGGCAGAAATGGTTCCTCTTCCTCCCCTACCCTGGTTCTTGTAGAGGCTTACGGGAACACGCTTGATGTAGCCGAGTTTGGAAATAAGGATTACCATGTCCTCTTCTTTTATCATGTCTTCAACATTGATTTCTTCTACTTCGCCGGAAACAATCTGGGTCTTTCTGTCATCACCATATTTTTCCGCAATCTCATTTGTTTCCTGCTTTATGATTTCAAGAATCTTTTCGTGATGGGCAAGCAAGTCTTCAAGGTGGGCAATGAGGGCTTTAATCTCTGCCATTTCCTGCTTTAGCTCATCGATGCGCAAATTGGTAAGGCGACCCAAGCGGTAGTCTACGATTGCCTGTGCCTGCTCATCATCAAAGCCGAAGCGCTTCATCAAATTGGCTTTAGCTTCTGATTCATCGCGGCTGGCACGGATTATCTTGATTACTTCGTCAATTGCATCGACTGCGATTATAAGGGCTGCAAGTATGTGTTCACGGTGCTTGGCCTGCTTAAGCTCAAACTGTGTGCGGCGGGTTACAACATTGTCGCGGTGGTCAACAAAGTGCTGCACCAGCTGCTTAAGGTTCAGCGTCTCTGGGCGGCCGTTTACAAGTGCAAGGTTTATTACGCCGAATGATGCCTGCAATGGTGTCTTTGCAAAAAGCTGGTTAACAACGATTTTTGTTACGGCACCACGCTTAAGGTCAATGACGATTCTCATTCCTACACGGTCTGATGTTTCATCATTTACACCGCTGATTCCGTCGATGATTTTGTCACGGGCAAGTTCCGCAATGCGTTTGCAAAGATCCGTTGTGTTTGTCTGATAGGGAACTTCCGTGAATACGATTGACTCTGCCCCGTTCTTTGCAACTTCAATCGTGAACTTACCGCGCATTATGATTTTTCCGCGGCCTGTCCTGTAAGCGTCCTTGATTCCCTGGCGGCCAAAAATTATTCCGCCTGTTGGAAAGTCAGGTCCCTTTATATGCTGCATCAATTCATCGATGCTGATTTCTGGATTGTCTATGTAGGCAGAAACGGCTGATGCTATTTCCCTTAGGTTGTGGGGCGGCATGTTTGTTGCCATACCTACGGCAATACCGCTTGATCCGTTTGCAAGAAGGAAGGGGAATTTTGTAGGAAGAACTGTTGGTTCTTTTGTTGTTTCGTCAAAGTTCGGGATAAAGTCAACAGTATCCTTTTCTATGTCGGCAACCATCTCTTCTGCGAGTTTTGCCATCTTTGCTTCCGTATAACGGTAAGCGGCAGGAGGGTCACCGGCTATTGTACCAAAGTTTCCCTGAGGTGTAATAAGAGGATAGCGCTCGGAGAAATCCTGTCCCAAGCGGACAAGTGCATCGTAAACAGAAGCGTCTCCATGCGGGTGGTATTTACCAAGCACGTCTCCGACTATTTTTGCACACTTGTATGTTTTTCCGGAAGAACGCAGGTGCAGCTCATCCATTGAATACAATATGCGGCGGTGAACGGGCTTAAGTCCATCCCTTACATCCGGCAGGGCGCGGCTTACGATAACGGACATTGAGTAGTCAATATAGGCTTTCTTGATTTCCTGATCAATGGGCTGAAGAATCAGCGTACCACCTTCTGGGGTTGTTATTTCATTTTCCATCTATACTTTTCCTTATAAAGTCATCAGACATCGAGATTTGCATAAATAGCATTTTCTTCAATGAACTTGCGGCGCGGTTCTACGGCTTCACCCATGCATGTGGAGAAAATTTTATCTGCCGCAATTGCATCCGGTATTGTTACCTTCATCATCTTTCTTACAGCAGGATTCATTGTTGTATCCCAAAGCTGGTCTCCGGACATTTCACCCAAACCTTTGTAACGCTGGACATCGAGCTTTTCTGCAGGAACACCAAATTCTGCTATTGCGGCTGCCTTCTCATTGTCATCGTAAACATACTTTACTTTTTTACCGTAGCGGACTGCAAAGAGAGGTGGCATTGCAAGGTAGACATGACCTTCTTCTATGAGCTGGGGCATGTAGCGGAAGAAGAATGTAAGCAAAAGTGTGCGGATGTGGCTTCCGTCAACATCAGCATCTGCCATGATAATTATTTTGTCATAGCGGAGCTTTGTTATGTCAAAGTCCTTGCCTATGTTTGTTCCCAAAGAAGCAATTACCGGCTGAAGCTTTTCGTTGTCTATTACCTTGTCAAGACGGCTCTTTTCTACGTTAAGCATTTTTCCCCAAAGAGGAAGAATTGCCTGTGTCTTTGAATCCCTTCCCTTCTTTGCTGAACCGCCTGCAGAGTCTCCCTCAACTATGTAGACTTCGCAGATTGAAGGATCCTTTGAAGAACAGTCGGAAAGTTTTCCCGGAAGGCCAAATGAATCGCTAAGTGATTTTTTGCGGGTGTTCTCTTTTGCTTTGCGGGCAGCGATGCGGGCTTCTGCTTCTGCAACTGCCTTTTCCAGAATCATATTTACAATCTGTGGATTCTGTTCGCACCAAAGTGTTAGCTTGTCTTTTACAAGGGCATCAACATAACCGCGGACTTCCGTATTGCCAAGCTTTGTCTTTGTCTGTCCTTCAAACTGAGGCTCTGGAACTTTTACGGAAATAACCGCAGTCAAACCGGCACGAACGTCGTCACCGGCCAGCTTCTCATAGTTTATCTGGTTTGTTTTTGCATCCTTTGACTTTGAGTCTTTTATTACAAGACGCTTCAAGAGCTTTTCATTTTTTTCTAGGAATTTATTGAGCGTAACGGTAAGGGCTATCTTAAAGCCGTCAAGATGAGTTCCGCCTTCCTTGGTGTTAATGTCGTTTACGTAGGCATAAATTTTTTCATCGTAGTTGTCATTGTACTGCATGGCAACTTCCATCTGAACATTTTCCGTTTCGCCAGAAATGTAGATGGGTTCTTCAGGAAGGACTTTTTTTCCTTCGTTGAGGAATGTAACGTAATGCCTGATTCCTCCTTCAAACTTGTAGACAACTTCTTTTGGAGTTTCAAGGCGCTCGTCACGGAATTTTATTGTGATGCCGGGGTTCAAGAAAGCAAGTTCCCTAAGGCGCTGGGCAAGAACATCAAAATTGTATGTTGTTGTTTCTTTGAAAATCGTATTGTCTGCTTTCCAGCGGATTGTAGTACCGTGAATGTTTGTATCACCAATGCATTCTACTTTTGTCTTTGGCTTTCCTTCCGCATACTTTTGCTCGTAGCGCTTTCCCTCGCGGTTAACAAAAGCTTCCATCCATACAGAAAGGGCATTTACACAAGAAACGCCTACACCGTGCAAACCACCGGAAACCTTATAGTTTGATTTGTCAAACTTACCACCGGCATGGAGCCTTGTCAAAACAAGCTCAAGGGCAGAAACGTGTTCCGTAGGATGCATGTCTACAGGAATACCGCGTCCATTGTCTTCTACGCGGCAAATGTCATCCTTTTCGAGGGCAACCGTAATCGTGTCACAGAAACCTGCCATTGCTTCGTCAATACTATTATCTACAACTTCGTATACAAGATGATGCAAACCGTTTGGTCCCGTAGAACCAATGTACATACCAGGTCTTTTGCGTACGGCTTCCAGTCCCTTTAGAACTTGAATACTGCTGGCTGAATACTGATTTTCGTCTGACATTAAAAATCCCCACTCTAAACTTTTAAGTAATAAACTATACCAATAA
>JAILHV010000079.1 GCA_024695625.1 Treponema sp.
ATTTTCATCATTCGGTGAAGGTGCAGGCAGCGCAGATGTAACATCTGGCTCAGAAGAAAGCGTATCTTCATTCGGCGAAGACGCATTCGCTTCCTTTGGAGATGGCGCAAGTTCAGCAGAAGAAGTATCTTCATTCGGAGAAGACGCATTTGCTTCATTCGGCGAAAGTGAATCTTCATCAAACAGTGCAGAAGAAGGCACAAGCTCTGCTAACCCACCGCTAGATTTTGTAGACCCCAACATTGCATACAAGGCAGGCCTTGAGCAGACAAAGACAGCAGAAGAAATTCTGAACCTCCTCAATACCGCATACATAGAGGCAGGCGGAAAGAACGCCAGCTTTGAAAAGGTATTCCAGCAGTTCCAGAAGCAGCTCAACTACAAGGGACTTGCCTACTACGAAATTCCCGGCGACGTAACAAAGTATCCTGTTGCAACAAAGGAAGAACTCCAGGACGTTGTTAACGACTACATGAGCCTCCTTTCCGGAAGCCTTGACCGCTTTGTAGACAAAGAGAACAAGCCGTCCCAGCTCCGCATCCAGTGCCAGCTTAGAACACATGCAACCGCAGACACAGGAATCATAATCGAAGCCGCAAAGGAATACGCAAAGAACCACTTCCCCCAAGGCTACACAATTGACTTCACAGGCTCAAGCCAGATGGAATACGCAATGACCAACATGATTGTGTCAAGCCAGATTACAAGCCTTTCACTTTCACTTGGATCCGTATTCCTGATTATAGCAATATCCTTCGGCTCCGTCTGGGCAGGACTTTTGGGAGTTGTACCGCTTGCCCTAACAATATTGCTAAACTACATGGTCATGGGCTTTGCAGGAATCAACCTGGACTTTATTACAAGCATCATAGCATCAGTTGCAGTCGGTGTTGGAATTGACTACACAATCCACTTCCTTACAACCTACAAGGAAGAAAGAAGCAAATCTGCGGACATAAAGCTTGTCACCATGCAGACATTCAAAAAGAGCGGCAAGGGAATCGTAACAAACGCACTCTCCGTAGGCCTGGGCTTCCTTGTGCTCTGCCTGTCAAAGTTCTCCGTACTGCGCTGCATAGGAGTTCTTGTGGCAATCGTAATGTTTGCATCCAGCGTGCTTGCAATGACAATCATACCGGGCATCCTCAACTGGTTGGATCCTGCATTCATCAGGCCAAAGAAAGAACCTTCCGCACCAATCGTACCGGAAGAAGAAGAGGAATAAAGAGTAACCAACGCCCCTTGCATTTGTTTGCCTATATAAATACGGGTTGTTCAAATGCAAAGGGCCTGCATAGACGGCAATTCGTATTGAATTGTAACAATTAAACTTTCAGGAGATAAGAAGTATGAACAAACTTACAAGAACAGCAACCATCACTTGCGCATTGTTACTCACAGCAGTCTCTGCATTTGCAGACAAAAAAGGCTACGACATCATGAAGCAGGTAGCCGACTTTAAAAAGCCAAAGTTCAGCCACACAGCGGTACAGATGCGTCTTACCGACAAGAACGGCAACAACGAAGACTGGTACGTAGAAGAATACGGCAAGGAAGAAAATGACCTTGGCTCCGTAGTAATGATTTTCCAGAAAGGCGCAAAGAAAGGCACAAGATTCCTCCAGTGCGAAAACAAGGGAACCCAGCCGGACGACAAGTTCATCTACCTGCCATCATTAAAGCAGTCACGCCGCGTAAATTCAAGCGAAGGCTCAAAGTCATTCCTTGGAACAGACGCAACCTACGACGACCTTTCCACACGCGATGTTGAAGAAGACGAACACACATTCATGGCAGAAGTGCAAAAGAACGGCTACAGCTGCTACAAGATCCGCGAAGACCCAAAAACAAAGAGCCAGTACGACTACCGCATCACATGGATAGACAAAAACACCATGTACCCAATCTACACAGAAATGTACATCAAGGGTAAGCTCGTAAAGACTCTCACAGTCAACAGCATCCAGAAAAAGACAGGCGTAACAGGAATCACCTACGACGTTCCAATGAGCACAACACTCAAGGACCTTACAACAGGCCACTCCACAACAATCAACGTTGGCACAATGGAAATCGACAAGGCAATCCCAGCCCACGTCTTTACCCAGCAGTTCCTTAACACAGGAAAATAAATAATACAGGAGGGGGAAGTCTCCCCCTCGCTCCAGCCGGCGTTGCCGTCTTGCGCTACCCCTTCTGCGGGGCAAATCTTTTTGCTAAGCCCCGCAACGCCCCAATAGGGCATGAATGGTAGCGCATGTCCTTTGCGAGTTTCGAAGAAACTCGGTAAGCAACCGCAGGTTGCGACCAACGCCCCAATAGGGCATGAATGCCTGCTAGTATATTGAACAACAAATAGCTGTCACCCTGAACTTGATTCAGGGTCTGTACACCAAAAGAAATATAGATTCCGAAGCAAGTTCGGAATGACCAGTTATTTAGTATTCTTTGTACTAAGCTTGGTTGCAACTTGGCAAAACCGGCCAATTTTCTTTTTCATCCAGAGGCCCTTTATGAAAACAAAAGCACGCATTTTTGCAGCAAGCGCTGCCCTTCTTTTATTAGCAACAAATTCAAGCGCACAGGATTCATTTTTTGACGGAGACTCTTCATCCGGCTTTGGCTCTTTTGAAGGCTCATCTTCTTCCATACCGGTTGAATTCTCCGGTACACTTAAAGCAGATGGACGCGCCTACCTGGACAAGGACGTAGACGGAAAGGACACAGGCTTTGAAGCAAAAAACTTCAAGGACTTTAGGAATGTCCCAACCGATGCGGACGCAAGCGCAAAAATCGGAATCAAATACACAGGAAACAAGGCAGACGCAGAAGTAAAGCTACTCTTCCAGAAGGACATTATAAAAGACCATCCCTTTGACATAATAGACGAGCTTACCCTCTCGGGCTACATGGGAAACCTTACCCTAAATGCAGGCAAGATGAAAATCACCTGGGGAAAGGGCGACAAGCTCCACGTTCTTGACAACTTTAACGCAGACGACTACACAGACTTTATCTTCCCAGACTACCTTGACCGCCGCATAAGCACGCCAATGGCACAGGCAATATACGCACCCGCTTATTCAAACGGAGTAATAAGCAACGTAAGGGTAGAAGCTGTCTACACTCCATTCCTCCCAACAGACCGCTTTGCAAACCAAGGCTACTGGCTTCCAGGGCAGGTTGGGGCATTAAAGTCCACGGTAACAGGCATTGTAAGCACAAACCTTGCATCAAAGCTTGCCGCAAAAGACGCCTTAACCACAACAGACGCAGGCTACATCCCAGCAGAAAAAGCCTACCTTGAATACCTAACCTACGCCAATTCCCTTATGGACGACCCGGAAAATCTTTACCCGGAAACAAACACATTAAAATATTCACAGTTTGGTACCCGCGTAACAGCCACATTCAAGCAGTTTGACCTGGGCGCAAGCTATTACTACGGCCACTACAAGCAGCCATCCATTGACCTTTCTTCCTATTATTCAGACGCAGCGGCAATCGCTTCTAACACCGCATTCCTTACAACCTATGGATCCGCAATACAGGGCGGTGCAATCTCCAAGGAAGACGCAATCAAGGCATTTGTAATCCAGAGCGGAACAGAACTTTCCCTTCCAGAGCTGCACTACGACCGCAAGCAGACCTTTGGCTTAGAGGCAAGCACAATACTCTGGCACTTTAACCTTCGCGGAGAAGCTGCATTCAACCTTACGGAAGACACAAAGGGCGACAACCCCTGGGTTCACAACAATTCAGTGGCATGGCTTGCAGGATTTGACATTGACCTTCCCTTTGCAAACATGAACGTAAACATTCAGGAAACAGGAAGCCTTACCCTTAACTACAAGAAAGTAAAGGACGGATCCTTTAAGGAATACGATGCAGACTACAACGCAGGACACGCAACAAACAACCGCCTTGTAGCAAACATCACCACATCCTTCATGAACGAAAAGCTTTCACCGGAAGTTACCGTCATGTACGGAATAGAACGCGGAGACCTTGTTGTAATGCCAAAGATTGTCTACAAGCCGGTTCCAGACCTTTCGCTCACCGCAAGCGGCATGTACCTTGGCTGCAAGGATGAGGAAAGCGAATTCTACGCATGGGAAAACAACAGCTTTGTGCAGCTTGGCGCAAGAGTGGAATTCTAGAAAGCGTACTTGCCATTAAGCCTACGCCCGATTGGAAGGGCCCGCGCAAGCGGGTTGCCGTAGGCAATGGAGGCGAAAGCCGGAACCCTGGAAAGCGGGGAATACAAAAGAGCTGGCCGGCTCCGAAGGACCGGACACAGTTCACCCGGGCATGCCGTCCAAATTCAGAATACTATATCCATTACTTCTTCTGCCCTTGTTACTGGAATGAATTTTATTCCTTCCTTTACGTGGGCAGGGATTTCTTCAAGGTCGCGCTCGTTGGCCTTGGGGATTATTATTGTCTTGATCTTGTTGCGCTTGGCGGCTACGGTCTTTTCGCGGAGGCCTCCAATTGGAAGCACCTGGCCGGTAAGGCTGAGTTCGCCTGTCATTGCAAGGTTTGCCTTTATCTTTTTGCCGCGAAGGAGGGAGATGAAGGTTGTAGCCATTGTAATTCCAGCGGAGGGGCCGTCCTTTGGGGTTGCGCCTTCAGGAATGTGCAGGTGGATGGTGTTCTTTTCAAACCATTCGCTATCCTTGTACTTGTGCCCAATTGCGTACTGCTTGGCCCAGTTCATGGCAATTTGTGCGCTTTCCTTCATTACGTCGCCCATCTGCCCGGTAAGCTGGAGGCCGCCCTTGGAAGATTCAAAGGCAATGCTTTCTATTAGGAGGGTGTCGCCCCCCATGCTTGTCCATGCAAGACCAATTGCGGTTCCTGGGACAGACGCCACCTTTATCTGGCTTTCGTCAAATACGGCTTTACCAAGGTACTTGCGCACTTCTTTTGTGTCTATGCTGAACTGCTTCTTTGCAAAGGCCTTGCTGATTTTTACCTTTTCATCATGCCAGACTTTCTGCCTTTCTGCACGGAGGGCTTCCTCTTTTTGCGCCTGGGTGTTGTTCTGCACCTGAACTTCTGGAGCAGATCCGTCTTTTGCAACACCGTCCTTTTCTTTTTCACCGTTAAGGGAAACGGCTGCTGCAACTGCCTCGTTAACGGCCTTAACCGCATCCTGGGGGCTTGCAACTGTGCTTACCCTGCTCTTCTTGGAGGGCTTTGCGCTAACCTTACCGTCGGGGATGTCTTCCATAGTTGGCATCTTTGGCGGGGGATTGTCCTTTTCGTATTCAGCCATAAGCTCGGATGCAAGCTTGCGGTTTATCTTGTCTATGCATTTCTCGTAGTTACGCACGCCTGCTTCACGGGCATATTCTGTTGCAATAAGGCTTAGGGCGGCCTTGCTGTACTTTACCTGATTCTTCTTAAAGCCGTTCTTTTCCAGGTTCTTGGGAACAAGGTACTTGGAGGCAATCTGAATCTTTTCCTGGTCAATGTAGCCGGAAAGTTCTATGACTTCTGCCCTGTCGCGGAGAGGTCCGGGTACTGTGTCCAGGGTGTTGGCGGTAAGGATAAAGAAGACGTTGCTAAGGTCAAAGGGAAGGTCTAGGTAGGTGTCGCGGAAGGCAACGTTCTGCTCCGGGTCTAGGACTTCCAAAAGGGCTGCAGACGGGTCTCCCTGGGCAGAGGCATTCATCTTGTCTATTTCGTCTATCATAAAGACAGGGGCCTTGGTCTTTGTAATCTTGAGTCCCTCTATAATCTGGCCTGGCATTGCGCCAATGTATGTGCGGCGGTGTCCCTTTATGTTGCCCTCGTCATGTTCACCGCCAACGCTAAAGCGGTAGAAGGGCTTGTTCATGGCACGTGCTATTGAGCGGCCAACGCTGGTCTTTCCAACTCCCGGCGGTCCCACAAGAATCAATACGGAACCCTTACCGTCTCCCTTTAGGCGGCGGACTGCAAGGTATTCCATGATGCGCTTTTTTACATCATCAAGGCCATAGTGGTCCTTTTCCAGAATCTTCTTGGCTTCTTCGAGGCTGTAAAGCTCCATCGGTTCATCGTTCCAAGGGAGGGAAGAAACAAGGTCCAGAAAGTTGCGGCTCTGGTTGTACTCTGGGTCGTGGGGATCCAAAAGCTGGAATTTTTCAAGCTCGGAATAGACGGTTTCCTTTACTTCGCCGGTAAAATGGAAGGCATCTATCTTGCCCTTGAACTTTAGGTAGTCGTTTGTCTTGGGGTCTGTGGAAATGCCCAGTTCTTCCTGAATGGACTTCATCTCTTCGCGGAGGAAGTAGTCCCTCTGGTTCTTTTCCACCTTTTCGTTAAGCTCGTTCTGAATCTTCTTTTGTACGCGCAAGATTTCCTGTTCCTTCTTAATGTAGACAAGAACCTGCTCCATTCTTTCGCGGACGTTTAGGGTTTCAAGGACTTTCTGCTGCTCTTCCTTGTCTATGTTAAGGATGGAGGCTATAAAGTCCGCAATTTTACCCGGGTGGTCAATGTTCACCATGTTAAGGCGCATTTCCTCGCTGAACATGGGGTTGTTTTCGCTTACTTCCTTCATCTCGCTGATGAGGGCGCGGGTAAGGGCCTTTACCTCAAAGGTGTCACCGCCAATGTCATCAAGGTATTCAACTGCGGCAACCATGGGGGTGCTTATGCTAAGGGTCTTGCGTATCTTAAAGCGGGCAATGGTGCTCACAAAGACATTTATTCCGCCGTCTGGAAGGTTAATCTTCTTTATGATGCGGGCAACGGTTCCAACATCGTGAACATCGGCAAGGGTTGGCTTTTCAACGTCGTTCTTGAGCATGACAATACCTATGCAACCGTCACCCTCGTAGGCTTCCTCCACAACCTTTGTGTCATCGGGATTGTTAATCATAAGGGGCGTAAAAATGCCCGGAAAAATAGGCCTTCCGCCTATGGGAACAATAAACAGCTTGTTGGGGAGTTCCTGCTCCGCCGGCAGTGAGGATTTATCGTTATTTGTCTTATCGCTTTTCATACGTTTAAATATAATGCAAATGGCAAAAAAAGACAAATTTTATAGAAGTCTGGGAATCAATTTTGTGTTCCGTTCCCGGGCAAATTGCCAGAAATGCTTAGGCTACGCGTACATGTCATTAAGGCCGCTATCGCTCCCCGCAAAAGGGCATTAAAGCCCTCAAGCAGGGTTCTTCTTAACGCTTGCGCCTTTTTTGCGGAACAATTTTCATCATGGAAAAGTTGCCATGGGCCTTTATTTCTTCGCCGGGTTCAAGGGCATATATTTCTTCCGCCTTTACATTCTGACCGTTAAGTTTTCCATTTCCTTCTATTATAAAAAGAAGGGTAACGTCTTCCACGCACCTTGGAGAAGAAGCCTCGTCCGCAACCCCTTCATACTGGCCTTCCACAAAAATCTGCTCAAGCGCAAAATATGGGCAGGAAAATACACCGGGAAATGCAGAAATGCTTCTAACCGGGCTGTCCTTTATGCAGGCAATGGCCTTTTCCTCGTGGCACTCGCGCCCCCGCCCCCAGTCATAGAAGCGGTAGGTTATGTCGCAAGACTGCTGAACTTCCAAAAGCCGTAAGCCTCCGCCTATGGCATGGACGGTTCCAGAGGGAATGTAGATAAAGTCGCCCTTTTTTACGCTAACGTAATTAAGGCAGTCCTGTATGGAATTTGCCTTTATGGCCTTTCTAAGTTCGCTTGCTGTGTAGATTCCATTCAGACCGTATACAAGGCGGGCATCCTTTTCTGCATCAAGCACGTACCAGCATTCGGTCTTACCGCATGCATTTTCCCCCTCGTAAAGCCTTGCGGTTGCATCATCGGGGTGAATCTGTACGCTAAGAGTGTCGTTAGCCTGAATTACCTTTACCAAAAGTGGATAGTCTCCACCGCAGAACTTTTCAAAGGCCTCCTGCTTCCCGTTGGGATGGGTGGAGGCAATCCAAAGCTCGTAACCCCATATCTTGTCTGACTTTATAGCATTAAGCGCAATCATCTTGCCCTCCTAGTCCTTCCATAGCGTAGCCGGGTAGTAGCCGTCCGCAATCTTCTGCGCAATGGATTTCTTTACAATCTCGCGGTCTTCGGGATAGGTCATTCCGAACCATTTTTCGCTTGAAGTAAAGAATTTTATGCTTCCCTCCCCGTGCCTAACAATGTCGCTGGCTGCCACAGGAAGAAGGGCCTCCGTCTTGGGCTGGTCAAGGGACGTGGCCTTAAAATTGTCCCAGTACTTGTGGAATTCCTCGAAGGCTTTTAGGCTAAAGGCAAAAAGGTTCATGCTAACCCATTCCTTGCCGGTAAATTCCACCTCTTTTCCTTCAAATTCGCTTATGATTTTACCGTTTACACGGCCAATTTTTGTGTGTTCAGTAATAGATTCAAGGTAGCCGTCCTTTACAGAGCAAACGCCCCTGCTTACGGTTCCGCTGTCGCTCATGGTGTTGCCAAGAACGTAGCCAACCATTGCATGTTCGCGGGACTTGGAATCAAGAGAGCCCAGGTATTTTCCCAGCACGTTGAATGCCTCGCGCCCATAATAGTCGTCGCTGTTGATTACCGCAAATGGTGAATTTACCTTTTCCTCTGCGCACAAAACCGCGTGAATGGTACCCCAAGGCTTTGTCCTCTGAGCAGCACGCCCAGCTTCCTCTGCCGTCAAAAGCGAATCCATGTTCTGAAAGACGTATTCTGCATCCATATTGCGGGCAACACGGTCAAAAAGCCGCTCCCTAAAGTCTTTTTCTATGTCCTTTCTGATAATATAAACAATCTTGCCAAAACCGGCATTTTTTGCATCGTATGCCGCATAGTCAAGCAGGCACTCTCCGTCGCGTCCAACAGCATCAATCTGCTTTACGCCACCATAACGGCTTCCCATACCCGCCGCAAGCACTACTAAAGTTGGTTTCATTACTCCTACTCCCTTTTGTTCAATGTTATTTTATCTATTCTAACACTTGAAAAGACTAAAGGCAACATAAATAACGATTTTGTCTTTTTCTTCTTTTTGCGGCAGTTTCTTTTTATTGCCAGACTGATGCGGTCATACTTGCCCACCAGCCTAGCCCCGATTGGAAGGGTTGCGAAGCAAGACCGCCGGAGGCGGGCCGGAGCGACAGCGTAGCCCTGGAAAGCGGGGAAAAATTGCATCCTTGCAATTTTTCCCCGCGAGTTTTTCTTTGAAAAACTCGCCAGTCACTCCGCAAACAAACGACGCGACGTCCATGTCGCTATCAGTTTTACAGAAAAGAAAAATTGCAAGGAGTCTGACCGGGCTCGTAGAGCCGGGCACAGTTGAAACATGGCCTGTGCTCCTGATTTTAGAAAAAAATCTATACGGAAGCCAGCGTTTCCAGCGCGACTTTTATCATGTTGGTGAATGAAGTCTGGCGCTCTTCTGCCGTAGTTTCGCCGCCAAGCAGGATGTGGTCGCTAACGGTAAGGATTGCAAGGGCCTTTCTGCCGAATTTTGCCGCAAGGGTGTAAAGTTCAGCCGTCTCCATCTCTATTCCGGCAACCCCGTACTGGGACCAAAGCTTCCAGTTTTCCTTGTCGTCGTAAAAGTTGTCGCTTGAGGCGCAAAGTCCGACAAAGTGCTTTAGCCCCATCTTTTCCGCCTGAAGGTCTGCCTGCTTTAAAAGCGAAAAGTCTGCGGCCGGTGCATAGTGCATGCCGTTAAAGCGGTGGGTATTCATGGAGCCGTCCGTACATGCCGCTTGGGCCAAAAGAATGTCCCTGAGAGCGAGTTCTTTTTTTACGCTGCCACAAGTTCCAACACGGATTGCATTCTGAACCCCGTAGAACTTAAAAAGTTCCGTTGCGTAGATGGAAATGGAGGGCTGTCCCATGCCAGTTCCCTGCACGCTAACCCTTTTGCCTTTGTAGGTTCCAGTAAAGCCGTACATTCCGCGCACTTCGTTGTAGCAGACAGGGCTCTCCAAAAAATTTTCAGCTATGAATTTTGCCCTTAACGGGTCACCGGGAAGCAATACGGATTCTGCGATTGCACCCTCTTTTGCGTTTATGTGTGTACTCATGCATCAATTATATCACGGAAGCCTGTAATTTAACAATCAGAAATTTTCTGCGCCCTGGGAGTCCCTAAAGCCCAATAAAGGGATTTTTTAAGGTTTCCTATATCTTTTTTAAATACCTGCCTTATAATGAAAATAAGTTGCATAAATGTGTTCTCCAAATGACCTAAACACGGAGGAAGTTTTAATGAAGATAAAATATCCCATCAGCCTTAAACAGATACTTCTTTTTTCTTTTCTGATTCTTTTAGTTTTGGGAGTTTCTACGGCTCTTGTTTCCACGCTTGTAAGGCAGGACGACAGGAACAAGGCGGAAGAAAGCAATCTTGCACTTAACTGTAATTTATAGCGGAGCGGTATCTTCCCAGCCCACATTCAGCAACTTAAAGATTACACTTACAGTGGAATGAAGCCGTAAAACAAAAAAGGCAGTGCAGAACTTTGTGTGTCCCGCACTGCCTTTTATTTGCACCTGAAAAACAGGCATATTATATGATGTTCTGAATCATTTTGATTAGCGGTGATTCCTTTACTGGAGCCTTTAAGTCTTCGCGGATAGAGGCACGCTCTGCCGCTGCAGCCGCATCAGTTGCAGGCTTTCCGTTGTTGTCGGCAGCCGGGCGTGTGTCCGTAACAGCGTTTCCGTCCTTGCCCTGAGCCGCACTCTGGTCATCAGGAAGCTTAACAAGTATCACCTCGTCACCGGAATTAAGGGTGTCATAGAAGCCCTTCTTTGTGTAAGTTCCTTCAGAAATTTCCTCGTTAACCTTGTCAATAACAAAGGTTCCAAGCATGTCCTTTTCGCTGTAGTAAACGCCGGTGCCGCTGTCTGCAGTAAGAATCTTCCCCTGCTTTACAACGTCAAACTGGGCTCCCTTTACCATGCCGTCGCTCTTTCCCAAGTCCACAAGGAGGGTGCCGGATGAGTTTCGGATAACCTTTCCCCTTATTGGCAGAATGTCAAGAACAGCCTGGCGGAAGCGTCTTAGAGACTTTGCAACGCGGTCGTTTCCTGTGCGGTAGACGTGGATTTCCGTAGTCTTTGTTCCAGTCCTTGCAGAATAAAGGGTTGCGTCAAGGGAGAAGGAGCGGTCCGTCTCCTGAATGGTAAGGATTGCAAAGTAGTCGCGTCCACCTGTGCGGGCAAGACGGAATGCCTCTGCAAAGCCTTCTACAGCCTTTGCCTGTACGTTTACAGACGTGGATGGAATTCCGTTGAACAAATCCTTTGCGGCACGGGAAATTACCTGCTCTGCATCCGCATGAAGAAGCTGAACCGGAGCCTTCTTGTAGTATATTCCAAGGTTCCACCTGCACTTGTCAAGGTAGAAGGGGTCAACATTCCACTTGTTTGCAAGGTTAGAAATCATAAGGCTTTCAAGGGCCTCTTCCGTGTCCTCGTTCTTTATCTGCTGGTCGCTCTTCTTGCCGGGATTCATGTAGTTCTCGCCTATGAATTTAAGCTGGTTCAGGTAGAGCTCGTAAAAACCGTCGCGCTCAAGCATGTTTGCAAACTTCTGCCTTGCCGTAGAGTTGAGGGGGTCTACGCTAAGAGCCTTCTGGTATTCATAGCGTTCGCTGGGGCCGTCAAAGCCGCGCTTGAATTCCGCTGCCTTGGAGATATGGAATTTTGCCCAGTTGGAGCGTCTTGTGTCTTCTATATTAAGCGAGTCAGAAATCTGCTGCTCAAGTGCAAACCTCATCACCTCGTCATAGGGGTCTATGCTAAGGCCTGTGGTAAAAGTGTTGAGTGCAAGCTGGGAGTTGCCAAGCTTTGCCTGTGAAAGCCCCTTTAGGTACCATGCGGTGCTAAGGTTGCGGTTGCGTCCAATGCGGAATTCGCAGAGGTCGATTACCTCGTTGTACCTTCCCTGTGAATAAAGGATTTGAGACAGGAGTTCGTAGGCCTTGTCATAATTGCCGCGTATCTGGACTGCACTCCTTGCCCTGCGTTCCGCTTCCTGAAGGTTTCCCCTCTTTGCGGCAAGATAGGCTGCAAGATAGTGGACTTCCGCCTCTGAACTGTGGTATTCAAGGGCCTGGTTTACATAGCGTTCTGCAACAGCATCCTTTCCTTCCTCTGAAGTAACGAGTGCCAGGCTAAGAAGGGCCTTGCGGTTGTTTGCATCGCGCTTAAGTGCATCAAGATAGCGTTTTTCCGCTGCAGAAAGGCTTCCTCCGTAGAGGTCAATCTCTGCAAGACCAAAGCGTGCGTCTATGTCGTTGGGGTACTTTGCAAGAACACCGTTAAAGACGGTACGGGCTTCGCTAATCTTGCCAAGGGCTATAAGTGCCAAGCCCTTAAGGTTCTGAACCTGGGTAAGGTTGCGGGAATATTTTGCTGCGGTGTCGGCATACTGAACCGAAAGGTCATATTCGCCAAGGCAGAAAGTACACACTGCAAGGTTGTACCAAGCGTCACCATACTGGGCGTTCATCTGAAGCGCTTCCTGATAGGTCTCTATGGCACCGTAGTAGTCTTCCCTCTGCTGCATGGCATACGCCTGGTTGTAAAGAGAAACTGCCGTCTTTTTTACCTGCGCCCAAAGCGGACAAACCATTGCCGCCAAAGAAAGTGCAAGCACCGTACGGGCAAACTTTTTCATGTAAAACATCATCTAACCTCCCCCAAAGTCAGCTATTATCCTTTTCCTTTGATTTTCGTAAAATCACCTTGATAACATTAACCTTATGGCCTTCCATTTCCTGAACTATAAAATCCCAGTCGTGCCAAGAGACTTTTTCGAATTTTACAGGAATTTTTCCGAACAAGTCAAACACAAAGCCTCCCAAGGTGTCAAAATTCTCCGTCGGGAAGGTTGAATTTATTGTCTCGTTCAAGTCGTCAAGGCTTACGCGGGCATCACAGAGCCACACGTTTTCATTCAGGGGCAGAATGTCTGCCATCTCGTTGTCAAATTCATCCTGAATGTCGCCAACAATTTCTTCTATAATATCTTCCATGCAGACAATACCGCTGATTCCGCCGTATTCGTCGATTGCAAGGGCTATGTGTATGTGCCTTCTCTTGAATTCACGGAGCAGGCTGTCTATCCTCTTGCTTTCGGGAACAAAATAGGGCTTTCGGATTATCTTTTCCAGGTTGATTTCCTCGTGGCGGGCAAGAACCGCTATCATGTCCTTTACGTACAATACGCCAACAACATTGTCTATTGAAGTTGAATACACCGGGAACCTTGAGTGGCCGCTTTCCGTAACCTTCTGCAAAAGCTCGTCCTGGGGGGTGCCAAGGGCTATAAAGTCCACGTCTATGCGGGGAACCATAACCTCCTTTACGCTCGTCTCGGACAAATCCTTAACGCCCTCTATCATGTCGTTCACTTCTTCCGCAAGAAGCTTTGACTGCAGGGCCTGCTGTTGCAAAGGCTCCTCTTCCTTTGAAGCGCCATTAAAACTTTTATCCTGCTTTTTCTTACCAAAGCCAAACATTTCTTATAATTTCCTTAAACTAGTTAATAATTTTTTCATCTTTCAGCTGAATCAATATCTTCTTCTGAATCTTAAGCATCTCGCACACAGGCTCAATGCCCTCTTGAACATGCTCTTCCCCGTGGTCAAGACCGTTCAGGTGGAGCAGACCATGCACGATAAGCCTTTTTAGCTCATCATCCTGGTCAGTATTAAAATACTGGGCATTCACCGGCAGGGTTTCCAGGCTGATTGCAATGTCTCCTGCGCAAAACCATTCATTCCCCCCTTCGTCGGTATAGGAAACCCCGTCCTCAAAACTTAAAACATCGGTGGGGGCGTCTATGTTACGGTATTCGCGGTTCAAATCTTTTATAAAAGCGTCCGAACAAAACATAAGCGACACTTCCTCGCCGTCATAGCCTGCGGCTGTCATGGCTTTTTGGGCAAACTGCTCTGCTTTGGAAAGCCATGAGGGCTCTTCCATTCCGTCTTCCACGGAAACAAGTATTCTGTTAGGCATAGGTCTTGTCCTTTTCGTCCGACTTTGCAGACTTTGAAGATTTTTCTCCAGACTTTGAATTCTTTCCTTTTTTTGTCTCTTTTTCGCCAGATTCGTCTGACTTTTCCCTGGAAGAAGCCTTGGAATTCTTTGCGGAAGGCTCTTTTTTCTCCGGGGTTGATTCACTTGCCTTCTCTACTTCTGCCTTTTCATCCTTTTCTTCTTCCTTTGCAGAAGAGGCATCGGGGGCCTTCTGTGCAGCGGCTGAATTGTCAGGAAGCCCTGTATCGGGATCCTTCTGGTCCGGATACTTTATGCGGCTGTGGTAGTAGCCCGCAAGAATCTGTACAAAGGCATCTTTTACAAGCTTTAGGTCCTTGAAAGTGATTCCGCAGTTGTTAAGCTGGTTGTTTGCAATCTTTGAGTCAACGAGTTCCTGAACGAATTTTTCTATGCGGGAGACGGATGGCTTTGTAAGTGAGCGGCAGGCGGCTTCCACAGTGTCTGCAAGCATGACCACCGCGCTTTCCTTGGATGAAGGAGGGTTTCCCGTGTAGGAATAGTCTTCCGGGTTAACGTTGGGGTCCTTTTCCTTTGCCGAATTGTAGAAGAAGGAAATAACCTGGTTTCCGTGGTGCTCGCGGATAATGTCTATGATTCTGTCCGGCATGTGAAGGGCCATGGCTGTCTCCACGCCTTTTTTTACGTGGCTTCTGATTATGCTTACGGAAAGGGACGGGTTTATTTCCTCATGCAGGTTTGTCCCTGTCTGGTTTTCGGTAAAATACTCCGGGTTGTCCATCTTTCCTATGTCATGGTAATAGGCTCCGACACGCGCCAAAAGGCCGTTTGCACCTATCTCGTTGCAGGCGGTTTCTGCAAGCTGGGCCACCATCATTGAGTGGCTGTAGGTTCCGCTTGCGTTTACCAAAAGCTTTTTCATCGTAGGGGTGCTAAGGTCGTTCAAATCCATCAGGCGGAAGACCGATGAAGTGTTCAAAAGCAACTCTATTGGCGTAAGGAAGCCCAGGCAGAGGATTCCCGAGAAGAAGCCGTTGAATGCTACACCAGGCAAAAGGGCAACCATATCGCCCAGAGGTGAATTGAAGGCAATCTTTAGCACGATAAGGAAGACGCAGTTTAAGGCACTCTGGACAAAAGATGCAACCAGCATGTCTATCCTTCTGTTAATGCGGCGGACAATCCTAGATGCTGCCAAAGAAGATGCCAGTATGTAAAGGAAGGGCAAAAGCTGGCCTCCAGCCGCATTCAGTACACCAAAGGAAACCAGAATGGAGAAATAAACCGCATTTCTCTGGCCAAAAAGGATGGCCACAAGGAAGACAAAGAATATGGCCGGGGTTGAAAGGGCAATCAGCATGGAAGATAGGAAAGGCCCCTTGCCCGCAACAAAAAGCGCGGAACCGTACGTAAGCACAAAAAAGACGCTGCCGGTTATCTGGTCCTTAAGAGGCAGGGGGTAGCCAAGACAGGTTGTGCCAAAGAGGAAGAAGAACATTGCGCTCAAAAGCATCATGAAAAGCACAGTGTCTGCAAAGAGCCTGTAGTCTATGTAGGCGGGAGCTTCTGCCATGCGCTTGAGCTTTGCATACTCCGACTCTGTAATCGGGAAGCCCTTCTTTATAATCTTTTCTCCCTTGGTGATTGAAATTTCATTCTCAAAATCAGCAGGAATGGACTTTCTGGCTACAATGTCGCGGTCGGCAACCTGCCCAACCTCATATTCAGTCAGGGACTGCGATGAAACTGAATCAGATGTTGCCGTATGCAAAAAAGAAAGCAATAATGCAAAGATAAAAGTCACGATGAATACAATCAGCTTTGCAATGTTTTTCCTTACATAGGAAGAGATAGCCGAGAAAGTTTCGCTGAAATAGTTATTCTTATTGTTCTTCTTCATTTTCGTACGCCTGGATTATCCGTTTTACAAGGCTGTTGCGGACCACGTCCTGGGAGGTAAGCTCCTTGATTGCAATGCCCTGCACGTTTTTTAGCAATTTTACCGCATGCAAAAGCCCGGAAGGAACCCTGCGCGGCAAATCTATCTGAGTTATATCGCCGGTTATAAAAACCTTTGAACCTTCGCCCATACGGGTAAGGAACATCTTCATCTGTTCAACCGTAGTATTCTGGGCTTCGTCCAGAATTACAACGCTGTCGTTGAGCGTGCGCCCCCTCATGTAAGCAAGGGGTGCAGCCTCCACTATTCCGCCCTCAACCATCTTTCTGACGGTCTCGCGGGGAAGAATACAATTCATGGCATCGTAGAGAGGCCTTATGTAGGGGTTGAGCTTGTCCTCCAAATCCCCCGGAAGGAACCCCAGGCTTTCTCCTGCCTCCACCACCGGACGCGCAAGTATTACGGAACTTTTCTGGTGGCTCAGAACAAGGCGCAAAGCCTCCGCAACGGCAAGAAAAGTTTTGCCGCAGCCTGCAGGCCCAATGGCAAAGACCATGTCAAAGGATCTCATGGCATGGACAAATTCAGCCTGACCCTTAGTGCGGGGATAAACCTTTCTTACCCCACCCGGCACTGAAACCGAGCAGCGGTCAAACAGGGCCCTGTCCGCAGAAGAAACACGGTTTCCGCCAGCAGAAGAAAAATCGCTCAGGTCTGCGTTGAGGATTGAGCGCACCAAGTCCGTATCGGTAAATTCATCCTGACTTTCAGAAATTTCATCTAGGATTCTGTCCACTATAAAGCGGAATTTTCTTGTCTTGTCTTCATCCGCACCGTCAACGGAAAGCTCGTTTCCGCATGCAAAGACACTTGTCCCCAGGAAGGATTCTATGAGTTTTAAGTTGCTGTCATTCGTCCCGCAGACCCGCTGCAAAATGCCGCTGTCAGGAACAACTATAGTATACGCCGACACTTTCTTCTATTGTAATATACCATACAATGTTCAGTCAACCAGGACAAGAAGGTGGTCAAACTCCGGCAAATCACTTGAAGACTCCACGGGATATTCGTTAAAGGTAAAATCCCATTCAGGATTCTTGTCTTTAATGGTAGAAAAAAGCTTTTCTCCCATCTGTATTTTCTGCACCGTTTTTCCCGAAAATGCAGCGTCCACGAATTCCATGTCCAAATCTGCAAAGCAGGCTGCAATTTCAGGAGTCAATTCCGTAATTCCCATTATCTCCCCATCAGAACAGGCTCATCATCGTCATCTTCATAGATAATTCCATCGTCAGAATGTGATTTGCCAGAAGAAGAGCTTTTTAAGACATCCAGAGAGCGCACGACACGGAAGCCCAGGTCAACGCCACGGACTTCTGGAGCAGTGCTAGCACGGTTGGTGTTGCGGCAGAATACCGCATCACTGGCTATTGAACCGCCCCTTCTTATCTTGCGGCCTGTGACACCCTTGGAAGCACCAAGAGGGTTGTCGGAGTCGTTAACGTTGTAGTTGCCGTACCAGTCCCAGCACCATTCCCAAACGTTACCGCTCATGTCGTAAATGCCCAGGCTGTTTGGAGCCTTTAAGCCCACGCTGTGGGTCTCACCGTCTATTGCATCTGCATTCCAGGCTACGTTGGTTACAGAGGAGCTTCCTGAATATATGGCATCGTCTGCCTCCCTGCCACCCTTTGCTGCGTATTCCCATTCAGCTTCTGTGGGAAGGCGGTAGCCGTTGGCGTTAAAGTCGCACTCGATTGAGCTCCAGATGGCCTTTGAGTCGGATGAAGCACCTATGCGGGGAACGTCGCCCCATTTTTCAGGATCAGTCTCTCCGCCAAGCGAATATGCAGGGGTATAGCCTGAAACCATACTTAACTTGTTGCAAAATATTATTGCGTCGTACCAGCTCACCTCTTCCACAGGGCGTTTGTTTCCCTTAAAGTGGGAGTAGTTCTTTCCGACAACTGCCTTGTACTGGCCCTGCGTTACTTCTGTCTTTAGAATTGAAAATGAGCGGACGCTTACTTCGTGAACCGGAGATTCGTTGTTTTCGCCCCCAGCAAAGCCCATTGTGAACACGCCTCCGTCCACCTTAATCATGCTTTCCTTTATTTCCTGGACGACACCACTCTTCTGTGCAAATGAAGCAGCTGACAAAGCCGCAAATGCCACCCATACTGACAATTTTTTAATCTTTAACATATTCCTCCGTGAATCTGTCACCAAAAGACAGCATTAGCCTAAATTATACCACCATGGACGTAAGATTTCAACTAAAAAGTTGGTCTGCTAAAAACTTGGCAACAGGAAGTCAGTTTACACAGGCAACTTTTTCTATTAATATGGCATTATGAAAGTTATAGCGGAAATTGGGACAGCACATGGCGGCAATATAGAAAAAGCGCGTGCCCTTATAGACGAGGCGGCATCTTGCGGAGCAGACATAATAAAATTCCAGTGGGTCTACGCAGACGAAATTTTGCACCCGGACACGGGTTTTGTTAACCTACCCGGGGGAAGCGTAAGGCTCTACGACCGCTTTAAGGCGCTTGAAGTTCCCAAGGAATTCTTTAGGGAATGCCTTGAATACACCCACCAGAAGGGGCTTTTGTTTGCATGTTCCCCCTTTGGACTTCGCTCCCTGGAAGAACTTGCTTCAATAAACCCCGACGCAATAAAAATTGCAAGCCCGGAGGTGAACCACATTCCGCTTTTAAAGGCATGTGCCTCTTACTACGGAAAGATACCCATAATCCTTTCCAGCGGAGTTTCTACCCTGGGAGACATAGAAAAGGCCATTGCCCTGCTGACTGGCGGAAAAAAGCTTGGCAAAGAAGAAAACGGCATGGTTCTTCCCCCGCTAACGCTGCTCCACTGCATTACCTTCTACCCAGCCCCGGAAGATGAATACAACGTGCGCTGCGTAGACACTTTGCAAAAGATATTCGGCATACCAAGCGGCATTAGCGACCATTCCCTTGACCCGGTTCTTGTACCCGTACTTGCATCCGCAATGGGCGGCAGCATGCTGGAAAAGCACATTACGCTAAGCAAAAAGACGGACGGGCTTGACGACCCGGTAGCTTTAGAGGCTGACCAGTTTAGCCAGATGGTGAACGCGGTAAGGCAGACTGAAGCCATATTCGGAAGGTTTGGAAAAGACTTTGCGGCAGGGGGAAATTCCATAACAAACGCAAGGCTTCTTTTTGACGGAACCATACTAAGCACCTCCCAGACAGAAATAATCCGCCAGATGGAAATGCAGTACGGAGAGGAAAAGGTTTTTCGCGTGCTTGGTACAGGCGTAAAAAAGCTTGCCCCAATAGAAATACAGAACTATGGAAGGACAAACCGTTCCCTGCACTACACTTCTTCCTTTGAAAAGGGGCATAAAATAGAAAGCAAAGACATAGCGGTTCTTAGGACGGAAAAGGTTCTTACCCCTGGAATTCCGCCGGAATTTCTTGATACGGTGATTGGCTCTGTGCTTCAGAAAGGAGTAACATCAGGTGCCGGGGTGTCTTGGGAAGACCTGTTGCAGCACTAAATATAGTTCTGTTTTGATGCGAGATATAAATAAACCTACGCCGCCATGGAGGGGCGCACGAAAGTGCGTTGCAGAGCAATGGAGCCGAAAGGCGGAACCCCGGAACGGCGGTGGCGCATAGGCATGTACGGTCGGATTAGCCAAAATGCAAAATGGTAGAGCAAGTAGGACTTCCGTCCTAAAGACTTCCGTCCAAAAGACTAATATCCATCCGTGGTTCGACGGGACTCACCAACCATTCGTTATACTAGCCTATGAGAGTCCTGCCCTTTTTGCTAACAGGCTCGCAGGTAAGGTCTACGCCGAGTTTTTTGAAAATCTTGCGGTCTACCTCGCTAAGCATTACCGTGGTGTGAACCTGGCAGCCGTTGAGTTTTGGAAGCTGCTCCAACGCCTTTTTGCAGTTTTCGTCGTTGAGTGAAAGCATTGCAAGCGCAACCAGAACTTCGTCGGTATGCAGGCGGGGGTTGTTGCCCTTAAGGTAGGAAACCTTCATTTTTTGGATTGGCTCTATCATGTTCTTGGGGATAAGCTTTACCTTGTGGTCTATTCCGGCAAGGTGCTTTGTTGCGTTAAGGATAAGGGCCGCGCTTGTTCCCAAAAGCTCTGTTGTTTCGGATGTAATTATGGTGCCGTCTTCCAGCTCTATTGCGGCGGTTGGAACTCCGGACTTTGCCCCCCTCTGCTTTGCGGCAACGGTTACCTTGCGGTTGTCCGTGGTGATTTTTGCCTGCTGCATGAGGAGCTCTATCTTGTCCACTTCCGATTCGGCGGCATTGCCCTGCACAAGGTTGTTGAGCGTGTTGTAGTAGCGGCGGATTATTTCCTGGCGGGCTGCATTACAGCATGCGTCGTCGTCCACGATGCAGTTGCCTGCCATGTTAACACCCATGTCTGTTGGGGACTTGTAGGGGTTGTGGCCATAGATTCCCTCAAAAATGGCGTTAAGAACCGGGAAAATCTCTATGTCGCGGTTGTAGTTTACGGTTGTCTTTCCGTAGGCTTCCAGGTGGAAGGGGTCTATCATGTTAACGTCTGCGAGGTCTGCTGTTGCGGCTTCGTAGGCAAGGTTTACCGGGTGCTTGAGCGGCAAGTTCCAGATTGGGAAGGTTTCAAACTTTGCATAGCCTGCCTTTACACCGCGCTTATTTTCCTGGTAGAGCTGGCTAAGGCAAACGGCCATCTTTCCGCTGCCGGGGCCTGGGGCTGTAACTACTACGAGAGGATGGCTTGTTTCCACGTAATCGTTCTTTCCGTAGCCCTCGTCGCTGTCTATTAGCTTTACGTTGGACGGATAGCCCGGAATTGTATAATGGAAGTAGGTCTTTATGTTCATGCGCTTTAGCTTGTTGCGGAAGGATTTTGCGGCTTCCTGGCCTGAATAGTGGGTGATTACAACGCTTCCAACGGTGAGTCCCCTGCTCTGGAATTCGTTTCGCAGGCGGATAACGTCCTTGTCGTAGGTAATGCCAAGGTCTCCGCGCACTTTGTTCTTTTCTATGTCCACTGCGCTGATGACTATGACTATCTCCGCATATTCTGCCAGCTGGAGGAGCATCTGTAGCTTGCTGTCCGGCTTGAATCCGGGGAGTACGCGGGAAGCATGGTAGTCGTCAAAAAGCTTTCCGCCAAATTCGAGGTAGAGCTTGTTGCCAAACTGGGCAATGCGCTGCTTGATGTGTTCAGATTGAATCTTTAAATACTTGTCATTGTCAAAACCGTCTTTCATAACGGAATCACATTATACACAAAAAAACGCTTTTTGGCAATCACACCATTTCGATTACAAAGCCCAAATTGTCAGCTGAATGATTTTTGAGGGCTTTGGAGTGCATTCCCCCGATTAACCGTGGCCGGCACTCCGTTACGCAGCCCGCTATTGTTTTGTATATTCTTCTCCACAAGAAGAATTAAGATCAAGCCCAGTATCATAAATATCAATGAAGAATTTTCCATAAAAAATTATTTCTGCCTTGCTCTTGCATGAAACTAGCAAAAGAAGAAGTGCAGCCAATAAAATAAACTTTTAATCATTCAAATTCCCATTCCTTTTTCAAGATGCCTTGCTGTGCTCTAGAACTACAGTGCTCCTGTTCCCCATACATCACAAGTCAACATTGAAGAGGTAAAACAAGAACCTTTTCTTCTTTATTAGTAAAAATATTATATCCAGGGCAACCACCAAATTGATCAGCAATAAAATGTAGTGGCTTACATGTAGGGCAAGAAAAATAATTGCTATGTACAAGGCCAGATACAATGCTTTTAGCAAAATCTTTTTTCCTGTATCCTTTTCTGTAAAAGCAAAGTTTTTAATGTTACCAATACTTGCAAAAAAGATATCGGAAAACAAAAGGTATACAAACAAAGCAAGAAGTATCATAAGAGCAATCAAGTAGTGTTCTGCAGTAAATAAAAAGGCTGCCACTAAAAGCAAAATAAAAAATATAAATGCATTCAAAATATAATTGCCCAGCTTACCCATCTTTACTCCACTGCTGTATTAATACCACTAACTTTTATTCATACCCAACTATTATTCATACCAGTAAGAGGAAACCGGGTATATTCCCCGCCTTTGCAAAAGTTCCACGGTGTCTTCATATCCCTGCCTTATCAAAAGCTTGATGCGGTCTTCCTTAAAATTTGCAGTTCCGTCAAGCATACGCTCCCAAAAGCCGCTTCCGTCAGTATCTATGCTGGGGAAAATTTCAGTTATCACTTTTGAGTCAAAGTCCTTCTTCTGAATACGCCGCTTTACATGGTCCCTGTCGCTCAGGTAAATTACCAGTATGTTCTTTATCTCTGGATAGCGTTCAACCACAGGGGCAAGGGGAACATTGTCTCCGCCAACAGCCTCTTCACCGCCGTCCGTATACTTGTAGCCGTCCGCGAGTTTTATTGGATCGGTAAGGATAGGAAATGCGGAGGTTGCAAGAAGCTTTAGCCTTATCTGTTCAAGCTGCGGCTCTTCGTTGAGCAGAAAGCGGTAGGAGTCGCTGCCAGGCTTGGAAGTAAAGTGCTTGATGAGCTTTCCCTTTGCACGGACCGCCGTAACATAGACATGGGGCCTTAATCCCCTCCCCATAATCTTTTGCAGCGGAATTGAAGAGATTATCTTGTTAAGCCCCTCCTGGGAAATAAGGGCACCGTCCTGGGTAAGCCTTGAGGGAACAATATCCACCCAAATCTTTTCCGCCTGTTCAGCCGTAACGCAAGCAAACAAAGCCGCATTAAGACCGCCAACGCTGGTACCGGAAATTACCGTAACCTTCTGGGCAATGCCATATTCGCACAGGGCCTTCCAAACCCCAACTTCGTACGCACCCTTGCCGCCTCCACCAGAAAGCACAAGGCCAATCTCTTCCGCATGGGAAATAATTGTCAGAGCAGAAAAAACAAAAACAAGGCAAAACCTTTTTACAAAATTCATTTTCAAAGCGTAGTCCCCCTAAAAGTAATGGGCGAAGCACCCTCCCTTACAAACACGCCATCGTTTTCAGAAGAAAAACTTCCGGCAGAAAAATCCTTGAACTTTGACGAAGCAAAATGGAAGGTTCCATTTTCCCTAAGCATGTCCTTGTCCGGGGAAAGGTAAAAGAAATTCAGGTTGAAGGCAAGAATCCTTTCGGGAACAAGATATTCCCTTCTTGCGTAAACATGTGAACCAATCACGCGAAGCTTTATGCCGCACTGGGTTCCGGATGAATCAGCAACAGGCAGCTCTTCGCCGTAGATTTTTTCAAGATAGGCAAAGCGTTTCTGCCACAGCTCGGAAAAGCTAAGACCTGATTTTTTAGCAAAGTCCTGCCATCTTTGGGTGTCGTCAACCTCTTCGTATGACTTTTTTAGATAGCGCTGGCCCTTAAGGTCAAAAGGATATTCATAGGAATTCTTTCCGCAAGTCCATACGCCGTAAAGATCGTCAAGAGAAGCAGCGGCCTTCCATTCAACAGGCTTGGGTTCTTGTGGCTCAGGGTCAGTTTTTGGTTCTGGCTCCTCTGGTTTGGGGTTTTCAACACCCCCTTCTACGCGCGTTGTGCCGCATGAAATAAAAAGCAGCGGAGTAGCAAAAAGCAGAAAAGCCGCATTCAGCGCCATAAAAAGCAGACTTGCAAAAGGCAAATGATTTCTCTTCATAAAAAAAAGTATGGCACAAATGAATTTTTATTTCAAGCGCAGGTATTTTTAAGAATTTTACGGAGCCACCGCCTTGGTATTACTGTGTCCGTCACTCCGTGACCGGCCAGACTCCTTGGCATTTTTCAAAAAGCGCAAACAAGCAGCACCATGGAGGGCGCGTCATTTGTTAGCAATAGTAACTGGCAAGTTTTCCTTCGGAAAACTTGCGGGGAAAAATGCCAAGGAAGGCATTTTTCCCCGCTTTGCATGGCTCCGCTTACGCTCCGGCCCGCTACGCGGTCTTGCTTCGCAACCATTCCAATCGGGGCTAGGCTTTGTGGCAAGTAAGACTTTTCTAGCGCAAAAGAAAACCGTAGCAGAAAAAAGCACGGCAGGCACTGTAGGGGTGGGCGAAGCCCATTGCAAAGCAATGGAGCCGCAAGGCGGAACCCCGGAAGCGCCACCCACAAGCAACTTTAGGCAGCATAAAAAACAGACTGTCTAACGAGCAAGTGCCGCAGAAAAAGGCTTTCCTTAAATAAATTTGAATTCTATTTGCAAAAGAAAAAAAGTGGATTATAATATTAGGCATGAAGAAATTTACACTTACTTTTCCAGACGGAACAAAAGAAGAGCTTTCAAACGAGATAACGCCGATTACTCTCATCCATAAATTTGCACCGGAATCTGACGGTAAAAAAATCATGGCTGTGCGCGTGAACAATGAAATTTATTCGCTGGACAGCTACGTAGACATAAGCGCAACGCTGGAGCCGGTATACCTGGACAGCAAGGACGGAGCCGCTATTTACAGGCGCTCACTCTGCTTTGTTCTGGCAACAGCCGCACACAACATCTACCCCAACGCCCATCTTTTGGTTGGCCACAGCCTTGGCTACGGCTACTACTACACCCTGGACACGGGAAAGTCCCTTAAGACGGAAGAAATTATTGCCCTAAAGAACGAGATGACTCGCATAATTCAGGCAGACGAAGTTATTGAATGTGGCTGCATCTCATACCAAGAGGCATGCGAGCTTTTTGAAAAGCTTGGCCTTACAGAAACCCGCAAGCAGCTAAACTACCGCTGCCCAGGCAAGGTTATGGTAAACACCCTAGAAGACTTTAGCGACCTTTACTTTGGTCCCCTTGCTTCCAGCACTGGAATCCTTAGCGTTTTTGACCTTATGCCCTACCACGAAGGCTTTTTGCTTCGCTTCCCTGAGCATGCAACCCCGGACAGGCTTACTCCATTTGAAGACCAGCCCAAGCTCTTTGAGATTTACAAGCGCTACAAGGACTGGGGTAAAATCCTTGGTGTAACTTCCGCGGCGGGCGTAAACCAGCTGATTCACGACAGGAAGCAGGATGAATTTATAGACATTACCGAAACTTTGCAGGTAAAGTGCATTGCAGACATTGCAGACCAGATTCACCAGAGGGGAACGGTTCGCGTAGTACTTATTGCAGGCCCTTCTTCCAGCGGAAAGACCACTACCAGCAAAAAACTGGCACTCCAGCTTCAGGCAATAGGCTACAAGCCAAAGGTAATCGCACTGGACAGTTACTATGTTGGCAGGGAAAGCACCCCCAAGGACGCAGACGGCAACTACGACTACGAATGCCTTGAGGCACTGGACGTTCCTCTTATTAACCAGAACCTTCTGGATTTGTTTGCGGGAAAGACCATAGACGTTCCAAGCTACGACTTCCACGAGGGAAAGCGCTACTAC
>JAILHV010000011.1 GCA_024695625.1 Treponema sp.
CCAGACCTTCTGCAGAACCTTCAAAATTCATTATGAGGAAGACTCATCCCTTTTCGTAAACCTCTGGAATTCAATCAAGGTGCGCTCCACCCTGCAGAACATGGCCTTTACGCTTAGCGGCTCAATAGTTGACTTTACAAAGAAATTCCTTGTCGTGGGCTTGCTTACGATATTCCTGCTTCTGGAAATAAATGCCCTGAAGGCCAAGATTACAACGGCCTTCCCCATTCAGGAATTCGGAAAGAAAATCCTTACGATTACGGAAAACACAATAAGCGACGTAACCCACTACATCTCCATCAAGTTCGTCATATCGCTTTTGACTGGCATACTGGTCTTTGCCGTAACTTTCTCGGTAAACATGGACTTTCCCGTGCTATGGGGCTTCCTTTCATTCGTACTCAACTTTATCCCCAGCTTTGGCTCCATAATATCATGCGCCCTTACGACAATCTTTGCCCTGCTGCAGTTCTACCCGCAGTGGGGGCTTGTCCTCTTCATAGGAATTGCAACCGTCTGCATCAACATGATTTTGGGCAACATAATTGAACCGCGCTGGGAAGGCTCAGACCTAGGCATTTCCCCCTTCATCATAGTGGTAAGCCTTTCCTTCTGGGGATGGATGTGGGGATTCTTGGGCATGATTCTTGCAGTACCGCTCATGGTAATAATCAAAATCGTCTGCGAAAACATAGAACTTCTGCAGCCCTTTGCGGTAATCATAGGAACAAACAAAAGCCACAGGCGCAAAAAGCAAGACGAAGACGAATAGCCCGCTTTCTCGGTAAAGCAAACATTCGAACTAATACTTTTTCTTTTCCATAATAAAGCGTGAGTCTTCAGCCTTGATTCCAAGGTAGCGGCAAACAAAGCATTTCTTTCCGTCTGATGAATAAATGTTCTCCACCGTGCATGGAATCTTTATCGTGCGCTTAAGATGGTGCTCAGGCTTAATGTCAAATTCATAGGTAAGGACATAGTCACCCTCAAGCTCCAGCAGGTTGGTGGAATTTCCCGTGGCGGCAACAAAACGCAGCTCGTCCACAAAGATTATGTCCATAGGCTCAACCCGCCCCTGGAATGAAACCGTCCTCACCGCAAGTGGAGAAACAAGGTAGCGGCATACGGGAATAAGGTGAAGTCCGTTCCCAATAGACGGAGACATGCCCTTTTTTGCATCAGCAATAAAAGTGCCCAAGAGCCTCTTTGCATCCTCCTGGAACTCTATAGGTATGTCGGAAAACTTTGGTTTCTGAAAAAGGCCGTAGTCTTCGCAGGGAGTAATGCATTCGTAAAAAACCCCCTGGCTGCCCCTTGCGGCAAACGAAAGGCTGGCCTTAAAAGTCAGGGGACTGCCAACAGGCTCTTCATCGTGAATTCTGGCAATCTTCTGCGGAATAGAAAAGAAGTAACCTTCCCTGCGCTCCACAATCTTGGTCGTAAAAAAAAGCCCCACCCTGTTAAAGTAGAATTCAACCCGGCACTCGTGTCCTGCAAACATGGCGGCATCCTGAACCGACTTTCTGATTACACCGCTTCCGTCTTCCATGACCTTGTAGGAATCAGGCGAAAGCACCACAGGAAAAAATTCATTCGCATAGACGTAATTGTGGTCGCGACCCCGTTCCATCGTAAGCGTCAGAGGAATGTTCTGCTCGCCAAAAGTTTTTATAACAACGTCGCGCTCAAGCTTGGTAATGTTTTCTAAAGACTCTCCTGCCATAAACTACTCCTGTCCTATCTATTCCTGGTATGAATTCCTAAAAGCAATCTGGGCCATCTTCCACTCCTCACCAGCCTTGTGCACATATACAACCGCATCAAAATAAGAGTTTCCCTTAACAAAAAAGCGCACCGGGCACTCATAGACATCCTTTGTAGAAGCGGGCTTTCCTGCCACGTAGGACTGCAAAGAAAAATTCTTACCCAGCTCCATGCGCAAGTCGTAGCGGAAAATCGCAAGGGAATAAAGGTTCTTGGACTCCATAAAAGACTCAGCATCCTTTCCCGAAACAAGAGCCTTGCAAAAAGACTCAAGCACTGTCCGGGCATCAGCCTCCATGCCAGACAAATCCAACTCGTAAAAACCAGGAAGCGAAGGATAAACCGGCGGCTGGCTTTCCAGAACCGCATTAACAGTAAGCGTAGTCTGTGGAACTGAAGGGGAGCCACCCTTAATGCCTTGAATTTTTCCTGTTAAAACCGAAGCGTCTATCTGGGAAGTCCATTCCGTTGATGAGCTCAAAAGCATTGCTTCGCTCCTAAGCGTTTGGGAAGATTCCTGCACGGAGTCCTCCCGCGACGAACAGGCCGAAGCCAAAAGCGCAGACGCCAAAATCAGCACAAGAAAAACTTTTTCCATCAATATTACTTTAGCACATTTTCTTCCTAAAAGCAATAATTCATACTGGCACAACATGGAAATCAGTTTGGGGTTCCGCTCCCAGCCAAATTCCAAAACTGATTTCCATTTGCTTTTCATAGAAATAAGAGTTATCATTAACACATGAAGAAATTTATTTTGCTATCACTCACTTTAATTTTGGCACAGGCATTTTTGGCACTTAACGCAAGTGCAGACAGTGCGGGGGCAAACTCAACGCCCCGCGTGCAGGCAGAAAGAATCGGAGTCTACAAGTGCGGAAGACAGCCCAAGCAGGTTGTCTTTAGCCCGGACGGAGAATACATAGTAATGCCCCTCTTGGAAGACGATGGCTTTGACATATTCAGCATAAAGGAAAAGAAAATCATAAAGCGCATAAACCCGCCCAACGCAAAAAAAGTAGGCTTTGCGGAAGGAATCTTTGTCCCCTCAAAAAAAGCCTTCTTTGTCTCGCAGATGACAACCGCAACCGTCTACGAATACACCTACCCCGGCTTTGAATACAAACGCGCAATCCCCACAAACGCAGTCTGGTCAAAAATAATCGAATGGTGCCCGCAAAAAAACATGCTTGCAGTCTCAAACTGGTGCTCAAACGACGTTTCGCTCATCAACTACGACACAGGCAAAGTCATCACAAAGCTAAGAACAGGAAAAGCCCCCCGCGGCCTTTACTTCTACGACGGTGGAAAAAAACTGCTGGTCCTCTCCTACGAATCAGGCACACTGGAAGCCTTTGACACGGAAAGCTTTAAAAGAATAAACAAACTGGAAATCCCAAAAGCCAGCATGAGGCACGCAGCCCCCAGCGCAGACGGAAAGACAGTCTTCATAAGCGACATGTACTACGCCAAAGTCTACAAGTTTGACCTTGAAAGCTTTACCATCACCGCCAAATTTTCAACCTTCCACAAGCCAAACACAATCGCCCTCTACAAAAACCGCTACCTCTTCATAAGCTGCCGCGGCCCCAACAACCCGGTAGACTACACAAGGCGCAGCCCAGAAAACGGCAAAATCCAGGTCATAGACACAAAAACCATGACGCTCCTAAAAGAAATCCCCGGCGGAAACCAGCCCACAGGCCTTGCCCTAAGCCCCGACGGAACCATGCTCTGCTTCTCCAACTTCCAGGACTACAACATAGAGCTATACAAAATCAGCATTGACCAGTAATGCCTTATATTCTTTTGGAGCATATTTTTTATTATTACTGTGCCCGGCACTCCGTGGCCGGTCAGACTCCTTGGCATTTTCCATATTGCGCCAACTGACAGCGGCACGGATGCCGCGTCGTCTGTTTGCATAAGGACTGGCAAGTTTTCCTGCGGAAAACTTGCGGGAAAAAATGCCAAGGAGGGCATTTTTTCCCGCTTTCCGTGGCTACGCTTCCGCTCCGGCCCGCTTGCGCGGTCTTGCTTCGCAACCACTCCAATCGGGGCTAGGCTCTTTTTGCAGTAGTAAAATACAGCCTGACTCATGAGTTCCACAGATTCCGGGTCGGACCCCAGAATGACAAAAATATTTTTACCGCGAGTTTCCTCAGGAAACTCGTAGCACAAACGCAGTTTGTGCCCGTCACCCTGAACTCGATTCAGGGTCTGTACAAGTTCTGGCATGCATCTTCTGCACCGGCCCTTCGACGGAGCTCAGGGACCGGGAGTGGACTTTATAAGTCCCAGCCGTCACCTTCCACAGATTCCGGGTCAGAGCCCGGAATAACAAAAATATTTTTACCGCGAGTTTCCACAGGAAACTCGTAGCACAAACGAAGTTTGTGCCCGTCACCCTGAGCTTGACTCAGGGTCTGTATAAGTTCTGACATGCATCTTCTGCACCGGCCCTTCGACGGAGCTTAGGGACTGGACAGGTTCGGGATGACAGACACGTTCACACTCCGTTCTTTCGCGCCCCTTGGGCGCTCTTTACACGGAGCGTAATTTCCCTTTATTCAGACCTGGAACACACGACACGAAAGCCGCCGTGGCTGCCGCGGTAGCTCGGGTTGCCGTCGCTCCGGATGGAGACAGTGCAGAAGGACGCATTGCTGTTCCAGCCGCCACCGCGTCCGACGCGGCTAGAACCCGACGCGGCACCAGTGGACGGTGTGCTAGCGGTTATGCCGTCGGAATCGTACCAGTCCCAGCAACATTCCCATACGTTCCCGCTCATGTCGTATAGGTCCAGGCTGTTCTTTGTCTTTTTCTTTACCTCGTGCGTCTTGTCATCGCTGGTAGTGCTATACCACGCGAGGTTTCCTATGTCACCGGTTCCGCTGTAGGTGGTCTGATTGGTATTGGTGAGGTTTCCTCCGCGCGCAAGGTATTCCCACTCTGCTTCCGTGGGCAGGCGGTAGCCGTTTGCGCTAAAGTCGCAGGTTATGGTTCCGCTTATGCTGTTGCCCGCGTGAGGAGTATAGCCCCACTGGTCTGTGTCTGCATTTCCGTTCACCTTATAGCAAGGGGTTCTGCCATCATCAGCACTCCTTTTGTTGCAGTACATTATGGCATCGTACCAGCTTACACTTTCCACCGGACGGTTTGCCTGGGTCTCCCCGGTTGCAGGGGTGTTCTTGAAAGAACTCGGATTGCTTAGCATAACAGCCTGGTATTCTGCCTGCGTTACCTCGTGGTCGCAAACAAGAAGGTTCGGTATGATAACCGTGCGTCCTTCAATGAACACCTGGGAATCTGGTACGGTTATTGCTCCGTTGAATGTGGTCCCCTGAACAGCCACAAAACCTTCAGGTACGCTTGTACTCGTGCTGCCGCTTCCCGCTACTGGCGTTTCGTCATCATCATCGGAACCGCCGCCGCCACCTCCGCAGCTTGTTGCAACAAGTGCAAGGCTTAGCCCAAGAATGGCTGCAAGAGTAAACAAAACTTTTTTCATATTTTCCTCCGTTTTATTTGTTTAAAAAACAAAAAACCCGGTCACTTCCGCAAAGGGAATGCTCCGGGTGTATTTAAAATTTATGTATGGACGTACTACGCCATTAGACGTGAGACGTGAGACGTGAGACGTGAGACGTGAGACGTGAGACGTGAGACGTGAGACGTGAGACGTGAGACGTGAGAATTTTGACTGGCTCTACAATTGCTGTCAAGTGGGAGACGCTTGTTTTTACTACACTTTTTATCATAAAACTCTCTCTTATGTTTTTTCAATATAATGAAAGAGGTATGCTTTGTCAAGTTTGTTTAGGCAACGTATTTTTATTACCAGGCAAAGATATATAGGCCGGATAATCGCAAGTAAAATATATACTTGACAGTATATCTTTATATTTATATACTATTTATAAGGATTCCAGATGGGTAAAACTATAATCAGCAGTGACGGACGCTTTGAATGGGACGAAGAGAAAAATGAAATAAACCGCAAAAAACACGGCTTTGGTTTTGAGGAAATAACGGATGTCTTTGACGACCCATATTTTCTTGTTCGCTATGATAAAACTCATTCCTACGATGAAGACCGCTGGAATGGAATTGGTTGCATAAATGGAATGCTGGTTCTTGTTACTACTTTTGCAGAACGTAAACGAACAAGGATAATATCGGCGCAAAGGGCTGATAATGATTTGAAGGAGGTCTACTATGATTACATCAAAAAAATTAACGGCTGAGAGAATTGCAGAAATTGAAAAGGTCCCGATAACTTATGATGAAGATTCTCCAAAGTTCACAAAAGAGGAACTACAGGAATTTGTGCCGTACCACAAGGAATACTTTGACATAACTCCAAAGAAAGTGCTTATTTCCCTTAAAATTGATGCAGATATTTTGGCAATTATGAAAGCAAGCGGTAAAGGATATCAAACCCGCATTAATAAATGCTTGCGAGAAGCTGTTCTTGCAGGTAGATTTTAGCCTGGTCTTTGTCGGGGTTACGGGCCTAGGTCGCGGTAAAAGATGTGGCAATGGGCAAAAATAAGATTCGTAATGCAGATTAAACCTAGCCGGGATTGGAGGGGCGGCGAAGCCGTTCCGGCGAGAGCGTGCAAGGCGACCAGAGGAATGGAGCGGGTTGGGTCCCGCGGAACCCCGGAAAGCCCGTACAAAATGGCCTCCCTGCCGTTTGTTACTTATGTCTGTTTTGCACAAACAAATGACGCGCCGTCCGTGGCGCTAATGGTTCACAAAAAAAATACCAACGGCAGGGGCAGTTGAAAAAGAAAGGCTGCTCCAGAGAAAAGAAGAAATCGCATTGTTGACCAAAAAGCCCCTAACATATATTATAGTAAGGAATTTATTTTAGGATCAGGAGAATAAAATGGCTCTTACTTTGGCTGAAAAAATCATACAGAACCATATTGTTAAAGGCTCGCTGGATTTTACTCCGGGACAGCCCATTGAGCGCGGTAAGGACATCGCGATTAAGATTGACCAGACACTTACTCAGGATGCAACGGGCACAATGGCATACCTTCAGTTTGAGACTATCGGAGTGCCCCGTGTAAAGACGGAAGTGAGCGTTAGCTACGTTGACCACAACACCCTTCAGACAGACTTTAAGAATCACGACGACCACCGCTACCTTCAGTCGGTTGCGGCAAAATACGGTCTTTATTTTTCACGCCCTGGTAACGGTGTTTGCCACCAGGTTCATATTGAGCATTTTGGTAAGCCGGGAAAGACACTTTTGGGTTCGGACAGCCACACTCCGACTGGCGGCGGAATCGGAATGATTGCCATCGGTGCGGGCGGTATTGACGTTGCTGTTGCAATGGGCGGCGGTGCATTCCATCTTGCAATGCCAAAGGTTTTCGGCGTAAAGCTTACCGGCACTTTGCGCAAGGGCATTGGAGCGAAGGACATTATTCTTGAAGTTCTTCGCCGTGAGAGCGTAAAGGGCGGCGTTGGTGCCGTATACGAATATTTTGGCGAAGGTGTTGAAAGCCTTACCGTTCCCCAGAGGGCAACTGTTACAAACATGGGCGCGGAGCTTGGCGCAACTTGTTCCGTATTCCCTTCTGATGCTACCACAAAGAAATTCCTTAAGAGCATGGGACGCGAGAGTGACTGGACGGAACTTAAGGCAGACGAGGGCGCTGTTTACGATAAGGTTATAGAGATAAACCTTTCAGAGCTTAATGCAATGGCTGCTTGCCCCAATTCACCGGACAACGTAAAGACACTGAAGGAGCTTAGCGGTACAAAGGTTACCCAGGTTGCAATCGGAAGCTGCACAAACTCTTCTTTGGACGACCTTGCATCCGTTGCGGCTATTGTAAAGGGTAAGCACATTGCACCGGGCGTTGAGGCAGGTATTGCACCTGGTAGCCGCACCACCCTCTTGATGGCAGACAAGGCTGGTATTCTTGGCACTTTGATTAGGGCTGGATTCCGCATTTTGGAAAGCGCTTGCGGTCCCTGCATTGGCATGGGCTTTGCACCAAACAGCGAGGGTGTTTCACTGCGCACATTCAACCGCAACTTTAAGGGTCGCTCTGGAACTGCTGATGCCGGCATTTACCTTGTTAGTCCGGAGACAGCAGCAGCAGCGGCTATTACTGGCGTTATGACTGATCCTTCTACCCTTGACTGGGAAGACGCATCTTGGACTGCAAACGGCCGCATTTCACTTCTTGACGGAAAGGACAGCCGTCTTTCTGCAGAGGAAATCCTTGCAGATGCACAGGACGAAGGTATGCTTATTGCCCCGCTTCCGTTGGAAAAGGCAAAGGATGTAGAGATTGTCCGCGGACCAAACATTAAGCCCTGCCCACCCTGCAAGGAATGTGCGGACAACCTTAAGCTGCCTGTTCTTTTGAAGGCCGCAAGCAACGTTTCTACGGACGACATCATGCCTGCCGGAACAAAGGTTCTTCCTTTTAGAAGCAACATTCCGGAAATCAGCAAGTTCACATACGAGAGATTGGACGCAAACTTCTACAAGAAGGCAGAGGCAATCAACTTTAGCGGTTGTATCGTTGTTGGTGCTGAAAACTTTGGTCAGGGTTCAAGCCGTGAGCATGCGGCACTGGGACCAATGTACCTTGGCGTAAGGGCAATCATCACAAAGAGCTTTGCCCGCATCCACAAGGCAAACCTGATTAACTACGGAATCATCCCGATTACCTTTAAGAATCCAGATGACTACGACAAAATCAGCGAAGGCGACACTGTTGAAATTTCAAACATCTTTAAGAGCCTTAAAGACGGCAGCGACTTTGACGTTACCGTGCATTCAAAGGCTGGGGATGTTAAGATTTGCGGTGTGAACGACCTTGCAGAACGCAGCCGCAACATCCTTCTTGCAGGAGGCCTTGCTTCCTACACAAGGGCTGGTGGCCAGTAAACCGCGTAAAATGTCCAAAATGCTTAATTTTTACCTAAAAAATTTGCATTTTGGAGCTAACTGTTATATACTTTAAATAATTGGAGAATTCTCTAAAATTTTTATTTTAGGGAATTTTCTTTATTTTGAGGCTATAACAAAGGGCGGTTGGCTATTACCGTCAGAAAGCTGCGGCGGGGTTTTGCATGTTTAATATTCACAATATCATGGAAGAGCAAGTTGAAAGCCGGGTGAACCAGCTGTACGACCATGTTAAGGGGCAAAATGCAACTTGGCTGGATTGCGACTGCGAAAACTGCCGGAAGGACACCATCTGCTATGTGCTGAACAGGATTCCTCCGCGCTATATCCTTAGCGGACGCGGCGTAACACACGCATCCACGGTCTTGAACGACAGCCAGCTTCTTGCGGACATAGACCGCCTTGCCTACGAAGGCATGAAGATGGTGAATTCCCTGCAGCGCCCCTACCACAAGTCAGCAGCCGCAAATTCCACAAAAAGCCAGGAGTTTGCGTCAAACATACCTATGTTCGTATTTCCAACCTTCATAGGGAACGTTTATGACGGTTCAACTTTCGAGCCGCTTGCAAACGCATCCGTAATTCTTAAGGAAGGCAAAATTCCTGCGGAAATGATGGATGCAAGCTGGCCCAACCCCTGCAGCACATACGACGCCACCAAGGGAGGCTATTCTTTTTGGGTGGCACCGGAAGTTGCGGAAGAGGCAAAGGTGAACAAGGAATTTTCCTTTACGCTGGAAGTTTCGGCGGAAGGATATGTTCCCGTAACCTATTCCTTCGATGTTCCTTTAACAAGTGAAGTGAACAACCGCAACGAGTTGAATTCAACAAGCAGTTTAAAAATAAAGGATTTGTTCCTCTTCCGCACTGGCATAGCTAACGAGGAAGAATAGGCAAATCCGAAGGAGAAAAAAATGGAACAGTATTCAGTAAACGGTACAAAAGCAGAGACCGGCTACGAATTTTTGGCTAAGACATACGGTTGGATGTTTCTTGCGCTTGTAGTAAGTGCAGCATGTGCATACCTTGCCGCTTTTTATGAACCCCTCATGAGAATAATCTGGGGAACAAAATACGTGTTTTACGGTCTTATTATTGCGGAGTTTGCACTGGTAATAGGCCTTTCTGCAGCAATTAAGACCCTTCCGCTTTCGCTTGCAACCCTCTTTTTCCTGCTCTATGCGGCAATAAACGGGCTTACCCTGTCTTCTGTTTTCCTTATTTACAGGACACAGTCCATTTGCCTTGCATTCTTTTCCACGGCCCTTATGTTCGGCCTTATGAGCGTCTACGGGGCTACAACAAAGAAGAACCTTGCAACGGCCGGCCACTATCTTATGATGGCTCTTATTGGTCTTGTAATCGTTACCATTGTGAACAGGCTTATAACATTCTTTACTCACACACCGCTCACATGGCTTGACTGGCTGCTTTCCGTTGCTTCCGTAATCATCTTTACAGGATTGACGGCTTACGATGCACAGAAGATTGCAATGATTGGCTCTCACGACGACGGTTCTGATGCCTACAAAAAGATTTCCATCTACGGAGCCTTGCAGCTTTACCTTGACTTTATTAACATCTTCCTTTCACTTCTCAGGCTCTTTGGAAAGAAACGCTAAGTAAAAGTAGCCTGTCGAACAAAAAAAGAAAGCCGGTAACCTTGAATGGAAACCGGCTTTTTGTTTGGCACATTCACATGCCCTGTCTTAAATAATCAAGACTTATTTTGCTTCTGAAGCAGCACCTTCTGCAGCCTTCATACCATAGCGCTTGTTGAAGCGGTCGATACGTCCAGCTGTGTCAACGAGCTTCTGCTTTCCGGTAAAGAATGGGTGGCATGCTGAACAAATTTCAACATGGATATCCTTTACTGTAGAGCGTGTTTCGATTACGTTGCCGCAAATGCAGGTAATCTTTGTCAACTGGTACTCAGGATGTGTGTCCTTTTTCATAATTAAACTCCTATACTTGCCCGATATTGAAGAAATCCCGGTTAGCCCTACGGAACTTAAACTTGAAAAAACAAAAAGCTCCGTATCATTCCCTCACCGTTAGAAATCAAGTCAATACCACAAGTTCTAAATTTAAGTTCTATAACTATATAGAAAAGTATTGAAATAGTCAATACACCTGTTACATTCCCGCAGTTCCGGCGTTCATGCTGGCAAGGAAGGCATCGTTGTCCTTTGTCTTCTTCATCTTGTCCATGATAAGTTCAAGGATGTCTGCGTCTTCCATTGGGTTAAGCACTTTGCGGAGAATCCACATCTTCTGGAGCTCGTTTTCCGTAAGCAAAAGCTCTTCCTTTCTTGTACCGCTCTTTTTGATGTTGATTGCGGGGAAGAGGCGACGCTCGGCAAGCTTTCTGTCAAGGTCGATTTCGCTGTTGCCAGTACCCTTGAACTCTTCGAAGATAACTTCGTCCATGCGGCTTCCTGTTTCGATAAGAGATGTGGAAATGATTGTAAGAGAACCACCCTCTTCTACATTGCGGGCGGCACCAAAGAATCTCTTTGGCTTGTGCAGGGCATTTGAATCTACACCACCGCTCAAGACTTTGCCGGATGTTGGAACAGTCTGGTTGTATGCGCGGGCAAGGCGTGTTATGGAATCCAGGAAGATTACAACGTCTTTCTTATGCTCTACAAGACGCTTTGCTTTTTCAAGAACCATTTCTGCAACCTGAACGTGGCGTGTGGCCTGTTCGTCGAATGTTGAAGAAATGACTTCTGCCTTTATGCTGCGCTCCATTTCCGTAACTTCCTCCGGGCGTTCGTCTATAAGAAGAACGATGAGGTAGACTTCCGGATTGTTGGATGTGATTGAGTTTGCAATCTTTTGCATAAGGATTGTCTTACCTGCCTTTGGAGGTGCAACGATAAGAAGACGCTGGCCCTTTCCGATTGGGGCAAAGAGGTCAACGATTCTTGTGCTGAGTTCCGTGCTTACGGTTTCCAGGTGGAATTTTTCGTTAGGATAGAGAGGCGTAAGGTTTTCAAAAGGAATGCGGGTCTGTGCCACGCGGGGTTCGTCAAAGTTTACGGTCTCTATGCGGAGAAGTGCAAAGAAGCGCTCCCCTTCTTTTGGGCTGCGTGTCTGTCCGTAGATTGTGTCTCCAGTCTTAAGGTTAAAGAGTCTAATCTGGCTTGGAGAGATGTAGATGTCGTCCGGGCCTGGAAGGTAGGAGTTCTGGGGGCTGCGCAAGAATCCGTAGCCGTCGGGAAGAATTTCCAGTGCACCGCTTGCAAAGATGATTCCGCCGTGTTCGGTATGGGCCTTTAGGATGCAGAAGATAAGGTCCTGCTTCTTCATTGGGGCAAGGTCGTCTGCGGTAAGACCGTACTGGGTTGCAAGCTCGCGGAGTTCGTGCATGCCCATCTTTGTAAGGTCGTTGATTAAAAGACGGGGCTTTGACTCGTATTCCTCGGGATTTTCTATGCGCTGTGCTGCCTCTGCCGCCTCAAGACGTGCCTGGGCGTTGCGCTCGTAGTTGCTGTTGCGGTAATTGTTGTAGCGTCTGTTGTTGTTGTAGCGGTTGTTTCCGTTGTTGTAGCGGTTGTTTCCGTTGTAGCGGCCGTGGTACTGGAAATCCCTGCCCTCACCGCGGTTTTCCTGTCCGCCAAAAGAAGCCTGGGCTGACTGGCCCGATGCGGACTGTCCCGAAGCAGAGGAATCATCTTCTGAAGGGGTTGCCTGAGAAGCCTGTGACTGAGGGGCTTCCGTCGCTGCACTTTCCTGGAATGAAGATTTCTGAGAAGCAAGTGACTCCTCTGAAGGGGCAACAGTCTCCTCAGAGGGGGCTTCTGCCGGAGCAATTGCTGGAGAACTTGCCTGTGCACCAGCCTCTTCAGCAGGAGCTTCTGCAGTCTTTTTTAGAATCCTACGCCTGCGTGGTTTTACAGCTTGTTCCTGTAAATCAACTCCGTTTTCAATAGATGTGCTTTCTGTGTTTTCCGGCTGTTCACCTTCACTTGTAGCCGCAGAACGGCGCTTTGTAAAAGCCATTAGATTTTCTCCATAATGAGTATAAATGAATTTAAATTAAGCGGCTCTGATGCCGTGTTTGTAATTATTGTTAAGGAAATCAAAAGAAGTATATCTCTTTGTCTTCAAGACTATAAGTTTCCGGAATATTCCGAAAACAAAATGCATAATGAAATAAAAACAATACTATCTCTATGCTTATTCATATTCTATCCATAAAATAGAATTTTTGTCAAGTAAAAACAAATTAAAGGCGGTATTTTTTTCTTGCAGATGAAAAATGCAAGAGGAAGAAATGCAGCAAACAAGGCACGGCAGGCACTGGAGGGGCGGCTACGCCAGTAATGAAGGCAAAAGCCCGTTCTCGCAACAAAGTTTCAAGCAACCCTGCAAGCACTACACACAAGGAACTGTAGGCAGCAGGGGAGAGATTCAGACTGGAAAGGCAAGTGCCGAAAAAACAGCTCAGTTGAATTCTGAATTCTTTAGGACCAGGGCCTTTTTGTATTCATCAGAGGCGATTGAAAAAATGTCCGTATCGGGAATTTCTTCGAGCATGTTAACGGAGCCTTCAAATTCCACGTTGTCTGCAATGCGGAGTTCGGGGGTGGTTATGTCGCCCTTGACCTTGCTGCCCTTGCAGAGTTCCACGCTTTTTGAGGCTTCTATATTTCCGTTTACGCGGCCGGACACGATTATTGCGCCGGCAGTCATTTTGTCTACGTTGCAGACGGCAGTCTTTTCTATTTCGAGGTTGCCCGTCGCATTTATATTTCCGTTGAATTTTCCGGTAATCACGAGGCTGTCGCTGAACGTGAGGTTTCCTTCAAACTCTGTTTCCTGACCAAATATGGTTTCTTTCTTTTTTTCGCTAGCCATAGTTTATCTTACCTCTTTTTTCTGTCTTTTGCAAGCCATGGATTTTCTGCCGGATTTTTTCCGCCCCGGAACTTTAGCATGCAAAGGAAAAGATATAAAAGCGAGGGGGCAAGGATTGCACATCCTGCAAACAGGGCTGCAAGCGCAAACCAGTCGCCCTTGCGGGTATATAGGCTTTTGGCAAATCCTTGTGGCGGAAGTTCCAGTTCGGCGGCAAGGAAATTCTTTTCAAAGGGGGCCGTGCTTGAAACTACGCGGCCGAAGCGGTCAATAAAGGCCGTGACTCCGCTGGCGGTGCTTCTTGCGCAGGGGATTCTGTTTTCTGCACAACGGAAGACGGACATGGCAAGGTGCTGCTTCTGGCAGGGGATGCTCATTGACCAGGAATCGTTGCTTATGTTTACGAATGCTTCTGCGCCCTCAAGGACGAAGCGGCGGCATAATGAACCAAAAGTGTCTTCGAAGCATATCGGCACAGAAAATTTTATGGAGCGCACATTGAATACGGTGTATTCACTTCCGGGTGTCCAGAGGCGGTCGTTGTCCAGGAGGAGCTTTTTATAGATGCCGGGGGCAAGCTTTCTGTAGGGAAAATATTCCGCAAAGGGAATCAGGTGTATCTTTTGGTAAACCAATGGGGTTGGCGGAATGACGTTTTCTAGGGAAGAGTCAAAGACAAGGGCTGCATTGTAGTCATCTGCGGAAAAAATACTTTTTTCTACGGTGCGCTGGTTTCCGATTACAAAGGCACAGTCCCTTCCGGCAAGGAATTCAAGCAGGCGGTTTATAATTTCCACGCGGTCATAGTCGCTTCTCTTTTGGTAGTGGTATTCCACGGGGGGAACCACGGCAGTCTCGGGCCAAACCACAAGGTCTGCACCTGGGTTTTGGGAAAGGGCTTCTTTGCTAAGCTCAATAAGTGCCTTTACGTCCCGCTTGTATACATCAAGTCCGTACTTTTCGGAATCTGCGTTATTTTGTATGCAAATTACTTTTATTTTTTTTCCAGGCAAGAGAGATGGACTTTCCCCAAGGAAAAGGGCCACAAGTCCGTAGGAGAACAAAAAAAGGAGGAAGAAGAGCGTAAGCAAAAGGCATATCCTGTTTGCAAGCAGGGCTTTTCTTATGGCTGCACCAAATGAGGCTGAATCAGACGGAAGCCCCCCACCCTTACGCAATGAATAAAGTGAGCACAGGACGGCGGCAAATGAGGCAGAAGCAATGGCACATGCAAGCGAAAGAGGCCAGACTCCACCCCAGGATGCATTTTGCAAAAGCGGAAGGTTCTTCCACTGGCTGTAGCCCAGCCCTCCATAGCTAAAGCCAAGGAAGCCAAGTGTCTTAACGTATTCATAGGCACACCAGATGAATGCCTGGGCAAAAAAGGCAAAGGCAAAAAAACGCCCCTGTCTGAATCTGCAAAGGGCAAGGTCGCAAATCTTTAGGAGTGAAAAAACAAGTGCAAGGATTAGGGCGTAAAACCCCAAGGCAATATAGAGGGTAAACGGGTTATAAGAAGACAGCCAGTAGCATGATGCACCGTAGGAGAGGATGCCATAGACAAAGCCCTTTAGCCATACAGTTTTAAATGATGAAGTGCGGACTGAAAGAAACACGGGAAGCAGGGCAAAAAAACCGAAAAGAAAGAACCCGTTCTGAAAAACAGGGTTGGGATGTGAAAGGAAAAAGAGAACAGCTCCAACTGCTATGGCAAGCCACGAAAAAAGCTGCATAGAACTAATTTGCGGCGGAATTTACCACCGGTAATTCCCAGAGGGACTTCTTAAGCTCCTGGCCGGACCTAAATGCGGCAACATAGTGGGGTGCAACGGAAAGCTGTTCTCCGGTCTTTGGATTGCGGGCTTTGCTTCTGCCCTTGCGCAACCTTGCTTCAAAGGTACCGAAACCACGGAGTTCTATTGTATTGCCGTTTTTTAGTGATTCTTTTAACTGGAAAAGAAGGTTCTCGACGATTTCCTGAACCAATTTTTTTTCTGCTTTTGTATTCAAGTATACTGCCTCAACTAAATCATATTTTGTTATTTTTTTAGAAGACATCAATCTACCCCTGCAAAACAGAATTATTTGGTTTTGGATTAGTGAGAAAGGCGGAAACTCCGCACTGCAACAGCAGCGGTTCCGGAGTCTCCGTATTACAGATGAGCCTTAGTTAGCTACAGTCTTTGCAGCAAAGGTCTTGTTAAGAAGAATTGCCATGCGGCTCTTCTTGCGTGAACATGCATTGGACTTAATAACGCCCTTGCGCTTTGCATTGTCAAGTTCTGACTGCAAGGCCCTGTAAGCTTCCTGAGCAAGATTCTGATCCTTCTGCTGGAGTGCAGCAAGGAACTTCTTTGCGCTTGTGTGGCAGCGTGATTTTACAGCGCGGTTACGCATGCGGCGTACTTCGCTCTGTTCATGTCTTTTCTGTGCAGATGTTTTATTCTTAGACAAAGGATTACCCCCAATTAAAATTCAATTATAAAATCAGAACGCAATTATTTAAAATCTTTAGGTCTGCGCTCTGTACGTTTGCACTTCTGGCACTCAGCGATATTTCTAAGCCTGCCGTTTTCGAACAAGGTCTTCATAATAATTTCGCCGCCGCAATCGGGACACATAAACTTCTGAGTAGCAACTGTGGTACGAGAGTTTTTACTGGCTCCTGCCATGACGTTCCTCCATATACAAAATTCGGTATTTACTGAATATACACGAATTTATAACTTTGTGTCAAGTATGCAAG
>JAILHV010000094.1 GCA_024695625.1 Treponema sp.
TTTCTGATAGAAAACTCCCCTGTTTTGATTGTCAACATATTGACGCGCCCTCCATGGCGCTATTTGTTTACAGATACGGGCCGGAACCCCGCAAGTGCCACCCACTGGGCATGTTGGGCAGCAGAAAAATATTTGGATTCAAAAGGCAAGTGCCGCATTATTTAAATAAAAAAAACTTGACTTATGGCTATTGTTAATTCAAAATTGAGGGTGGAATATTTTTAAAGTGAGGAATGATTATGTATTTGGCGAAGGATGAACGCTACAGCACTATGACTTACAGAAAGTGTGGCGAGAGCGGATTAAAGTTGCCTGAAGTTTCGCTTGGGCTTTGGCACAATTTTGGTGACAATTCAAATTATGCGAACATGAAGCAGATGATTTTTACTGCTTTTGACAACGGTATAACCCACTTTGACCTTGCAAACAATTACGGTCCTGTTGGCGGGGCGGCAGAAAGCAATTTTGGAAAGATTCTTCACGAGGAACTGCCGCACTACCGCGACGAGATGATTATAAGCACAAAGGCAGGCTATACGATGTGGCCAGGGCCTTACGGGGATTTCGGAAGCCGCAAGTACCTGCTTGCAAGTCTTGACCAGAGCCTTAAGCGCATGAATCTGGATTACGTTGACATTTTTTACCACCACCGCATGGATAAGGATACTCCTCTTGAAGAAACCATGGGTGCTCTTGCCCAGGCTGTTAGGAGCGGAAAGGCTTTGTATGTTGGTCTTTCAAATTATGACGGTGCAACGCTAAAAAAAGCGGCTGCAATTTTGGATGAACTTAAGGTTCCTTTTGTGATTAACCAGAACCGCTACAATATTTTTGACCGTGAAATTGAAAAGAACGGCCTTAAGAAGACGGCGGCTAAGCTTGGCAAGGGAATCATCTGCTTTAGTCCTCTGGCCCAGGGGCTTTTGACTGACCGCTACATTAATGGCATTCCGGAAGATTCCCGCATAAAGACAGACGGACGCTTTTTGAAGGAGTCGAACCTTACCAAAGAGAAGCTTCTTCAGATAAAGAGGCTGAACGATATTGCGCAGAAGAGGGGTCAGTCGCTTGCACAGATGGCGCTTGCCTGGCTCTTGAAGGACGGGGATGTTACAAGCGTTATAATTGGGGCGTCAAAGACTTCTCAGATTATGGACAACATTGCGGCTCTTAGGAACACAAAGTTTTCTGCGGCGGAACTGTCTGCAATAGACAAGGCTTCTGTTTAAGTTCAATTTGCTGCCGTGGCCTTTTGGTTACGGTGCCTTTTGGCTGCGGTGGCGTTTTGCTGAGGGAGCTTTAGCCGTGGGGGTAGAATGTGTGCAGTAAGTCCATTCTGCCTGCACTTTTGAGGGCTTCTATGACAAGGCTTTTGTTTTCCCTTTTGTTGAACTGCAATAAAGCCCTTTGCAGTTTTCTTTCTCTTGCACCCCGCGCAACGTAGACTTTTTGCAGGGAACCGTCGGCATTCTTTTTGTGGGGATTCAGTCCCGTCCAGTACATGCATGTTGAAAGGCTTCCCGGTGTTGGGTAGAAATCCTGAACCTGGTCTGGGACAAAGCCTGTCTTTTTTAGATAGAGTGCAACTTCTATTGCTTCGTTAAGACCTGCTCCCGGATGTGAACATATATAGTAGGGAACAAGGTACTGCTTTTTGCAAAGTTCCTTATTTACCTTCGCATATTCTGAACTGAATTTTTCGTAGAGTGAATGGCAGCTTTTTCTCATGAGTGTAAGGACAGAATCGCTTACGTGTTCCGGGGCAACTTTTAGCTGGCCGGAAATGTGGTCTTTGCAAAGTTCGTAGAGGAAGGTTTTGTCTTTGTCCATCATCAGGTAGTCAAAGCGGATTCCTGAGCGGATAAAGACTTTTTTTACCTTTGGCAGGGACTTTAATTTGCGGAGAAGTTCCACATAGTCCGTGTGGTCAACTTTTACGTTGGGGCAGGGGTTTGTTCCAAGGCAATCCCGCTTGGGGCAGGCTCCTCTTTTGGCTTGAAGTTGGCAGGCATCGTGGCGGAAGTTTGCTGTTGGGCCTCCCACGTCGTGTATGTAGCCTTTAAAGTCGGGGTCTTCCGTCATCAATGAGGCTTCTTTTAAAAGGCTCTGGTGGCTCCTTGACTGGATTCTTCTTCCCTGGTGGAAAGTTATTGCGCAAAAACTGCAAGCTCCAAAGCATCCCCGGCAGCTTGTAAGGCTGAATTTTACCTCTTCCAGTGCCGGTATGCCACGCTTTCCGTTTTCCGCAG
>JAILHV010000119.1 GCA_024695625.1 Treponema sp.
CGAATACACAAAAAAGACTATTGTCCAGACTTACAAAACTCCAGGTCAAAGAATAGAAGTTGTTTACGACGGTCTTGGAACTTACCGCGACATTCCCAAGGATGACTCTATTTTTGAAAGGTTGCCCCAGCTGCAAGAAAAAAAATATTATTTTACGCTTGGCTCTCTTTCCACAAGGAAGAATTTAAAATGGATAGCAGCCCACGCAGAACTTTTTCCAAATGAAGTCTTTGCCGTAAGCGGAAAACCTATTCCGTCCGTGGTTGCGCCGGAACTAAAAAAATTGAATTCGCTAAAGAATGTTATAATGACGGGCTACTTGAATGATGGCGAGGTAAAGTCGCTCCTTTCCAGATGCAAGGCTTTTGTGCTGCCGTCTTATTTTGAAGGATTTGGTCTGCCACCGCTTGAAGCATTGAGCTGCGGTGCAAAGATTATTATTTCCAACAGAACTTCTCTTCCAGAGATTTATAAAAACTGTGCCTACTACATTGACCCAGACAATCCAGACATAAATCTTGACAAGCTTCTTGAACAACCTGCGGAAGATCCGTCTGGTCTTTTGGAACGCTTTACTTTGGAAAATACAGCAAAGCGCCTTTACGAGATTGTTAAGGATGTGAACAAATAATAATTACTGCTGAATGGTCTTGATTGACTTTTCACAGAAATCCTTGAATTCTTTAGAAAAGCGGCTCCTGCTGAATTTTTGTGCATGCTCAGCTATTACTGCCGGATCAAAAGTTCTTGCGGAATTGACTTTTTCAAAATGCTCCATTGCTTTTACCAGGCTTTCCGCATTCTGTTCGTCAAAGAAAAGACCCGTCTTGTTTTCTATAACAGTCTCTCTTGCGCCTCCTTTGCCATAAGCAATTACCGGGCTGCCGCAAGATTGTGCCTGTACAGGAATAATGCCAAAGTCTTCTTCTGCGCAGAAAAGCAAAGCCTTGCAGCGCTGCAAATAATCCCTTACTTTTTCATCGCTGATTCTTCCTGTAAATTCAACAAGGGAATTTTTTGCCGCAAGTTTTTTTAATTCCTTTAGCTGGGAACCGCCGCCAATTACGACAAGTTTTTTTCCTGATTTTATGCAGGCTTGAATGGCAATGTCTGCTCTTTTGTAGGGAACGAGCCTTGAAAAGAAGACGTAAAAATCTTCGCGCTTAACATTGGGATTGTATGAATAGAATTCCGTGTTTACAGGCGGATAAATTACGGTTGATTCCCTGTTCCAGAATTTTTTTATTCTGCGGGAAATGTAATTTGAATTTGCGCAGATTGAATCAATCCTCTGCGAAGAAATAAAATCCCATTGGCGGATTGCAGGCATCCATTTGTTCATGAAATGCCTTGTTAGCCTTCCGCTACGTTTTTTGTAGTCATAAAACAAATCCCAGGCATAGCGCATTGGAGTGTGAACGTATGCTATGTGGGGAACTGTCGGTGGAGTTATTACCCCCTTTGCACATGATGAAGAGGAACAGATTACCAAGTCGTAATCCGAAAAATCAAATTCTTCAAAAGCCTTGGGCATAAAATTCAATAGTTTTGTATAAATGCGTGTTGCAAATGGAATTTTTTGAAGATGCGATGTGTAGATTTTATTTTTTGAAAAGTGGCTGCCCATCTTTTTTTTGTCGTAAACAAGGGTAAAAATATCTGCTTCCGGGTACAATTCAAGAATTGCCGCAACAACATCTTCTGCACCACCGTAATTTACAAGCCAATCGTGTACAATTGCTACTTTCATAAGATTATCCTCTGATGTCCTCTAAAATTGAATTAAGAATTTTATTTGCCGTGTTTTTATATGAATATGTTTTTTTGAAATTTGGAAGCGGGGCATCATCAAAATAAACCGAGGCCAGCTTTTGTGCCAAATCGTCAACGTTTCCGGCCTTGAAAAAGCAAACAGGAAGATCCGCATAAATTTCTTTAAAAACTGGAATGTCGGAAATTATTGCTTTTGTTCCCGAATAAAGAGCCTGCAATGGGGGAATGCCAAAGCCTTCGTACAGTGAAGGCTGAACAAGAATCTTTGCGGATGCAAGAAGCTGCTTTAATTCTTCGTCAGGAAGGAATCCTGTAAAGACAATATTGTTTTTTTCTGCGGAAGAAATTAATTCCTGAAGTTCAAGATCTGCTGTCCTAAAATTTTCCTTTGAGCCAACAATAAGAAGCTGAGGCTTTTCTTCTTCGGTAAGGGGCATGCCGCTGCGGAATTTTATGAATGCCG
>JAILHV010000157.1 GCA_024695625.1 Treponema sp.
AGTATAGTCCGCAAAGAACCGTGTTTTATAACGCGGAAGGTAAGCGTATCGTAGCCCGGCTGGACAATCTCCTGAATAAAAGTATCCGCCAGGTCCAGCTCAGAAAGCACTTGGTTTATTTCGTTACAGTTTAAAGACATAGCCTACCTAGAAACCTTACGCTGAACCGGACGTGCAGCAGCAAGTCTCGAAGCGGCAGGCCTAGAAGCAGTTGGTCTAACCGGAGATTTTGCCTGTCTAACCGCCTTAGCCCCACTTCTGGAAGCAAGCTTAGAAGCTGTCCGTAAAGCGGCAGAAGACTTAGCCGAAGTGCGGACGGCAGACTTACCCAAATTCTTTGCCTTAATCGTAGCACTGGTCTGGTTCACAAGGCGCTGGGCAAGAACCTTACTAAGGAAAATGCCGTAGTGGGGATTCTTTCTGATAAGCGAAAGGAAGGCAGACTTTGGCACCTTGATTACGCGGCAGCTTCCAACAGAAACAACCGTTGCAGTACGGCGGTCGTTCAAAAGGAAGGCCATCTCGCCAATGAACATGTCGTTCGGGGTAAGAACGTTAACAAGCTTCTTCTTTACGTAAACGGCAAATCGTCCGCTAACAATAAAGAAAAGGTCGTTGGACATCTCGTTCTCGCGGCAGACAACTTCCTTGTTCTTGTATTCAATCGTGTCAAAAGGCTTCATTATGCCCGGAATAGTGTTAACCGCATTCACCTTGTTGGCAATAGTGAAGGTAACCTGATTGCCCCTCTCGTTGTAGGTAAGCTTCTTAACGCACTGCTTGCTAAGCGAAATACCGCGCCCGTGGGTGTCAAAATTGTTCTTTTTGTTCATTATGGCACGCCAGTCAAAGCCCTCACCCTCGTCCTTTATGCGGAAAGCAGAAACAGTCTTTCCGATTGCGTAGGAAATATGGATTTTGCGGTCACAATAGCGGGGGTCAACGCGCCTCTCGGAAATAAGCTCCAGCATGTCCCGCCCCTTCATCAGCCAGTCGGTCTTTTCCTGATAGGTAATGTTAAGATTTCCGTGCTCCAGGGCATTGGTAAGCATTTCCATAAAAGTTATGTGGAGTGCATAGCGGTCGTCATCAGAAATGCGGTTGGTATTGTAAAGATAGCTAACAAGAAAGTTCGTGTAAAAGCGGATGTCCATGGGGTCGTTGTTGCAAAGAAAAAGCCCGGACTCCTGACCGCCAATAATGTCCTGCATACCGCGGGTATACAAAAACTGCTGGTTCTGGTACAAAATGCGGAGGATTCTGCTAAAATGCCTCTCAAAGTCGTCCAGCTTCTGAACCGTAAGCATGTTGTTGTCCTTAAGCTCCTCCAGCTGCTGAACCTGCTCCGCGTCGCGCGCAACCGCAATAATACCGCCGTAGTGCAGCCAAGCGTCCGAGTTAATCGTCTCCAGAATCTTGGCGCAGTCAATGTTCTTGGAAGTATAATCCAGAACCTTGATTTCGGGCATCTCGTAATTAATGTAGCTAACGGCACTCTCTGTAGAACCAAAAATCTCGGAGTTAAAGAAAGCCGAATACAGCTCGCAAGACTTCTGCACGGTATCAATAACCCTCTGGTTCGTAGAAAAAGTAACTATCTTCTTCATATATAAAAGTATAACATTCCGCACTCATAAATTCTACTACTCAACCCAAAGTTTAAAACCTTCAATCCGGAAACTTCCTGTCCATCCAAGTTCCCAATCCATTTTCCTCTGAATTTGGACGGAACCTTTATCCGCTCCACCATTCATTCCTTGGCTAAAATCGGCACTTGCCATTTTTTACCTGCAAACAAGCAGCACCATGGAGGGTGCGTCACATCTTAGCGGAAAAATTTCGCAGGTCTTCGGCAGAAGACCTGTAAGTAAAAAATGGCAAGGAGGCCATTTTTTACGGGCTTTCCGGGGTTCCGCCCTCCGGCTCCATTGCTCCGCAACGCGCTACGCGCGCCCCTCCAATCCCGCGTAGATCGCCAGAAAAAATCCTTCCGTGGATTTTTTCTGGATTGCAGATCGCTACGCAATTCTGCACGCTGCTAACCCGCCCTCCATGGCTCGACATTCCTTGGCAAGAAAGAAATAACGCCTCTGAACCTGTTAAAGAGAGCATTCTAAAAAAAACACACCTGTAAAAGTGGGGGTCCTTAGGGGGAACCCCTAAGCCGTGCCGGGAAAGGGAGGGGTTTAAGGGGAGGGAAAACCCTCGCTTCGGAGTAGGGGGGGGTCCCTCCCCTTAGTTCTGGGTTCCAAGGGCCCACCCTTGAAAAAATAAATTTTTTATGCAAAAAACCCCTCCCCCCCCTAACATAAAATCAAAAAATGACCGATAATCGAAGTATGAATAAGAATAGTTTTTTTAGGCCTATATTATTTTTATTTACAATTACCCTACTCTCAGCTTCCCAGCTTTTCGCAGCAGAATCCTCTGTACCCTTAAGGCCTTATATTGCCCCAAAAGATGACCAGGATGCCGAATTTGCCAACATCGTGGCAAAGCTTGACACAGTCCAGGCCCCCTTCATCCAGGGACAAAACCTCGTTTTCACGGCAAAAAACAACGCCCGCCACATCGGAATCGCCTTTGAGCACGAAGAATACAAGACAATCCACTCATTCAAAATACGCAACATCTACGATGCAGACTACAAAGTTCAGGAATCACTTCAGTTCTTCATCATAAAGTTGCCAAAAGACGTACAGGTTGTACGCTACCGCCTCATAATCGACGGACTTTGGACAACCGACCCATACAACAGCAACAAGACCTACAGCGAAAAGTGCGGAGTCCTCGTCTCACAGGTAGACGCAAACCGCAGCATCCCCTTCGTAACCGAACAGAAAAAAGACGGCCGCGTCCACTTTGTCTACAAGGGAACAAAGGGCCAGCAAATCCGCCTTGGCGGTTCATTCACAAACTGGGACAGCTGGATTTACACAATGCGCGAAACAACCCCCGGCATCTACGAATTTGACCTTCCCCTCCCCCCTGGAACCTACCAGTACGCCTTCTACAACGGCATGAACACCATCGTAGACCGCACAAACCCCATCCGCTGCTACGCCCCAGACGGCAAACAGGCATCGCAGATTACGGTAGTCCGCTAAGAAAAATCCCTCTAAAAAAAAGCACCCACTTGCATCCCCGCTCCAGTTTATTGTAATATTTTTTCATGAAGTCATATTTTAAGGAACTGTTCAGCCACAAAAGCACCTGGGTTCTGCTTGTCATATCCCTTTTTTCTATATCACTTTCCTTATGCCGAAGGATTATGACGGGCTACACGCTGTACACTTTTATGATTTGGAACCTCTTTTTGGCCTTTGTTCCCTGGTTTGCAGCTTCCATCATCTATATAAAGGACACAAAAAGAACTATTCCCCTTCTTTTGCTCACCTTGGTCTGGCTGCCATTTTTCCCCAACGCGCCCTACATACTAACCGACCTGCTGCACCTTGGAAACAGGAACTGGCGCTCCGCCCCCACCTGGTTTGACCTGATTATGCTTCTTAGCTACGCCCTTGCGGGTTTAACATACGGCTTTGTTAGCCTACAGATGATGGAAGAAAAAATAATAAGGGCAAAGCTAAAGTGCAAATTTGCGCCGGTAGTAAGCATAGTTCTCATCTACATTTCTGCCTTTGGGGTATATATTGGCCGCTTCCTAAGGTGGAATTCCTGGGACATAGTTGGAAACCCGTCTTCCCTTGCCCAAGACATCCTTGGCCGCTTTACCGCACCATCCCAGCACCCCCGCACATGGGCCTTCACCCTGCTCTTCGGCACCCTGCTCAACATAACCTACCCCATCTTCAAGCAGGACGACCTAAAACTTACAACCTAAAACTCTCCCCTGTCATTAATAAGTGTTAATCTAAATTCTCAAGTTTAGTATATAATCGTTATGCAAAAGTATCCGGCATCATTCTTTACCTTCTTTACAGAACTTGCAGAAGGTAAGTGCAGCAGGCAGGGACTACAATGTAGTAAAACAACGTGTGGAAGCACTGGAATGGAGCCGGGGTTCGTGCCGAAAATCCATTTTGCGCGGTACGACCGCAGGGAGTTAGACACCTATTACCGCGCACCATGGATTTTCGGCACGGTTCCCGGCGGGAATGGAAGTGCTTTCCACATTTAGATTAATCCTTGCTAAGCTTCATTTAGATTTGCACTTGCCTTCTACATACTTAAAACTCTCCCCTTGCATAAAAGCAAAAAAATCACCAGAATAAGTAATCTTTTTTTTTACAGGATTTTAAAATGTACAAACCAGAGTTGCTCAGTTCATTAAAAGATTACAATGCAAAAAAATTCATGACGGACTTCATTGCCGGCATCATCGTGGGCATTGTTGCCCTTCCCCTTTCCATTGCCTTTGCAATCGCTTCGGGATGCAGCCCGGAGACAGGCCTCTACACAGCCATCATTGCAGGCTTCTGCATTGCGGCATTCGGCGGAACAAAGTGTCAGATTGGAGGCCCAACAGGTGCCTTTACGGTCATCATCTATAAAATCGTAAACAACCCCCAGCTTGGCATGGCGGGACTTGCCACTGCAACCTTACTTGCAGGACTCATTCTTATTCTGCTGGGCGTTTTTAAGATGGGCGGACTTGTCAAATTCATCCCCTACACAATCGTAACGGGATTCACAGCCGGTATAGCCATAACGATTGCAACCGGCCAGATTGGAGACTTCTTTGGACTTACCACAGGAAAGCTTCCGGGAACCTTTACAGGAAAAATCATCGCCTATGCAAATTCCTTCCATACTATAGACTGGTATTCATCCGCAATGGCAATCATCTGCCTTGTAATAATCTTCCTCTGGCCCAAGGTAACAAAAAAAATCCCCGGCAGCCTGATTGTAATCATCCTTGCAACAGTCGCAAACATCATAATCTCAAACTACACAGGCCTCCACACGGACATAATAAAGGACCGCTACACAATTCCTTCGTCGCTTCCAAAGCCACAGCTTCCGGCTCTTGGCTTGCAGACAATAATCGACGTATTCCCAACGGCATGTTCAATTGCTGTCCTTGCTGCCATAGAATCTCTTCTTTCTGCTGTTGTTGCAGACGGTATGATTGGTACCAAGCACGACTCAAACAACGAGCTGATTGGACAGGGTATAGCAAACCTGCTTAGCCCCCTCTTTGGCGGTCTCCCGGCAACAGGAGCAATTGCCCGCACGGCAACCAACATCAAGAACGGCGGTAGGACACCTGTTGCCGGAATGGTTCACGCGGTAATCCTCCTTCTTATAATGGTATTCTTTGGCAAGTACGTTGAATACATTCCCCTTGCAGCCCTCTCGGCAGTGCTAATTTCCGTAGCATGGAACATGGCAGGGGTAAGCGCAATCAGGGCCTTGCTAAAGGGAGAAAAATCCGACATCTGCGTTCTTTTGGTAACCTTCCTTATTACGGTATTCGTTGACCTTACTTACGCAATCGGCGTAGGCCTTATCTTTGCGGCATTCTTCTTTATAAAGAAAATTAGCGACCTTAGCGAAGTCCAGGCCGGCCAGCGCACAATCGTAACCGGAATCAGGGGCGATGGCAACGAAGAAAAGATAGACGTTCCAAACAGCGTCATGGTCTACGAAATTGACGGCTCGCTCTTCTTTGGAACAATACGCAAATTTGAGCTTGCGGCGGAACGTGCAGGCCTTGGTTACAAGGTTCTTATCCTGCGCATGAGGAACACCCTCTACATAGACGCTGGCGGAATCCGCGCCCTTGAGCAGCTAAAGGCCCTCTGCGACAAAAACAAAATCCAGATTGTCCTTTCGGGAATCCACACCCAGCCTTACATGCTCTGCGAAAAAATGGGCATGGCAGACAAAATTGGCCGCGAAAACATTTTTGACAACATAAACGACGCTCTTAAAAGGGCAAACGAACTTATAAAATAATTTTCTTTATTTTTCTGGATCTGGCAGTTCGTCACCCTGAACTTGTTTCAGGGTCTGTACAAGCCCAAAATGCCATCTTGGACAGATTCCGAATCCACATTCGTAGCAAGTGCGTGCGAATGTGGCGTAGCAGTTCGGAATGACGGCTAATTAGTTTATAAAGTAATTTTTCTTTACTTTTCTGGACCAAGCCTTTTATGCTAACCCGCTTTCCAGGGTCGCTTGAAACTTCGTTGCGGGTTCCGCTACCGCTCCATTGCAGTTGGGTTCGGCCCTTCGACTTTGCTCAGGGACCGCCCCCAACTGCAACGGCTACGCCGCCCTTCCAATCGGGCGTAGGCTGGTTTTGCATTAAGAAATTAAAACAATCAATGCCTTTCTATATATTCCTGGGCAATTTCTGCGGCAAGTTTTACTAGCTTTGGGCAGGGGCGCTTTTGGTAATAGTCATCTGTTCTTTTTTCCGCAAGCCAAGTTCCCTCGGCTTTTTTTAGTCCCAAAAGTTCCTTGCAAACAATGGAATTTCCGCCGTTGCGCTCCCGGTAGCTCTGAGCCAAATCCTGTATCTCTTTGTAAAAGGCGGACTTACCGGCAGGATCCGTGTTACCGTATAAAGTGCTTATTACAAAAACAATTCCGGAAAAAGCACCGCAGACTTCCCTCATGCGGCCAAAGCCAGCCCCAAAGCCGGCAGACATCTTTACAGCCTGTTCCTGGCTAAGCCCCAGCTCCTGGGCAAAGGCGGCAACAACACTTTGGGAACAGTTAAATCCTTTCATAAAAAACGCTTCGGCAAGACTGCCTTTTTCTTCTACTGTATTCATAGTGAAGAAATTATAATTCTGTTAAAAAAAAATCAAGGCTAATTTACATCTTACTTGCCAATAAGTATTAAGCCATGGATGGCGGGCCTTGGACTGCGCTCAGCAATCATGGTAGGTACAGACCCTGAATCAAGTTCAGGGTGACTGTTGTTTGTTATTTGATACACTAGGGAACGTAATTCTTACTTGCCAAATAATAACAAGCGCATGGATGCGCGGCTTAGCAACATGCAGAAGCCTTAGGCTTCTGCAATACCCAAGAAAATCCACGGAGGGATTTTCTTGGGTCATACGCCCGATTGGAAGGGTGGCGCAGCCAGACCGCCTTTAGGCGGGCCGGAGCGGTAGCGGAGCCCTGGAAAGCGGGTGGCGCAGAGGCATGTTCGGTCGAATTAGCCAAGGAAGAAAATGGTAGAGCAATAAAAAATTCGTCCAGAAGAAAAATAGATTCCAAAACTCACATTCGGAGCGTTCGTAATGGCGGTTAAAAAAAACACAGGCTTTTGACAAAAAAAGTTATTTTTTGGGAGGATTTGTTTTTGCTTGTGCTATAATCGGTCGCACTGGAGGAGCTGTGTATACTTTTTTGCTTGCCTTAATTTATTTGGCTTTTATAAGTCTTGGAATACCGGATTCTTTGCTTGGTGCGGGTTGGCCTGTAATTCACAAAGCCGTTGATGTTCCCGTTTCTTTTATGGGATTTGTTACCATGACAATCTGCGGGGGGACGATAATTTCCAGCTTGCTTTCCAACAGGATGACCAGGAAATTCAGCACCCGCATTGTTACGGTTGTAAGCATTTTCTTTACTGCCATTGCCCTGCTTGGTTTTTCCATTTCCAGCAGATTCTGGATGCTGATTCTTTTTGCAATTCCATACGGTCTTGGCGGCGGCGCAATTGATGCGGCTCTGAACAACTATGTTGCCCTTCACTACACTTCGCGTCACATGAGCTGGCTGCACTGCTTTTGGGGAGTGGGTACAATAATTAGCCCTTTTATAATGAGCTGGTCGCTTACAAATGCCACATGGATGGCCGGATACAGAATCGTGGGATTGATTCAGCTTGGAATTGCCCTTATTCTTTTGGCTACTCTTCCTGTTTGGAATAAGGTTGGCGGGGAAAAATCTTCTGCAAGCGCAAAGGCTCTGGGGCTTTCGGATGCGCTAAAGATAAAGGGCGTACCATTTTTGCTTTTGGGCTTTTTTGCTTACTGCGCACAGGAGGCAACTTCTATGGGTTGGGCAAGCACCTACCTTGTTGAATTTAGGGGTGTGTCCGCAGAAAGGGCTGCACGTTTTGCATCGCTTTTTTATATTGGCATTACGTCCGGGCGGTTTTTGAGCGGCTTTATAATGAACAAGCTGGGCGACCGCAGGATGATAATTCTTGGAACTTGCATTTTGTCACTGGGAGTTCTTTCGCTCATGCTTCCCATTCAAAGCAGCATTCTTCCACTTGCGGCTTTTGTTACCATTGGCTTTGGCTGCGCTCCAATCTACCCTTGTATAATTCATTCAACACCGGCAAACTTTGGCGCGGAAAATTCCGGGGCTATAATAGGAATCCAGATGGCAAGCGCATACATTGGCTCTACCTTTATGCCGCCCCTATTTGGATTTTTGGCAAACCACACAAGCTTTGTCATACTGCCCTTCTTCCTGGCATTTTTTGTTGCCCTGATGATTAGCATGGTCTTGCTTACATTTAGAATTACGGCAAAAGAATCTAAAAGTAGAAACACCAATCTTTAACATAATTTAAAAATGTGCTAGACTGACCCTATGAGCGATATAAAAAACAGAGAAACTTTAGGCACAAGGTTGGGCTTTCTTTTGCTTTCCGCAGGATGTGCAATCGGACTTGGAAATGTTTGGCGCTTTCCCTATATTGCAGGGATATACGGCGGAGCTTCTTTTGTCCTTATATACCTTGTTTTTCTTATCATACTGGGACTTCCGGTAATGCTTACAGAATTTGCAATTGGCCGCGCTTCCAGAAGGGGTGTTGCAAGGGCATTCAAGGAGCTTGAACCACAGGGCAAAAAGTGGCATATATACGGAAACTTTGCCATTGTTGGAAACTACCTGCTTATGATGTTCTATACGGTCGTGGCAGGCTGGTTCCTTAAGTATTTCTACCAGATGTCAAGCGGTCAGCTTTCCGGCATGACGAGCGAACAGATTGCCGCTACTTTTAAGGCAACAACAGATGACCCCCGTACGCTTATCTTCTGGATGGCCCTTGTAATAATAATTGGTTTTGGTGCCTGCTTCCTTGGCCTAAAAAAGGGCGTAGAAAGAATCACCAAGATAATGATGTCTGCCCTTTTTGTAATCATGATTGGGCTTGCAGTCTACTCTGGCTTCTTACCGGGAGCATCCAGCGGCTACAAATGGTACCTAATGCCAGACTTTGGCAACGCAATGAAAGACGGTATCTGGCCCCTGCTTTACGCCGCCATGGGACAGGCTTTCTTTACGCTTAGCCTTGGTATCGGCTCAATGGAAATATTCGGTTCATATATCGGAAAGGACTATTCGCTTACGGGTGAATCCCTGCGCGTAATAGGACTGGACACATTCGTGGCAATTTTTTCAGGGCTTATTATCTTCCCCGCATGTTTCGCATTCGGAGTTGAACCTTCATCTGGCCCGGGACTTGTCTTCCTTTCGCTGCCCAACGTATTCAATTCCATGGGTGCAATACCCGGCAGAATATTCGGCACACTCTTCTTCCTCTTTATGTCTTTTGCGGCCCTTTCCACGGTAATCGCTGTATTTGAAAACATCGTGGCCTTCCCAATGGACAAGTGGAACTGGTCCAGGAAAAAGTCTGTTGCGGTAAACTTTGTGCTGGTAACAATTCTTTCCATACCATGCGCGCTTGGCATGAATGTCTGGAAAACAGTCAGAATCCTGGGACTTTCCATAGACGGCTTTGAAGACTTCCTCGTAAGCCAGAACCTTCTTCCGATTGGCTCGCTGATTTTTATCCTCTTCTGCTCATGGAAGTACGGCTGGGGCTGGGACAAATTCATTGCAGAAGTGAACACAGGCAAGGGGGTAAAATTCCCCAACAATAAAGCCATAAAATTCTACATCAAATTTATTGCCCCGATTATCATTACAGCGGTATTCATTGCGGGCTACATTGATTTGTTTGGAAAAAAATAATCCGGGAAAAAATAATTTGAGCGCCTTAGCAAAAAAAAATGCCTGCCTCCGCATTGGGGACAGGCTTTTTTTATAGGAAAATTACTTCTTCTGCACCTTCTTTTCCTCTTCCTTGTTGGCGTAGTAGGAATCTACCGTACGCTTCATGTCCATTATGTTCTTTATTACGATGCGGTCGTCGTAAATCGCAATTTTGTTGCGGGAAACATATTTGTTCAGTTCATCGCGGGTGTCGTTAAGGCAAAGGTTTGCATCCTGGGCAATGTCTTCGATTGTGCAGCTTATCGTGCGCTTCTGGTCTTCCTCGTCCGCACCAACCGGCTTCTGAACTTCCAGATACTTCAGGAACACGTCTGCAATGCGAACGCTCCAGTCCTTAATGCAAAGAATCTTTAGGTCCCTTCTCTGCTCAAAGATGCGCTTGCAGACCAGGCGCAGCATGTTCATGGCAATGATGGGGTTATTTACTACAACGGAATTAAAATTGTCCTTGTTGAACTTGAGGCAGGAAACAGAACCTCTTGCAACGACCGTGGCCTGCCTTGTGCTTTCTTCCAGAAGTTCCATCTCGCCAAAGATTTCGCCCGGCTTTACAATACCGTACCTCTTCATATTTCCGTTGATAAGCTTTTCTACAGCCACCTCGCCGGACTTAACAAAATAGAAAGACTTTGACTTTGTAAATTCAGAGATAATTACGTCTCCATCGCTGTATTTCTTTGTAAAGCGGTCAAATACAGGAAGAGAAAACTGCTTTATGGTCTTGCTTTCATCATCGGAAGAAGAAGCAGAAGAATGGCTCTTAAGCTCCATCTCCGCCTGTGAAGAAGCCTTTACGCGGGCCTCTCCCAAAAGCTCCGTAATAGCATCCTTATTGGCAAGCTCATGAACGTCGCGCAAAAGTTTTTCGCACTGGTAAACCGCAGAAAAATAACGCTCGGAATTAAAATAGGCCTTTGCAATGGCAAACATGCCGTCTTCCCTGGTCGCAGCGGTATCGCGCTTCTTTAGCAAAGTCTCCGTGCTGTAGTGAAGGGAACGAAGCGAGCGGTTAAAACTGGTAAGCATCTTTAGCATAACTTCCCGGTTTGCGGAAAAGCTCTTCTCAAATTCCTGGGGGGTAAGGGCAATAACCTGGCAGTCTGTAACAGCACGGGCCGTATCTGTCCTCTGCTCCTTGATGAGCGCATTCTTTACGCCAAAAAAGTCCCCCTGCTTAACCTGCTCCTTAATCTCCAACTCCGAAACTATATCAATCGCAGAAAGTTCAACCTTTCCGTTCTGAAGAATAAAAATCCTGTCGTCCTTGTCTCCGGCAAAGAAAATTATTGAACCGGCCTTGTAAGACATAACTTTTGGCATATAGTAAAACCTCTCTTGCACGGAAGTAAGCAGAAGATTCTATCTTCCGGAAAAACAGCATCCGTACCTGCAGCAATACAAATCAAACATCAAATTTTTATTGCCAACTTCTATAAAAATTATAGATTAAGGAAAATTATAGCACATGCAGATAAAATTTGCTACACATTTTTGTAAAATCGCCCAGTCCCGGTAAGCCTTGGTTAACTCTCAGCTTTTTCTGGACGGTACTTTTTTTAGTTCTACCATCCTGTCTTTTGGCTAACTCGACAGAAAGCCAATCGCGTCACCCGCTTTCCAGGGCTACGCTACCGCTCCGGCCCGCCTGTGGCGGTCTGGCTGCGCCACCCTTCCAATCGGGCGTAGGAATTCTGCACGATGCTAAGCCGCCATCCATGGCTCGATATTGCTTGGCAAAAGGAAACTTTCTGATTCACAAATTGAGCAGGCAGTAACGGAGAGCTTCTCCTTACTATTACCCAACCAGAAAAAGACGACGACTAAGCAAAAAAAATTGCATTTTTTTAAGCGTTCACAGATAAAGCCTAGCCCCGATTGGAAGGGCGGCGTAGCCGGCCACCGCAACGAAGTGAGGAGGCTGGAGCGAAAGCGGAACCCTGGAAAGCGGGATTAAATGCTACGGAGACTGACCGGACACGGAGTGCCGGGCACAGTAAAAAGAGAAATACGCTCCATAAAAAATTCAGAAGCCCCCGTTGCAACTTTATGACACTATCTTTTTTTTCCTATATATTGTATAATATCTGCCATGAAAACGCTAACATTTAACGGGGGAATTTACCCTCCCGAGATGAAGGAACTTAGCCGTGAGTGTAAGGTTACGGATGTGTTTCCTTCAACTAAATTGGTAACCATTCCGGTAACTATGGGCGGTGCGCCTAACACTCCCCTTGTAAAGACCGGCGATACCGTAAAGCGGGGCCAGGTCATTGCCAAAAGCGACAAATTCATGGCCGCTCCAGTTCATTCCTCCGTTTCGGGCAAAGTAAAAAAAATCCAGAATTGCCTTGTTACGGGAAGCTCTTTGGTGCCCTGCATAATAATCGAGGCAGATTCAACAGACATTTCCTCCATGGAAACAGACTTTATGCCTCCCCTTGACCCCTTCTCCTGCAAAAAAGAAGAGGCCCTTGCAAGAATCCGCGATGCCGGCATAGTTGGCATGGGTGGAGCATCTTTTCCAACCCACGTAAAGCTCAACATTGCCCCGGAAAAACATATAGAGGCAGTTCTCCTGAATGCAGCTGAATGTGAGCCCTACCTTACCATAGACGAAAGGACTTTGCAGGAAGACACAAAAAAAGTTGTTGACGGTTTTTCCATCGTCATGAACATTGTTGGCGCAAAGGGAATCATCGTTCTGGAAAACAACAAGGCATTCATAAAGCCGCTTCTAGAAAAAGAAATTGCTAGTCAAAAGCTTTCAGACAAGATGTCGGTTGCGCTTGTAAAGACCAAGTACCCCCAGGGTGCAGAAAAGAACATTGTGGAAGCAGTCCTCAAGCGCGAGGTAAAGGCTGGCGGACTTCCGGCAGATGCAGGTGCTGTTATCTGCAACGTTGGAACAGTCTGCGCAATAAGCGATGCCTTTCGCCTTGGAAAGCCACTGATTGACCGTCCCCTTACCATAAGCGGCGGTGCCTGCGAAAAGCCTTGCAACATCCGCGTCCCGGTTGGAACTCTTGTTGGAGACCTTATCCCCCAAACATTTGACGTAAAGGATGGAGCGGTTGCAAAGATTGTAAGCGGAGGCCCAATGATGGGATTCGCAATGCAGAGCCCAATGTTCCCTGTTGCAAAGGGTACAAGCGGAATCACTTTCCTTACAAAAGAAGAGACCTACCTTACAGAAGAAGATCCCTGCATCAACTGTGGCCACTGTGTAGACGCCTGCCCCATGCACCTTACCCCGGTAATGATTGTAAAGTCGGTAAAGGCAGAAGAAATTGGCGACGCAAAGAAATACGGCCTTATGGACTGCATTGAATGCGGATGCTGCTCTTACGTCTGTCCTGCAAACGTGCGCCTTGTCCAGAGAATCCGTCTTGGAAAGGGTATCGTAAGAACCCAGATGGCGGAAGAAAGGGCAAAAGCGGCTGCAAATTCCGCTTCTTCAACCACAGCGCCAACAGGAGGGGCAAAATGAGCGCGACTGAACCCACATCAAAATTCAACGAAATATTCCTATCTTCAAGCCCCCACTTTACAAAGGGAGACACAACCCAGCGCATAATGCTCACGGTTCTTATTGCCATGCTGCCTGAATGCGTTTACGGAGTCTACCTTTTTGGTCTTAGGGCTTTTATAACAATCCTTGCATCCGTAACAGGCTGCATTGTATTTGAATACCTTTTCCAGAAAGCTACAAAGCAGAAGGTTGCGGTAAAAAATCTTTCCGCAGCGGTAACAGGCGTTTTGATTGCCCTTGTCCTTCCTTCTACAGTTCCAACTTGGATGGTGCTTGTTGGGGACGCTGTTGCAGTCGTAGTTGCAAAGGGACTTTTTGGCGGACTTGGAAGCAACGTCTTTAACCCGGCTTTAACGGGACGCGGCTTTATGTTCCTTAGCTTTGGAGGAGCAATGAGCGCTTGGTTTGACCCTGCCACAGAAGTTAGCAAAATGAACTGGCTTCTTACAGGCCCTTCCAACGCAGACGCAGTTTCTTCTGCAACAGTGCTCAGCAAGATAAAGGCTGGCTCTTTTGTGGCAGACAGCGATGCAATCTGGCAGTACTTCTTTGGAAACAGGGCCGGCTGTATTGGCGAAGGTTCAATAGCACTCATTCTGCTTTCATTTGTATTCCTTCTTGTTACAGGCATTATTGACTGGCGTGCACCGCTTGCAATGGTTGCAACTTGCGCAGTATGCACATTCTGCTCAACTTCCTTCGACGCAACGCAGACAATTTTTGCACTCTGCACCGGCGGACTTATCTTTGGCGCAACATTCATGGCAACAGACTACGCCACAACTCCTGTTACAAAACCAGGACGCCTTGTATTTGGAGCGGGATGCGGACTCATCACATTCCTCATCAGAAGATTCGGCGGCTACCCGGAAGGAGTTATGTTCAGCATCCTCATCATGAACTTTGTAACCCCATTCCTTAACAAACTAACTTCCCGCAAGTACGGCTACGGCAAAAAAGCGGCGGTTTACACGGGAGGCGCAAAATGAGTTCAAACACAAGCACAAAAAATGAAGGCATATTTTCCATGCTAAAACTGGGGCTTATTCTTGCAGCCTATGCCGTGGCTTCATGCACGGTTCTGGCACTCGTAAACAATTTTACTGCCCCCGTCATAGAGCAGAACAACATCCGCAAGGCTAACGAGGCAATGCGGGCTGTTTTTGCAGACGCAGACGACTTTGAGCAGGTAAAGGACGACTCTCTGCCGATTGATTCCCTCTACTTTGCAAAGAAGGGGGGAAATGTAATCGGTGCCGTAGCAAAGGTTTCTGGCCCTACCTACGACCACGCTACAATAATGTTCGGCGTAAGCACAGACGGCATTGTTACCGGAATGCGCTTCCTGGAAAACACTGACTCCCCCGGCTTTGGACTTAAAGCCAGCGACCCCAGCTTTAAGCTTGCAAACGGAAAGACCTTCTATGAACAGTTTGCCGGCAAGAAGGTTGCAGACGGCTTTAAGGCTGGACAGACCTTTGACGCAATAACAGGTGCCACCATAACAAGCAACGGTGTGGCAGGCCTTTTGCAGACAGGTTGCGACGTAATCGACAAGTACTTGAAGGAGGCAGGCAAATGAGTTCAAAGCTCGCAATAATCACAAAAGGCATTCTAAAAGAAAACCCCCTTTTGATTTTAAACATAGGCTTGTGCTCTTCCCTGGGAATCACAACCAGCATTTTTAACGGACTTGGCATGGGGGCAGGCATGACCTTCGTTCTTGTTATGAGCGAACTTGTAATCAGCCTCTTCCGCAAGTGCATTCCGTCTTCCATAAGGCTACCCGTATTCATCATAGTAATCGCAGCCTTTACCACAATCGTACAGCTTGTACTCCAGGCATTCGTAACGTCACTCTACGATGCATTGGGAGTCTTCCTTCCGCTCATCGTAGTAAACTGCATCATCATGGGACGCGTGGAAGCATTCGCATCAAAGAATTCAATCGGCGAATCTGTATTGGACGGTATTGGAATGGGAATTGGCTACACAATCGTTCTTGTTGCCATATCACTCATCCGCGAACTCTTTGGCGCAGGCACACTCCTTGCAGGAACCGCCCTCAAAGTGGAACTTATCCCGGAAAGCTTTAGGATTGGCATCTTGAACAGCGCACCCGGAGGCTTCATTGTCTTTGGAATCGTCGCCGCCATAAACCAGTCATTCCAGAACGCCAAAAACGCAAAAGCCCAGAAGGAGGTTCAATAATGGATTTCCTAAAGATTTTTATTCAGTCAATGCTTATAGACAACGTTGTCTTTATCCAGTACCTTGCAATTTGTCCCTTCATTGGAATGACGAGCGAAACTGGAAAGGCAACCGGCATGGGTCTTGCAACCACATTCGTAATCGTGCTTGCAACAGCAGTTACTTGGCCAATCTTCCGCCTGGTAATGGTTCCCTTCCAGCTTGAATTCCTCCAGACGCTCATCTTCATCCTGGTAATAGCATCCCTTGTACAGCTTGTGGAATTCTACCTTAAAAAATCAGCCCCGGCCTTGTATTCTTCAATGGGTATCTACCTCTCGCTCATTACAACCAACTGCGCAGTTCTTGGCATTACAATCAACTGCATCAAGAAGAACTACAACTACGGACAGAGCCTGGTATATGCTTTTGGTTCCGCAATCGGATTCCTTCTTAGCATGGTGATTATGTCCGGAGTGCGCGCAAAGCTCAAGACCGCAGAAGTTCCAAAGGCATTCAAGGGAACTCCTATCCTCTACGTGGCAGCCGGTCTTTTGAGCATGGCGTTCCTTGGATTCAAGGGACTTATAAAATAGGGGGCTGTGATGAAAATTATTATTGCTACGGTCATCGTGGCCGCTATATTGGGACTCCTGCTTGGAGTGCTGCTCGGACTTTTCAAAAAAGTTTTTGCTGTTAAAGTAGACCCAAAAATTGAACAGATTATCTCTTTCCTTTCCGGTGGAAACTGCGGTGGCTGCGGTTATGCAGGATGCGCCGCTTTTGCCCAGGCTGTAGTAAAGGGCGAGGCCCCGGTCACAGGATGCGTTGCCGGTGGAGAAGCTACTGCAAAAAAGATAGCAGAAATATTAGGCGTTGCAGGTGGAAGTGCGCAAAAAAAAGTTGCCTTCCTTGCCTGCCACGGAACCAATGAATGTGCAAAAAGCAAGGGCATCTACAACGGCGTAAAAACCTGTGCCGCCGCCCAGCTTACCGCAAACGGAACAAAGCTCTGTGCCTTTGGCTGCATAGGACTTGGCGACTGCGTGGAAGCCTGCCAGTTTGGTGCCCTTAGCATGGGAAAAGACGGACTCCCGGTCGTAGACAGAAGCAAATGCACCGGTTGTGCAAAGTGCGTAAAAACTTGCCCCAAAAAGCTCTTTACCCTCTTTGACGCAAACACAAAAGGCTCGGTTGCAGTCTGCGCAAATAAAAGCGACAACAAGCCGCAAATCCGCAAAGACTGTTCAGCCGGCTGCTTCAAGTGCGGAATGTGCGCAAAAAAATGCCCCGAAGGCTGCATAGACGTAAGCTCCGGCATTCCTGTCGTAGACTACTCAAAATGCACCAGCTGTGGCGAATGCATCAAGGCCTGCCCGGACAAAGTCCTAACCCTTTTCCAGCAAGCCTAAATTAAAAAAAAGGGGGGGGGGAAAGTCCGCTGGAAGCTACGCTGCGAGTCCCCCCTACGCCCGCACTTCGTTGCGTTCTACCCCCTCTGCGGGGCAATCCCTTTGCAAAGCCCCGCAACGCCCCCCGGTTGGTAAGCCTGTCAAACCACCGTCACCCTGAACTTGATTCAGGGTCTGTCCCAATACAAAATATACGGTTGGTGCTCCGCAGCGAAGCTTCCAGCGGCCCGCCGAACCACGGTTGGTGAGCCTGTCGAACCACCGGCAAAACACCCCCACCCCCAAAGCAAAAATCCCCCTTTATATCTTGCCGTTAATCCGCTATAATATTGCCGATGAAAAAATCAATCCTTACAGCAACAATTCTTTTAACAATCCTTTGCATAGCCTGTGGCGCAAAAGCCAAGAGCAAAAAGCCAAAGACGCTTATAGAACACGGCCTTTCCCTAATCTCGCTAATGAAGGAAAAAGCAGGAAACCAATCATTCCTTAATCTAATGACAAACGGCAACGGTGGCATCGCAGAAAAAATGAAAGAAATCGCATCGGGTAACGTATCAAAAGCAAGCGCGGTATATTGCATGAGCGGAGACTTCTACAACTTTGGCACCTTCCTCTTTAACAGAATGGACTTATCCGGCACTTGGAAAAATCCGGAAGAAGACTTCTATTCAGCCCCGCTAAAAGAAGAAATGAACAAGCGTTTTGTAAGTGCAATTCCCGCAAGCTGGAACGCCAGGGTTGGTTCAACAGAACTTGCGGTGGCAAGCCTTTTGGAAAGCGAAAAAGCCTTTGTAAGTAAGAAGCTAAAGTCAGACTGCATCTACATCTTTGAATTCCAGAATGCCTATCCCGTTGCAGTCTGCTTCCTCCGCTACGACGACGGCGCAGTTTTAGCAAAGGCAACCTACATCTTTGACCGCAACTTTGTTCCCAAGCTAAAAGAAGTCCTGGAAAAATTTGGCAAAGGCATAAAACTTGAGCAGGTAAAGTAATAACAGCCCCTTCACCCGCCAAGATTAAAATCCCTAAACACAAACCACATAATAAAAATCTGGAAGGGAGACGTAACCACGTCCGCCGCTATTGGGCCAGGGTAGCCAAGATAAGAGAAAATGTAGGATGGGAAGGGCTTTCCTTTTCCGTAAAAATCCATCACGCTTTTTGACGGAATAAAAAAGGCAAAGCTGTACTTGTTCTTCATGGGTGAATTGTAGTCGCACCGCAAAAAGAGAACCTTTCCCTTCTGCCGGGCTGAAACCGCAACCAAGCAGTTGGCAAGGCTCTTTTCCCCAGAAAAATCCTCCGCGCTGGCTTCAAGAATTTCAAGGCCTTCCGCCATTTTGAACTCGTCAGCCTCATAATCATATAGCTGGGGACCTCTATTGGACCACTTGTAGCGGCTCAGTTCACTAACAGGAACAATAAACCTCTCTGAATATTCCTTGTCCTCGTGCCACTCTTCATCCTTGTGGGGAAGACATATTTTTACGTACCTGTCCTTGCCTGTTTCTATAAGATTCTTAAAGACAAAGACATCGTAAAAAGCACCATTGTAATCCTGGCATCCTATATAGTGCCCCAACCTGTTGTCGTCAGAAAAAGGCTTTTCAATGTACTCATTCGCCCCATGCTCCACAACTTCATCGTGGTACATCATTGTAAAGCAGCCGCTGAATAAAAACAGGCTCAAAAGAAAAAACAAAGCACTGCAAACTTTTTTCATATACAGCAGATAGTATATCCGCAGAGTAATTTTGTCAATCAAAGGCACTTAGAGTGTAGAAGGTAAGTGCAATCCTAATTGAGACTTAACAAAAATTAATCCAAATGTGGAAGCACTTCCATTCCCGGCAGGAACCGTGTCAAAAAAGCATGGTGTGCGGTATTTGGTATCTGACTCCCTTCGGTCGCACCGCACAAATGCTTTTTTGCCACGAACCCTGCCTCCATTACAGTGCTTCCGCACATTGTTTTACTATATTACATTCCCTATCTTAAGCACTTACCTTCTGCAACAACTAGCTCTGGTACTCCTCTTCAAACATGTTAATCATGTCGGCAAGTTCATCGTCATCCAGAATATCTATCGCCTTAGCCCTCATCGTGTCAGGCACACCGTAGAAAGCCTCCGCAATCGCACCGGTAATGCAGGCCAAAGTGTCGCTGTCTCCGCCAAGAGAAACCGCAGTCCTAATTGCATCCTCAAAATCAGCTGATTCAAGGAAAGCCTCTATTGCCTGGGGAACCGTGTCCTGGCAAAGCGCACCAAAACCGTAGCTTGGACGAATCTGGTCAATCGTAAAGTCAAGCTTGTAGTAGTTCTTTTCCACATAGTCACGGATTTCTTCCTTTGACTTACCCTGCTTTGCAAGGACAATGCAGACAGCAACAGCCTCCGCCCCCTTTATTCCCTCGGGGTGATTGTGGGTGGTACGCGTTATCTCGTATGAAAGTTTTTTTGCATCCTCTATGTCTTTTGCCGCAAAACCAACCGGGCTTATCCTCATGGCGGCACCGTTTCCGCAGCTGTTGTAAGGTGCAGGTTCCGCACTGGTAAGCCAAGCCCTAAAGCCGTGCCCGTATTCACTCATAAATTCCGGGTACTCGCGGCCAAGCTTCCTCATGGCACTGACTGTTTCCGTAAAGAGGTTTGTTTCCCTGCCCTTTTCCGTCTGCCGCTTCCAGCGCAAAATTGCAACGGCAACCGCAATAGTCATAAGGCTGTCGTCCGTAGGTCGGTGGTCAAGCCCAAAGATTTCAAAATCCTTAAACTTGTAGTTGTTGAATTCAAAAGCACTGCCGGCAATGTCGCCAATAATTGCACCAATCATAGTCACCTCCTCCCGTATGAACTATGGAAATCTGTTTGCAGAATATGACTGTGGGACGTAGGAAAAAACAAAAAGGGGAACCCGCCCAAAAGGCCTGACACCTCGTATATAGATAAACGGCGGGGGATTCCGTTTTGTTTTTTCCGTAACTGGGACCCGCAGGCATATTCTGCAAACAGATTATTCAAACAAATTACGACACAAACATTATATCATACATTTGCAATTTTAATAGAAGAAAAAATTAAATTTTGCAGGGGAGTAAGGCTTCCGCTAAAGGATTCTATGCTTGCGCTAAGCAGTTCAGCCGGGCTAAAAGCAGAAAAGTCCAGCTCCCAGCCCAGATTCCTCGCAAGAAAAGTTATAAAAAGCCTTTGCGTGCGGCCGTTACCCTCGCGGAAAGGATGAATGGCGTTAATCTCGCTAAGATAGTAGGCAAGCCGCTCAGCGGTGTCGCTCTTTGTAAGGCAATTCTTTAAATAGTTTTCAGATTTAAGCCTGCCAAAAAGCTCCTCCGCCTGGTCGGAAATGTAAATCGCATTGCAGAACATATCTTCCTTAGAAATATTCACAATGCGGTTCTTCCCCGCCCACTCATAAATGTCGCTAAAAAGAAAATAATGGATTTTTTTTAGGTGGTTAAAGTCAAAGTTGCCCTGAATCCCCGACTGGAGAGCCTGGGCATACCTAAGCGAAGTTATCTTTCGCTCGGCTTCCTCAAGCTCCTGGGCATTAGTTATATTCAGCTTGTTTTTTAGAACGGAAGTTCCGGGGTAGCAGTAATAGTCGTCTACAGTATACTCGTATCCGTCTTTAAGCATAAGCCCGAACCGGCTTTGAATACTGCTTTACAATGTCAGCCACCGCGTCCGAAAAATCTTTTTTACCTTCAAGGCATTTTTTTATAGAAAGCTGCTCGTCATCTGTCAGCACAAGCCCTTCCATCCTCAAAGAAATGTCCGTGTTTTTAACAATCGTTTCAACGTTCATACCCTTATCCTACCACAAATTCAATTTTTTTTCAACCAAGCCCCCCGTTTTTTGAAAGAACCGCCACCCAAAACGCAGTCCATCACCCAAAACGAAGCCTGTCACCCTGAACTCGTTTCAGGGTCTGTATAAGCCTCCCCATGTTTGTATAGTTTTCTGGACGATGCCTTTAACAGCTCTACCATCCACCCTTTTGCTATAACCGGCCGTCATGCCAACTCGTCACCGCCCTTCCGGGGTTCCGGGGGCCCCAACCCCCTCCATTCCTACGGAACGGGCTTTCGCCCGCCCCTCCACGGCGGCGTAGGCTGGTGCAAAAAACATCCCCTGAACATATCCCATCACCCTAACGAAGTCCGTCACCCTGAATGCAGTCCGTCACCCTGAACTTGTTTCAGGGTCTGTACACCTTTTCCTCGCCCCTTGACGCGGCACTTTTTTTTTGTATAGTACTTTTAGGTTAAAACTATCTTAACCAAGGAGATTACAATGAAAAAAATAGCAACAATTGCTTTAACAGTAGCAGCTCTTAGCCTTGCTTTCACCCTTGCATCATGTTCTGGCGGATCATCAGGTGGCGGATCATCATCCGGTAGCAGCAGCGGCCTCCCCGCAACTTCACCTTACGGCTCAGGTCCCGCAAGCGATGCCGCCGGTGCAAGCAGTGCTATTACACTACTTGACTACGACGACTCTGAACTTAATAACAAGATCTTCAAAAGAGTCTACGATGATGATGGCGAAACCAAGACAAAATACTATCTCTTCTATAATGGCAACTGCTATGAATCCAGCAACCAGAATGTCACCCCCTCTAACAACCAAGATGATGACGATCCTGATATTATCGGTTACGGCGGAAAATTCTACCGTGAAGCAGGTGACGATGAGTTTGAGCGTATAAGCGGATCTGGCTTGTTTGCAACATTTAGATCTGCGGATCACGAGATGACCATGACCTTTAAAAGTGACGGAACTTTTACAGCTAGCATGGAGGAAGATGGTGAGACTTTTACTCTCCCTGGATATTTCAGGAACGTATCTGGTGTAATAGACCTGACCCTTTATACTCCAGATGGTGAAACTTTCACATCAAAAGTATTCTATGATGGCACATACCTCACCACCATTGATTCTCAGAACGAACTCATATTTGTAAACAATTATTCAGAACTAGTCAGGTAAACATCCCGCCTAAAACAATACCCCGCAAGGAAACGGCTCATCTGCTGCTCTTCCTGCGGGGATTTTTTTTTGCGCCCGCCCCTCCACGGCGGCGTAGGCTGGTGCAAAAAACATCCCCTGAACATATCCCATCACCCTAACGAAGTCCGTCACCCTGAACTTGTTTCAGGGTCTGTACACCTTTCCCCCGCCCCTTGACGCGGCACTTTTTTTTTGTATAGTACTTTTAGGTTAAAACTATTTTAACCAAGGAGATTACAATGAAAAAATTAGCAACAATTGCATTGGCAGCAGCAGCCCTTGCCCTTGCATTCAACTTTGCATCATGCTCAGGCGGTTCTAGCTCTTCATCAGACGACGACGTAGCAAGCTTGGCAGCAGGCGGTTCAAGCGGAGGCACTTCATTCACAGACGGTGCCGTCCAGGGACTTAGCTACAGCAGCGATGACCTCAACAACAAGGTTTTCTCTTACGAGGATGACGGAACAAAATACCTTGGCTTCCTCAACGGCAAATGCTACAAATCCAGCAACCCATCCAGTTTTCAAAGTTCCAAAGAAAAAGATTATCTAATCATCAAATACGATGGACACTTATATAGGAGTCGCGCTTTTATACGCACAAGCGGCACAGGCCTTACTGGCTCTTTCTCGGACGGAGAAGCCACTTTTACCTTTGCTAATGGTGGCAGCGGTACTGCCGCTTTTCCAGGTGAAGATGGAGTAGAAACAGTGAATTTCACCTACACCAATAATGATGGCGAGCTAACGTTAGCGATTCCTGGAGAGGGAAACGCGAAAATGTACTACAATGGAAGCAACAGAATCTACTATGTTGATGATGAAGCCCGCCTTACTTTTGAACAAACAGGCGTCACAGTTAATTAATATAGAATAAAACCCGCATAAAACACTTCCCCCGCAAGGAACCGGCACACTTCACACCTGCCGCAATTCCTGCGGGGATTTTTTTTATACCCTACTCTTATGGACGGTACTTTTAACGGCTCTACCATCTATTCTTTTGCTATAACCGGCCGTCATGCCAATCGTCACCGCCCTTCCACCCTTCGCTAACGCTCATTGCCGCTTCGCGGCAACTCCGGGGTTCCACGGCGGCGTAGGCTGGTGCAAAAAACACCCCCAGAACGCATCCCGTCACCTTTAAACGAGTCCGCCACCCTAAACGAAGTCCGTCACCCTAAACGAAGTCCGTCACCCTGAACTTGTTTCAGGGTCTGTACACCTTTTCCCCTCCTTCAAAAAAGAAAGCCACTCTACGCTTGAATTTTAATCCTCTTTTCGACATAATTTATTAAAAGTAGCACTTGGAGGAAAAAATGGTATCTTTAATAGTAGGAATTTTGTTAATCGCATTTTGCGTGTTCGCCTGTCTTCCCGCAGGACTGGGGCTTGCATGGGGCAGCTTTGTAATCGCCTTTCTCAAGGGAGCAGCCCCGGTTTTTGCAGCCTTCATCGGTCTAATTGCCGTCTTAATCGGTCTTGCAGACATAAAGGACAAAAAGGAAGCCAAAAAAGAAGAACTTGCCGCCGAAAAAGCCGAAAAGCAGCAGAAACTCCAGCAGGAAAAGTAGGCAACGACAAAAATAGACTGACTGCTTGACTAACATTTGCTCTTTATGCTATTGTATATTACCCCGTATACTAAATGAACAACCGCTATTGTTCATTTCTATTTAAAGGAATGATGCAAACCCTTTAAATACAAAGTTTTACTTGGTAGGTTTTATAAATGAGAACTATTTTTGCTAAAAAAGGCGAAACAAAGAACGACTGGTACATCATCGATGCATCAGGAAAGACTCTTGGTCGTGTTGCAGCTAAGGCAGCAAGCGTACTCCGTGGAAAGAACAAGCCCACATTTACACCAAACACAATCTGTGGCGACTTTGTTGTAATCATCAATGCCGACAAGATTCAGGTAACTGGCAACAAGGAAACAGACAAGCTTTACCGCCACTACACAGGTTATGTTGGTGGACTCAAGTCTGAATCCTTTGGTTCACTTCTTGCCCGCCGTCCGGAAGAGCCCCTCAGAAGAACAATCTGGGGTATGATTCCTCACAACCGTCTTGGACGCCAGATTATTGGCAACTTGAAGATTTATGCTGGTCCAAACCACCCGCATACAGCTCAGAATCCAAAACCGCTGGAAGTTTAATTAGGAGTCAATTATGGCAGGAATCAGAAATATAGCAATCGGTACAGGAAGAAGAAAGACTGCTGTGGCTCGCGTTTTTTTGCGTGAAGGCAGCGGAAAAATTGTTGTAAACGGCAAAGAGCTCAAAGAATACTTTGCAACAGAAGCTCAGGTGCGCATGGTTCGCCAGCCGCTCCTGGTAACAAGCAACGACAACAAGTTTGACATTCTTATCAATGTTTACGGTGGCGGTCTCAACGGCCAGGCTGGTGCATGTCTCCACGGCCTTTCCCGCGCACTCACACAGGTAGACCCCAACAGCCGCTCAGCCCTTAAGGCTAACGGTTATCTTACCCGTGACCCACGTATGGTTGAACGCAAGAAGTACGGCCAGCGCGGTGCACGTAGAAGATTCCAGTTCAGCAAGCGCTAAGCTTTATACTGTTTTGGTAATACTTGGAATAAAGCAGACTTTGGCCGGGGTGTACGAAATTACGCCCGACTCAGGGTCTGCCTTTTTTTTACGCGACGAATACCTTACATGCCTTTCCAAAGAAAGGCTTTTGCCTGTAGAAGGTGGCCTTGGCGGGGCAGATTCCCTTTTTGCGGATGTGCAAAGCCTTAAGCCGGGAATGCAGGGTGTATTTAACGAGGAAGAAAGTGCCGACATTCTTTCTGCGGCATTGGTCTTTTCCGCCGAGCGTGCAGCTCTTGTCTACCTTGCAAGGGCAGAGCATTGCCGCTTTATGCTAAAGCAGAAGCTTTTGCGCAAGGGAATAGACAAAGATTCAATAGAAAAAAGTTTGGATTTTCTGCAAAGGACAGGTGCACTGGACGACGTCCGTTTTGCCGGAGCCTGGCTAAGAAGCCGCTACATTACCCATGCCGAAGGCCGCCGTAAGCTGGAAGGTGAGCTTCTTAAGAGGGGCATTTCCAAGGAAGACGCAAAGACCGCCCTTGATGAATTCTTTAGCGACCACAGCGAAAGCGAACTTTGCAAGCGTGCATACAAAAAGTGCCTGAGGGTTCAGAAGGATCCGTCAAAAATCTATTCTTCCCTGCAAAGGCTGGGATTTTCCGGCCAGCAGATAAAAAAAGTTTTGGCTTCAAGCTGAAGGTTCGCGCAGAAATATTTTTTTCATAAAAAATTACTAAAACCTTTATTTTTTCAATTTTATGTGATATAGTAATGGTAAGGGAAAAAGATGGCAAAAACGGTAAAAATGAGAGATAAGCCTATTGTTTTCTCCGCTTTGGAAGTTGCAAATATTTGCGGGGTTGTAAATCAAACGGCTATCAACTGGATTCACAACAATTATCTAAAGGCATTTAAAACACCAGGCGGACAGTTCCGCGTATATCCAGAAGACCTGGTTGAATTCATGGAAAAGCGCAACATGCGCATCCCCTCCGACCTTCTGGACTGCTGCAACAAAAAGTCCGTAGTAACTCCAAAAACAGTCCTTGTTGTTGATGATGACCGTGCCCTGAACGATGTTATTGCCAAATTCCTTAAGGCTCAGGATGAGTCCATTCAGATTCTACAGGCCTTTGACGGTTTTGAAGCCGGTTCCCAGATGGTTGCAAAGCAGCCAAAATGCATTATTCTGGACCTTGACCTGCCCGGTATTGACGGAAAAAAACTCTGCCGCCACATAAGGGAAAGCGAGGCATTCGGAAAGCCGTCTATCATAGTTGTTACTGCAATGGATGACCCGGAAACGGAAAAGGAATGCATGGAGCTTGGCATCCTAAAATTCTTCCGCAAGCCGCTTAACCTGCCGGAACTTTCTTCTACCATAGCATCTCTTGACGATTAGTTAGCAAAAAAAACTTCTCTTAATTCAAACAAAGCCTACCCCCGATTGGAAGGGCGGCGCAGCCGTTGCTGGAGGAGAGGTCCCTGAGCACAGTCGAAGGGCCGAACCCCAGCAATGGAGTGGGAAGGGCCCCACGGAACCCTGCAAAGCGGGCTAGCGGTAAAAAGCCGGTCCAGAAAAGTAAAAAACACCGCCCAAACATTCACTTAGCCCAGCGTGGCTTTACAACCACTTCCTAGTTTCCAAGCATTCCGTCATAAAAATAAGCCGGATAGGGAACGGTGCGGGTAATCGCGCTTTCTGCCTGAGGAGGAAGTCCTAGTGCAGAGATTACGCTTGAGCCTTTCAGCGCACCTGCCATGCCGGTAAGATAATCGTAGAAAGTTGACTCCTGCTCGTACTCAAAATCTTCCACTGAATATTCCTCACCGGAGAATTCCGTTTTAGACATATAGGCAACAAGATCTTCGAAAGAACCGATTGCGTCTATAAGGGATGCTTCCTTGGCCTGCCTTGCCGTATAAATGCGACCGTCCGCCAAGTTCTTTACGGAAGAAACAGGAATTCCGCGCGCCTTGGAAACAATCTGCACAAACTGCTCGTAGCATTCATCTGCAACCGCCTGCATGATTTTCCTCTGCTCATCGGTAACAGGCTCGTTAAAGCTTCCCATGTTCTTGTTCTTGCCCGCGTGAATCGTCTCTGACTTAATTCCCATCTTATCCAAAAGGCCCGTAGCGTCAACAAACTGCCCCGCAAGAACGCCTATGCTACCTGTCAAAGTGTTGCGGTTTGCCATAACATACTTTGCACCGCAGGAAATGTAATAGCCGCCGCTTGCCGCAAGAGGCCCCATGTAGGCGTAGACAGGCTTTCCGCTTGCAGAATAGTCAAGGAGTGCAAGGTAAACCTCGTCCGCCTGGTAAACACCGCCGCCGGGGGAATCGATAAAAAGCGCGATTGCCTTGTTGTCATCGTCTTCCTTAAGTTCACTTATCGTGTCCAGAATCCACTGCTGGTTGTAGGTTTTGTTTTCGTCTTCTATCACGCCGCTGACCACAAGACGTGCAATGTAGCTTTCACCATCCTCGTGAACCCATTTTTCCTTCAGGTTCTTTTTGTTCAGCATGTCAAAAAAACTGCCGGTCCTTGAAGATTTTTTTGCAGAAAAAGCCTTTGCATGCTCAGAGGCCGCTTCATCCTTTTTGGCGGAAATCTGAAAAAGCCCCACTATTACAGAAAGAGCTACGACTACGGCAAAGACTACCTTTCCATTATTTCTATTTTCCATGATTAAAACTCCTCTTTTATATTATTCTGCCCCAGGTCTTCTGCAGTTATCGCTCCGGCCTTTATCGCTTTTTCCATAAGTGAACGGTATGCAAGTGCAAAGGCCGCCTGCTTGTAGGGACGCACCCAAAGCTGAAGGATGAACAAGGTTGGAATGGAAATGATGTCCCAAAGTATAAATGAAAGGCGCATCCAGAACAAATCCGCCTTATGACCCTTGGTTATTTCCTTGCTCACGGAAAGTGCCTGCGTAACGCTCAGCTCGGGATAGTCGCCAAGTATGTAAAAAAGCTGGGAATAGGCAAAATACTTGACAATTCCGGGGATAATGCAAAGGAAGCCCCACAGTACAATCCAAAGCCACTTCCATGCAAAGGCAAGGAAGCCCCTTATGCACTGCGAGAATCCGTCCATAAAGACAGAAAAGGAAATCTTTTCCGCCGGTTTGGTGACTGCAAAGAGATAGAACCCCGCCTCAGCAATTCCGATTGTTCCAAGGACAAAACACAATACGGCAAGAACGATAAAATTCATCTTTCTTGCGTCCAAAATCAATGTAAGCTGGGGACCAATCAACTGTATTGACTTGCCCATGGAGCCAGCGTCCAGCAAAAACATCGCGCCCAGTGCCACCAGGCTAACGAGTGCCGCAATATGACGCTTACCATTCAGGCATTCCAGCGCATTCTTTTTGTATAACCGTCTGTTGAACAAAATGTTCTCCTTAAGTATCTGATAAAACGGCTTATGATACTATAAAAATTGATAATAATCAACGCGAGGCAGCTTCCCGCAAAAGCTCACTGTAGTAGCGGTTCTCTATCTGGTCTTCTCCTATTCCTGCCAGGGCAAGAAGCTCGTGCAATTTTTTTTGAATCACATCAAGGATTGCAGGATTGTCCGAAGGGGAAAGAATCTCTATTTCAAGGAAGTCGCCCAGCGGGGGAACATTGCAAAGCTCAAAGCTAGCGGTAAGTTCCTGACTAATGCCGGCTTCTTTGGGAAAGGCATCGGCAGCAAGTACAAGCTCCCAGTCCTTTACGTTCTTGTGCTTTCTTAGCGTAACCAAAAAACCGCTGTCCCTCAAAAAAGCTTCCAGCACATCAGCATCCTGAATGACAGTTTCCTTTTCGTCGTTCACTTCAGAACTGCTTCCGTCCGGCAGGGTACGCATTTCCTTTCGCTTGTATGTAACGAATGTCTTGGAATCGCTTTTACCGCCGGAAATCACGCTTTCCCTGCGCAACCTAAGCTTGCATCGCGTCTCCACGGACAAGCCGTAATACGTGTCGTCCCTTATAACATGCTGAACAAAGCGGGCAAATTGATTCAGCCTTTTTTCAAGCCCTGCCCTGTCTTTTACGCGGGCTTTAAGTTCAATCTCTGTCATGCGGAAAGTATAGCATTTTTTCCTTAGCTAAAAAACCCGCCAGTCCTACACTCTGTTAGAAAATCAACAGTACGCAGAGTATTTTTGCTAAAGATCAACTTCCATTACATCGTAAAAATTGCAGTGCAGGGCCAGAGCCAAGGAATTTATTGTATTGCCACTTGCCTTGTTTATGTCTTTTAGGCCAATCTCATACTGCTGCAGGGTACGCAGGTTCACACCGGCAAGTTCCGAAAGTTCTTTTTGCGTAAGGCCAGAAGCCTTTCTAAGGTTATGAAGATTCGTTGCCTTATTCATGTTTTTTTCTTTTACAATTCCGTTCATTACATCAAGAAATTTTTCCTTTGGCGCTTCATGCAAAGGATTATACATATTTACAATTTGCGAAAAGTGAACATAGTCCCTGATTTTTGAAAACGATACCCCACTTTCCCACTGATAAAATGCAACAATCCAGCCCGCCCAATATTCAGGCGACCGGTCAAAGCGCACAAAGTCTTCCCAAGCACCATCCTTGCCGCTAAAACCAACGCGCTCAAAAACCGACAGCGCAAGCTCTGTACCAGAACAGCCGCACACAAAAACAGGGGAACCTTCCTCTATTGCCCTTGCAACCTTTGACGCTATAAAAAAATCATAGAAAGAATCAGCCGTAAGACCGCAACCGTTCACCGCAAAATCAACAGCAAAGCCCATCTTCTTCATTACACCGGGCAGAAAGAATTTATCGTAAGCGCGGGTCATCTTCTTTTACATCTCCCAAAATCAAATCACGAATAAAAAGACCTGAAATATCAGAATCTTCCAACGACTTTTTATATTCAGCCCTTGCTTTTTCCATTCGGTTCAAGCGCAAACCGTAATACTTTTTGCCTTCTGCAATCTCATACCTTTTAAATTCAATCAAATTGAATGACTTTTTACTTTTTAGCACAATTTGTTCGCCCAACTTTCCAAGCTTCATTGCATTCTGAAGCTGAGCATACGAAATCTGATTTGAAAGAAAGGCCTGGGCAAAAGAAAAATAGGAATCATCAGCCCTGTACCCTCTGATTAAGTCAAACCTAGAAATCTCAGGCAAAAAATTTGTCTTAAGATAATAAGCCCCCTGCCTCATTATGGGAGTGTCCATGTCAAAGCGCCGGTTTGCAATAAGAAGTGCAAGCCAATGAAGCGTACAGAATTTTTCTGACTGCAAATCCAAAATCTTTAGCCCGTCCGTTTTAAGTTCATAGCAATTTGAAAATCCGTCATTAATACTTGGACATGCCCATTCCTTTGCAAGTTCTATATTCTGCGTGCAGTAAAAGCCGAGCCCATAATCATTATAGGCCTTGCCAGCCCCAAACACCGGCTTTGAGATTATTTTTTCTGAACCATGATACAAAATCATTTTTGGCATATTTTATATATACTTCTATAGAAGTACTTTTGTCAAGCTTTAAATCTGTAGCCACATTGCACTGTTGATTTTTGCGGAGTTTTGGGTTACTTTTAAACGGGAGACTTTTATATGAAAAAGAAAATACTTGCCTGTTTTTTTGCCATACTTTGCATTTGCTTTTCAGCCCATGCCCAGGCGCAGCAGGGCGGTGAAAGCCACAGTGCCTCTGCGGAAGAAGAATTCGGCTTTTTGCTGATGAATTATTTTAGAGACAAGAACCCAAACCTTGTTCAAGTTACCGTAAATTTCTTTAGGGAAAGGCAGCTTGTTACGGAAGACATGCAGATGCCACTGGTCGGTTTTTATGCAGAACTTTTTAGGGACAAAAAGCTAAAGGCCAGCATACTGGAAGGTATCGACTCCCTAAAGATCAAGAGCGTGTCAAACTTTTTCCATTCGGTTGCAGAATTTGACCTGGACAAGTTTTACGCAACCCCCGAAGCAAATCCCAACATAAACGACATGTTCTGGGGTTCCTACTTTGCAAGCGGAAAGACAAAATACCTGGACCTTGTAATAGACAATGCGGTAAAGTACCATGACGAAAAAGCGGATTTGGTAAAGTTCCTTACCGGGGATAGTGCCTGCTGGTCACTTGCATCAAACGCACAGCAGTACAAGGAAGTCCGCGAGTATCTGGAAAAGTCAAGGCATAAGGGAGAGGCAGTCATCGACTACATCTTGAACACCGACCCGGACGAAATAAGGATGAACACAATCTTCTTTATCCAGGAACAAAAGAAAAACGGCTTGTGGAACTAGGGGGAGAAAATCCCATCCAGAAATCAGCTTTGGGTGCAGCTCCCAGTCAAATCCGTCTGAAAACCCGCGGTGTCGCGGAATAGGGTAACATCCAAACCCACGCGGGATTGGAACACCTTTAATCCCGTGTCCTTAACTATATTTCTCTTGAAAATTTACGCCTACTGTTATATCCTTTAACTAAAAGGAGGCATTTGCATGAATTCAAAAAATTTTTACGATTCCATCGGTGGAAGTTACGAAGACGTTATCCAGAGACTGGGAAGCGACAGTCTTATAGAGAGGTTTGTAAAAATGTTCCCCTCTGACGAGTCATACGCAAACCTCTGCAAGGCCATGGACGAAAAAAATTGGAGCGAGGTGTTCGGTGCAAGCCATACGCTAAAGGGGATATGCGCAAACTTAAGCTTTAAGAATTTGTACGAAGCAGCCTCCACCCTAACGGAAGACGTTAGGAATGGAAGCCCCTCGGAAAAGGTCCACGACTACTTTGACAAGGTGTGCGCCGAATACAAAATCGTTATGGATTCATTAAAATCCGAAGGCGTTGCATGAGAGTAAAGGGCAGTCCGGAATTCTTCTTTGATTCCATAAAGTCAAAAGAGACCCTGCTCATTATAGACGACAGCGACATTGACCGCAGCATACTAACATCACTGCTCAAGGACAAATACAATATCCTCGAGGCATCCGACGGCAAAAGCGGACTGGAAAAGCTATATGCAAACCTCTCAAGAATTTCCGTAGTCCTACTCGACCTATACATGCCGGCCATGAGCGGTTACGATGTTCTTCACGAGATGGAAAGCAACAGCAGCCTGAGTTCCATTCCGGTAATGATGCTAACGTCCAGCTCCTCCGAAGAAGACCAGATAACGGCTTTCAGGAAGGGGGCATCCGACTTTGTGTCCAAGCCCTACAACCCGCTTATTATCATAAACAGACTGGAAGCCATCATCAGGCTCAGAAAATCCAGCGACATGCTAAGCCTTACATCAATGGACAAGCAGACAGGCGTCTATTCCGCCGAATTCTTCTTTGCATACGCTGAACAGATTGTGCGCTCCAACCAGGACCTTGCCTTTGACCTTATAGCCACCAACATAGAGTCATTCAACACCATAAAGTCGCGCCACGGACGGAAACTCGCAAACAGCCTCCTGCGCACGATTGCAATGCTTTTGCAGGATGAACTTAAGGAAAAGGAGATAATCGGAAGGATTATGGGCGACCGCTTTGCCCTCCTCGTAAGGCACAGAAGCCAAAGGGAATACGAAGAGCTTGCCGACACGCTTTTTCAGGAACTCAAGGAAGGCCCGGTATACCCGCTCATAGTCAAGTTCGGCATATATGAGCAGGCGGAAAAAAGCGAAAGCGTTTCCTCCATGTACGACAAGGCAGACTTTGCGCTCAACACGATTCAGGGCAAGTACAAGGCAATCATCCGCTTTTACGACGAAAAGCTGCGGAAGAAACTGGAAGATGAGCAGAACATCATAGACAACATGGAAACCGCCATTGCCAACAGGGAATTTGAAGTCTACTTCCAGCCCAAGCACGGAAAGGACAGCGGCAAGACAGAAGGTGCAGAAGCCCTCGTCCGCTGGAACAGCCCCAAGTTTGGCTTTATGAACCCGGGTGCCTTTATCCCGGTCTTTGAAAACAACGGCTTCATCTCAAAGCTGGACTATTATGTGTGGGAAAGCGTCTGCAGGACAATAGGCGAATGCCTTAAAAAGAAAACCCCCGTCGTCCCCATTTCCATCAACATCTCGCGGGGCGACTTTGACATAAAGGACCTGGACCTTGTAATAGAACAGCTTGCAGACGAATATTCCGTACCACACGACCTGCTTCACCTGGAGCTTACAGAATCGGCCTACCACGACAACCCGGAGCAAATCACGGCGATTATAGAAAAGCTCCATGCGGCAGGCTTCATAATTGAACTGGACGACTTTGGCACAGGATATTCTTCCCTTAGCGTGCTGAACAAAATGTCCTTTGACATCCTAAAGCTTGACATGAGCCTGGTAAACGGCATTCACGACCGCAAAGGCCACCGCATACTCTACAGCATCCAGGAGATGGCGCGTCTACTGGACATGAAGACAGTTGCGGAGGGGTGTGAGGATCAGGAAACTGCGGAAGAGCTAAGAAGGCTGGGCTGCAACTACATACAGGGTTATTACTACTCAAAGCCCCTGCCCTTCAATGAATTCATCTCCTACATGCAAAAGAACGGCTGAACACAGCTTTTGACAACAGCCCTTACCGGTTTCCAATATATTCGGCAAGGGAATCGTAAAGCTTCTGGGGGTTTATGGGCTTGGGCAAATTCTCGGTAAGCCCCGTCTTTCCGGTTGACATCCTCTCCTGAACAAAGGCATCGGCAGAAAGTGCGATTATAGGAACGGAAGATGCATCATCCCTTGCAAGAGCACGTATCTGGCTGGTAGCCTCCCATCCGTCCATAATCGGCATGCGTATGTCCATGAGGATTGCAGAGTAGTAGCCGTCCGTACTTTCCGCAAAGAGTTCCACACCTTCCCTACCGTTTCTTGCAATGTCGGCAGTCATTCCGCCCCTGCGTATGAGTTCCGCCGTAATTTCCGCATTAATTGTGTCGTCCTCGCAAACAAGAATGTGCCGCCCTTCAAGGGAGAAGTTGTTCTTACCTTCGTCACTTTTTCCAGCCCCGTCATTATCTTGGATTTCAACAAGGGGAAGCACCAGCGTTATAAAAAATGAAGTCCCCTTGCCCTGCTCGCTTTCCACACGGATAAAGCCACCCATCAGGGTAACAATCTGCTTTACGATTGCAAGCCCCAGCCCGGTTCCCATGGAAGCCGCCGTGTTGCGCTCCTGGGTAAAAGGCTCAAACATGTGCTGCTGGAAGGACTTGCTCATGCCAATGCCGGAATCCTCAACCACAATGTCGGATACAAAGGCATCGTCCGCCTGGGTGTAGTTCTTGCAGAAAACCCGGATCTTTCCGCCCCTGTCCGTATACTTGATTGAATTGGACACCAGGTTGGAAAAAAGCTGCATAAAGCGCATCTTGTCCGTGAAAATCCTCTTTTCAAGCTTGGGGAATTCCGTGGTAAACGAAATGTCCTTGTTCTGGCAAAGGGGGTCAAAGAGAACGTGCAGCTCATCCGCAAATTCCTCGAATGAATATGCCGCCGGATTAAGAGAAATCTTCTTGCTGCCCAGCTTGTTTATGTCAAGTATGTCATTCAGTATGGAAAGAAGGTAGTTTCCGCTAAGCTCTATCTTGCCAAGGTAGCAGTCCGTCTTTTCCGGGTTGTCCTCCTTCTTGGAAAGGTAGACCATGCCAAGTATTCCGTTAAGCGGGGTGCGTATGTCGTGGCTCATCTTGCTCACAAAGTCAATCTTTTCGTTGTTGGCCTTTATAAGCTCAAAATTCTTACGCCTTACCAGCACGATGTATATGGCCGCCGCAGGAATTCCAAGGACTATCAGCATTATCAGTGTGATAAAGACAATGAGCAGCATGGGGTTCTTGTAGAAGAAGGAAACAAGGTCCGTCTCCGACTCCTGGCTAAGCTTCTGGCGGAAAATGCTTGTTATGTAGTTCTGCCCCAGGGCCCTGATTCCCTTTGACATTATGGGCAAAAGCCTTGAATCTGCACGGCTGCTAATACCAGCGCAAATGGTGTACTGGTACTCGGGAATGACCGTATACTGCATGTCTATGTAGCGCACGTTTGCCTGGTAGGCTGCCGCCTGGTAACTGTTGAGCAGGGTGTAGTCCGCCTCACCGGAAAGCACAGCCTCCATGCATTCCGTGGCGGAAGAACAGCCCTTGTAGGTTACGTTCTTACCGTAAATCTTCTTTTCTATCTCGGAAATGTAGGTTGAAGCAAGCTCCGCAACAACAGGCGGATTCCTCGGCACCCTGTTCTTTGCCCTAATCTGCAGCAGGGAAATGTCAGTAAGGCCACTGGTAAGGTTCATCTTGTACTTGGAAGCGTATGAAAAATCAAGCGGTGTCTCGCAAAGCACCGGAGACTCCCCGTAAACCATGCCGGAAAGGGCAGAAGTATAGGACTTGTAGGGAACATATTCAAATTTAAGCCCCGTAACCTTGCTAAGGGCTTCGTAAACGTCGGCAAGGGGGCCAGAATATTTTCCGTCCTTAAAATAGCTTATCGGGTACCATGTAACAGTGCAGGCAACCCGGATGGGGGATGCGTTCCTTATGTATTCCCTTTCACTTTCAGTCGGCCTAAATTCACGGTAGGTGTCCGCCGGATAATAGCGGTGCTTCATGTCCGAAAGAAAATCCGGCATGTCACGGTTTATAGAAGTTATGGCCTTGTCTATCTCAGAAACAATCTGCTGGCAGTCAGGGGAAAGCGCAGAAACCGCAATGTGCATGTCCCGGTACTGGCAGTCTGCAATCTTGTAAAAACCGGACTTTCGTATGTCGTTAACATACATGGCATTTATCAGCCCCCAGTCCAGGGCAGACTCACAGCTTTCAAGCCTTTCATAGGAAACAATTTCCGGCACGAACCCGTGAGAATCCGCATATTCCCGCAATTCACGCTCTACAAAAGGCCTTTCCTTCTCCTCCGCAAAAATGCCAATCTTAATGCGGTTAAAGCTTTCAAAATCCTCGTAGGCATAGGAACTCTTCTGCATGTTTGCAACTAGAATCATCCTGGAAGAAAGGACAGGACGCTTGGTATAGACAAAACCGTCATCGGCAGCCGCATCGCTTTGAACCGAACAAATCAAGTCCGCCTGCCCTTCGCTGACAAGCTGCCTGGCCCGCTGGTAATTTTCCGTGCGGATAAAACTGAATTTCCAGCGCGTATATTGCTTTATCACAAGAAAAATTTCATAGCCATAGCCGGAATACAGCCCTGTCGTCGAGTCGTACTCCTGAAAACCCTCTTCCGGATAATAAGCAACCCTCACGGTCAGTGTTTTTGCGGATATTTGACAAATAAAAAGAATCAAAAATTGCAAAAGCAGTAAGGCTTTCTTCATATCTTATTCTTATAATACAACCAGTATTAAAAAAAAACAAGATTAAAATTACTTTAAAAACTTTGGAGAAAATTGGGATTTTTTTGAATTTGGACAGCACTTTTCCTTCCGCCATCCATTCCTTGACTAAGTCGAGATCTTACCATTTTTTACTGCGCTTAACAGGAAGCGCCATGGACGGAACTCATATCTTTGCAGAAAGACAGGCGTGTTTTCGCAAGAAACACGATAGTAAAAAATGGCAAGGAGGCCATTTTTTACGGGCTTTCCGTACTTCGCGGACTAGCCGCCGCTCATCCCGCTTGCGCGGGACTAAAGGTACTCCAATCCCGAGTAGTATGCATTAAAGCCCTATTCCTGCTTTAAATATTTTTCGGGAACCTTGGCAAGATCATTTTCAACCATCTTAAGGTATTCCCCCGGATATGAACCAGGCAAGCTTGAATCGTACAAATTCTTTATTTCCTTAAGCACAGGAAGAGCCTTGTCCCACTTCTTTGCCTTTACGTAAATATGGGCAATCTCGTACTTTCCTTCTATATAAGTGACCGTATTCATGCCGTAGCGGGCAATAAGCGTGTCGTAATAATACAAAGCCTGCTTTTCCCTGCCTGCGTTATAGGCATTTTGCGCCTTCTGAATTATCTCGCGCGCAGTCAAATTAGCCGGAACCTCAGGATTAGAAGTCTGGCAAGCAGTAAACAAAGCCCCCGTAAGAGCAACCGCAAGCACCGCGGAAAAAAACACCGTCTTTTTAATAACTAACTGTTTCATTCCTCCACTATATCATTTTTCCACACTTTAGGGAACACAAAAAAAACACCTGCATAAGCCAAGTGCCGATCTTCAATAATTATTATGCAAAAAAGGCAGGAAGTCAGTTTTGTGTGCAGCGGAAGGCACACAACGGTAGCAAGTGCGTAGCGTTGTGGGCTGAAAATCCGCATTGGAGCGGAACGGTCACCGAGCCCAGTCGAAGTGCCGTAGCTACCCCCCAAAAGCATTTGTCAAAATAAAAATCCGGGTTCTTAGGGCGGAAGCCCTAAGCCGTGCCGGGAAAGGGAGGGGTTTAAGGGGACAAGGGGCCGCCCTTGAAAATAAACTTCATTCTTGCACAAAACCCGCATAGAAACTATAATTAGGCAAAGAGGTTTTTATGGAAAAGATTAAAGTTGGAATTATCGGCTCAACGGGATATGCAGGCGTGGAACTCTTCAGAATCTTGCTCCGCCACCCGGGAGTAGAAAAGATATTCTGCTCAAGCGTAAGCTTCGAAGGTCAGCAGATAGACGGCGTTTACCAGAACCTTATAGGCCAGATGGACGGCAAGTGCGACGGAAAGCTCTTAACAGCAGACGAAGTAAAAGAAAAAAGCGACATAATCTTTACCGCACTCCCCCACGGCATTGCAGAAGAATATGCAGACTACTGCCTTTCACACGGCAAAAAGCTCATAGACCTTAGCGCAGACTTCCGCTACGGCATGGACGAAGAAACCTTCAAGACATGGTACAAAAAGGAATACCGCTTCCCCAAAACCCACGAAGTAAGCGTCTACGGCTCACCGGAAATGAACCGCGAGCAAATCAAGAAAGCCTCCATAATCGGAAACCCCGGCTGCTACGTTACAAGCGCAACCCTGGGACTGCTTCCAATGCTAAAGGCAGGCCTTGTCAACACAGACTGCATCATCGTTGACTCAAAAAGCGGCGTTACAGGAAGCGGCCGCAACCCCTCAATGGCAAACCAGTTCTGCGAATGTGGCGAAAGCTTTAGCGCCTACAAAATTGGAGCCCACCGCCACCAGAGCGAAATTGAGCGCAACATGACAACCCTTGCCGGCAAAAAGACAAACGTCATCTTTACCCCCCACCTTCTGCCCCAGAACCGCGGAATCCTAAGCACAATCTATGCCCCGCTCACAGACGAGGCCTCCACTTCCCTAAAGCAAAAGGCAGACAAAGAATTTGAAGGCGACATGGCAAGCGCAATCCGTGCAATCTACACAGAAGCCTACAAAAACGAACCATTCGTCCGCGTACTCCCAGCCGGAGTCACCCCAACAACCAGAACAATCCGCTACTCAAACTACTGCGACATGCAGGTTTACGTAGTCAACGGCGGCAAAATGCTGGAAGTGGTAAGCGTCCTTGACAACATGGTAAAAGGCGCATCCGGCCAGGCCGTCCAAAACATGAACCTAATGTTCGGCTACCCAGAAACCTGCGCCATAGACTTCATCCCCCCCGCCTTCTAATCTGGCGCTACCCCTATATAAAAACTGTGTCCAGCACATCCAGTCTGGGCACAGCCACCTTCCCCCTTCTTCCCCCAAAAGTAACAGAAAATCATCCCTTACAATATTAGGGCAAACTTTGAGTTTTATATTTGCAGCAGAAAAATTGGACCTATTATTTTTCTATATAAAGCAACCGGAAATCAGTTTTGGGCGTAACGGACAGGAAAATCTTTGGAGGTGGGACGTAGGAAAAAAGCAAGGAGGGACCCTTTAGGGAGGATTCCTTGATTTTTTCCGTCACTGGGACCCGCCTCCAAAGATTTTTCTGGTAGTGGAGCCCAAAACTGATTTCCATGTTGCCCAATATTGACACCTTTATTTTTATCAATGCATATGCTATAATATTCCAGATTTTCTTTTTAAGAAGGTTTTTATGGACGTCAAAACTGTTGGAGTTATAGGTGCCGGCGCATGGGGCACAGCATTGGCTTGTTCCTTGGCACGCGGTGGACATAGCGTAGAAGTATGGGCAATGGAAGAAGACGTAGTTTCTTCTATTAATAATGAACACGAAAACAAACGCTACCTGCCGGGATACGCACTAGAGCCATCCTTAAAGGCCTCGTCCGACATCCGCAAAGTCGCAGACAACAAAGACTTCATCATAATGGGTAGCCCATCCCTCTACCTTGCCCCCACAATCGCAAAATTTTCAGACTTGCCAAGCATAAAAAGCGGCAAAAGCATAATCTGCGCCCTAACAAAAGGCTTCGTCCCGTCCCAGAGCGGCCCAAAATTCGTTCTGGAAACAATGGAAGAAGCCTTGCCGGACTGCTACAAAGACGCCACAGTCTACATAGCAGGCCCCTCCCACGCAGAAGAAGTAGCCATGGGAAAAATCACAGGCCTTATCACAGCCAGTAACCACCACCGCAACGCAATCCGCGTAAGAGACCTTTTGCGCGCAAGCAAGGGACTCTTGGCCTACGCATCATTCGACACAATCGGCGTACAAGTCTGTGCAGCCGTAAAAAACGTAGTCGCCGTAGTCTACGGAAGCCTGGATGCCCTTTCCCAGACAAGCTCCATCTTTGGAGACAACACAGAAAGCCTGCTCATGGCCGCCGGCCTCAACGAAATCCAAAAAATCGGAGTGGCACTCGGCGCAACACACCCGCAAACCTTCACCTCAATAAGCGGAGTCGGAGACTTGGACGTAACCTGCAAATCAAAATACGGCCGCAACAGAAAGTTCGGACAAGACATAATCCAGACAGACATGCTTAACCGCTTTACAGACCTGGACGACCTCATTGCAAACGTAAAAAAAGTCGGCTACCTGCCAGAAGGAGCAATCGCCTGCAAATACGTCCACCAAATAGCAGAGCAGCACAACCTAAAGCTGCCCATCTGCGATGCCCTCTTCCGCGTACTAAACAAAGAAGCAACCGCCCAGGAATGCCTGGAAGAACTGGTAGGCCTCCGCTAGTTTCTTAAAAATTCTCCGGAGCACACTGAATCTGTAAACTGTGTCTGCCGCTACCCGGCAGCCAGACCATAGCATTTTATCCCGTATTGCAAACAAACAGCGGCATGGAGGCCGCGTCATTTGTTAGCAACAAGACTGGGTGAGTTTTCGCAAGAAAACTCACGGGATAAAATGCCATGGATGGTATTTTATCCCGCTTTCCAGGGTTCCGTCTTGGTTGTTGAACAAATAGCGCCAAGGAGGGCGCGTTATTTTGTTATTTTAACAGCAAGTGAGTTTTCCAACGGGAAAACTCATGGTTAAAAAATTGCACGGATGCAATTTTTTAACACGCGCCCTTCCAATCGGGGCTAAGCTTAATATTTTACAAAACCCTATCCACATCATTCCCCAACCGCCATCTATGTCATTCCCAATCATCCCCCTATACCACAACATTGCTCAGTAAAAAACAAAAAAAATTCGTTCCCTGCACTCGCAGCGCAGCGTCAAGCGGCCCGTCAAAGGGAACCTACCCAAAAAAAAATCATTTGTTTTTAAACAAGAAACAAAAAGCCTCTCCCTAAACCTTCCAAAAAAAAGTTTCACAAAAAAAATCATCTGTCAAAAATTGGGGTTCTTAGGGGTGAAACCCCTAAGCCGTGCCGGGAAAGGGAGGGGTTTAAGGGGAGGGAAAACCCTCGCTTCG
>JAILHV010000188.1 GCA_024695625.1 Treponema sp.
AACCGGATCCTTTACCTGTGCCGCAGAAGCCGCAATTGGAGCGGAACCAAGACCTGCCTCGTTGGAGAAAATACCGCGGGCAATACCCTTCTGCATTGCAATAAGCATAAAGCCAAAGGCACCGCCTGCAACCTGGTCAAGGCCGAATGCTCCGCGGAAAATCTTTACGAATGCACCGGGAATGGCTGTAGCATTTGTTACAAGGATAATAATTCCAAAGATAAAGTACAGGACTGCCATAAAAGGAACTATGTAAGTTGCAACCTTGGAAATGCGTTTAAGACCACCGATGATGATAAGGGCAACAAAGATAGCAACCACAAGAGAAGAAATTACGGTTGCATAGGTGTAGTTTATTCCAAAGAGACGGAAGGCAATGTTTTTTCCCTCGCTGTCAAAGAAGGTGTTTATTGCGCTGGAAATGCTGTTCACCTGGCTGAATGTTCCAATTCCAAAAAGGCCTACCAGAGTACCAAAAAGGGCAAAGAGGATAGCAAGCCACTTCCAGTTCTTGCCCATACCCTTTTCTATGGCATAGAAGGCACCGCCCAAAATGTGGCCGTCGCTCTTCTGCTCGCGGTAATGGATTGCAACAAGACATTCAGCATATTTTGTTGCCATACCAAGCAGGGCTGCAACCCACATCCAGAACAAGGCTCCAGGACCACCGGCAACCAAAGCCGTTGCAACGCCTACGATATTACCTGTACCAATTGTTGCGGAAAGAGCCGTACACAAGGCACCAAAAGAAGAAACCTCTCCCTTTTCTCCGTCCGGCTTACGGAACATAGTCCTGAGCGCATAGCCAAGCCTTCTAAACTGGAGTCCTCTCAAGCAAATTGTAAGCAAGAGGCCAGTTCCCAAGATGATGACCATAGTTGGGATTCCCCAGACACCCCATGTGCTGTTGTCCAGAAAATCAAGAACCTGATTAAACATTTTATTCTCCTATTTTATTTTTGTTTATTAAATTTTCTTTTCCAATGGATTTCCGCCGTTAATCAAAAGGCTAACAGATTCCTTTGTTGCAGGCTTTAGAATATAGCTGTCCATTCCTGCAACGGCACACTGCTCAAGAATGTCTTCGCTGTCGTCTACTGTAAGGGCAGATATGTTAACAAATTTGGCATCCCTGCGCGGCATGTTGCGGATAAGCTTTGATGCCGCCAAACCGTCTGTGCCGGGCATGTGCAGGTCCATAAAAATTAGACCGTAAGTTCCGTCTTCGCTTTCCGAGAACTTTTTAAGGCATTCATCCCCGCTGGAAGCCGTGTCAACTTCGTAGCCCAGTTCCTTAAGCAAACCAGCCATAACTTCCATATTGATTTTGTTGTCGTCAACAACTAAAATGCGCTTGCCATTCAAGTTTATTGCCGGAGCCAAAACCAGTTCATCATTTGAATTTTCCATATATCCTCCATCAGCTCTAGCTGCTATGATTATACTACGATATACAACTTTTTTTCAACTTCATTCAGCGGCACATATACGGCGGGCAACATAGACCCCGCTTGCCGAAGCATGTGAAAGTGAGTGCGTTACGCCAGAACCGTCGCCTATTATATAAAGACCCCGGTATTTTGTCTCAAGGTGCTCGTCCAGTTCCACTTCCATGTTGTAGAATTTGACTTCCACACCGTAAAGCAGGGTATCGTCACCGGCAGTTCCAGGGGCAATCTTGTCCAGGGCATAAATCATCTCTATTATTCCGTCCAAGATACGCTTTGGAAGGACAAGGCTCAGGTCTCCAGGGCTAGCCTTTAGGGTTGGCGTTACCATGCTTTCCTTCATGCGCTCAGCATTGCTCCTTCTTCCGCGGGCAAGGTCGCCAAAACGCTGCAGGATTACCCCTCCTCCCAGCATATTGCTCAAGCGGGCTATGCTTTCACCGTATTCATTTGAATTTTTGAATGGTTCGGTAAAATTTTGGGAAACAAGAAGGGCAAAATTTGTGTTTTCGGTCTTTTTGGAAGGGTCTTCAAAACTGTGGCCGTTTACGGTTATGATTCCGTTAGTGTTTTCGTTTACAACCATGCCGTTGGGGTTCATGCAGAAAGTGCGCACCCGGTCTTCAAATTTTGACGTTCTGTAGACAATCTTGCTTTCGTAAAGTTCATCGGTCAAATGTGAAAATACAAGGGCCGGAAGTTCAACCCTAACGCCAAGATCCACGCGGTTGGACTTTGTAGGAAGGTTAAGCTCCTCGCAAACCTTGCCAAGCCATTTGCTGCCGCTTCTGCCAACAGACACAATGCAGTCGGAGCAGGTTGCGCTTCCATTCTCCCAGCTTACGGTAAGCCCATAGTCCTCGTTGTGCTCTATTTTGCGCACGGGGGTGTAAAAATGGAATTCAACCTTGTCCTTTAGTTCATCATAAAGATTTTCAAGAACTACATAGTTTATGTCCGTTCCAAGATGGCGCACGGAGGCATCCAAAAGCTTTAGGCCGTTTTGCAGGCATATTTTTTTGAATTTTGTGGCACCGGTTGAATACATCTTTGTATTCTGACCGCCATGGCTTACGTTTATGCTGTCAACATAATTCATAAGATCCAGGGCTTTCTGGCGGCCAATATGTTCGTAAAGGGTACCGCCAAAATCGTTCGTAATGTTGTACTTGCCGTCGGAAAAGGCACCAGCACCGCCAAAACCGCTCATTATTGAACAGGTCTTGCACTTTATGCATGACTTTACCTTGTAGCCGTCAATTGGACAGTGACGGTTTTTTAGAGGCCCGCCTTCTTCAAACACGGCAATTTTTAGCCTGGGGTTGTTTTTGACAAGTTCATAGGCAGAAAAAATTCCGCCGGGTCCAGCGCCAACAATAATTACGTTGTAGTCAACATTCGCATTCATTAAGACCATTATAAACCCCTTTGTTCAAAATCTTCAACAAAAACTAGACTTTTGCACTTTTTTACTATATTATTTTACATAACTATAGCTAACAAATCCGTTGCCAAAATGAAAAAGCCGAATTTTGCAAGCATTACAAAATATACAATCATCTTCCTCATATTGTTCTTGCTGTCCATCGCTTCTGTCGTCTTTTGGTGCGGAAGAGACACAAAGAACATATCCCTCTGGATTACCCCGGCCTTGCATTTTAACGAAGGATGGTACTATTTTGACTCAAATTCCAAAAGGCAGGAGATAGACTCCCTCCCGGCAAGGATTCCGGCAGATGAATCAGGCACGGCAAAGATTTACCACAAGCTTCTGGGCAATTTCTACAACGCATACATTGACTATTACGCCCACCATCAGGCTGTGAAAGTTTACCTCAACGGTGAGCCCATATATGAATACCAAAGCCCTTCAGCCCCAAAATGGCTCAGCAGCTACCGCTCCTTCCACAACATAATATCCATACCGCAAATCCACGGGGGAATTTTGTGCATAGAAGCAAGGGCGCTTGTCTCTTCGTCGGCAGGTGAATTTGGGCAGGTACGGATGGGCACCAGGGACGAACTCTTCAACAGGCTCTTAAAGGAGCGGCTACCCCAGTTTTTTTTGGGGGCAGTTCTTATCCTGTTTGGCCTGATATTGTTAATCATCACGGTATTCTACCTGAGGGTGGTCTTTGACAAAACAATCCTTTACTTTACCCTGCTGCTGATTCTACTTGGTGCGTGGCAAACGGAGGAATCCCGGCTTCTACAGTTTTTTATGGGCTTCCAGCCCCTGCACTGGTTCCTTGAATACATGATTCAGCCCTTCATCCTGATTCTATCATTTTTATTCATAAAGGAACTTTTCATAAACAAAAAACATCCTGCCCTTGTCACTCTGTTTTTCTGCATAACGCTTTCCATAGTTTCCCAACTTTTCCTGCAGCTTACGGGAATTGCCCAGATGACAAGCTCGCTCTTTATGATAAATACAATGTTCGTCATTGTTTTTGTCTACATTCTTGTGCTCATAAACCTTAACTTTGAATTTGCAAAAAAAAGTACAAAGATTGCATTTTCCACATCTATAGCCCTGTGTACGATATCATTTCTAATATCCTCCGTCATAAAGCACCACAAAAATTTTACGGATCCGGTCCTTTACCTTGGAATAATTTTCATGTTTATTTCCATTTCTGTCTTTGTGATTCAAAAAACGCAAAAGCAGTTCAATGCGGTAAGATCTGCCGAGATTTACAAGAAACTGGCCTTTCTTGACTTGGCCACAGGTGTTTCCAACCAGACGGCCTGGTATACGCTCATAGAAAACTTTTCCGCAGACGAAATAAAGCTGGACAAATACTGCCTCTTTATGTTTGACATGAACAACCTCAAAGTCATAAACGACAAGTACGGGCATCTGGAAGGCGACAAGGCAATACATTCTTTCTGCGAATGCCTAAAGCGTGCAGTGGGAAAGTCAGGGGACATCTACCGTGTAGGAGGGGATGAATTTATCTGCCTCTGCAAGGACATTGACTATACGAGGGCAACCCAAATCATAAACATGTTTGACTATTACGCAAAAAACCAGACGGAGACAAAAATAAACTTTACGGTCGCCCACGGTTACGCCTTCTTTTCACCGGCAAGCAAAGCAGACTTTCTGCAGGCTCAGTCCCAGGCGGACAAGGCCATGTATGAAAATAAAAACCTTAGCAAAAAGGGGAGATCGTAAAATGAAAAAACTGTTGTTCGTAACAATTCTTGCTCTTACGGCACTATTTGTATCCTGCTCCAAAAAATATTCGGCAAGTCAAAGTAAGTCGCTAGCTGCACTCCATGAAACAGCCGACGGAGCTTTTTCTGGTACTGGCTACAACCCGGAGACACCTGCAAGCGCGGAAGATGCCAAGGCTCCAACTCTGCCTACAGGTCGCAAGCTTATCTTTACGGGCACGATAAACCTTGAAGTTGAATCCCTGGAAAAGACGCAGGCATCGGTTCAAAAATGGGTCCATGATTTTGGCGGATATATTTCCGAATCATCCATGGGTGCAAGAAGCGCAAACTTTACCGCAAGGATTCCCTCCGCCTCATTTGAAAGTGCCATGGAACAGGCCAGTACTTTTGGGACAATCCTTCTAAAGAATATAGAAAGCTCCGACGTTACGGATGAATTCTACGACCTTAAGAGCAGGCTGGAAACAAAAAAAGTCCTGCTTGAACGCCTGCAGAACTACCTGAAAAACGCCACTGCAATAAAAGACATGATGGAGATTGAGACAAAAATCAACGATGTCACGAGCGACCTTGAGCGCATGCAGGGCCAGATGAACCGTCTTTCCGGCAAGATTGATTTTGCCACGGTAAACATTTCCGCAAAGCTTCCCGCAAACCACACGGAGGAAGGATTTGCCCTTCCCAATGCAGGCGAAAAAGCAAAAGACCTCTTTGGCGGCTTCATCAGCTTTATCATAAACCTGATTTTTGTGCTTCTTTACATCGTGTTCTACGGAATTCCTATAATCCTCGTAGTCGCCTTGTTCTACTGGATCTGCTTTGGAAAATTGGGCCTTTTGAGGAAACTCTTTAGAAAAATCTCTGTCCACAAGGTCAAAGAACCGGCCAGCAAGCAAGAGCAACCTAAAACAGTATAAAAACTGATGCACTGGCACCCTGAAGGCACTTGCAGACAAGTAAATTCAGGGTCTGCCTAAAGTCAAACATCCCGCCACACATTTTCATTATTTTTTTCCAAAATCACCATTTTATTTTTGACAAAGCGGTAAGTTCAGTTATAATTAAGATATAAACCTTGAGATTATGGAGAAAAAAGAATGAATTTGTTTCAATTGTACATGCTCTTGTTTGGAATCAGTACAATCATTGGCGTTCCCTTGCTTTCTTCATTACAAGTGACACAGATAAAAGGTAGCGAATGGATTGAATGGGTTGGAAGTTTGGGTGTAACAATAGGCCCCGCAGCTGGTATTTCTATAATTATTGCTATTGTTAGCTATATCGTGATGAAGCCTCTTCTTCAACTGATAAAAAAAGCCGAAACAGAGGAAATTTCCCAGGAGGAAAAAAGGGGGATAGAGCCAACCCTCAACAAAATCAAAATCATAACGACCCTTGCCATGATGGTAGGCTATCCTATAGGCAACGGAACAACCATCATCATCAAAAAACTTGCGGGCAAGGTCAACTACAGCAGGACAGATTTGCTCATAATCATGATTCTGATTATCTGCTATGGCTTGATTGCAGTTCAGTATGCGGTCAGGTGTTACATGACCCTTTCCGGCAAGGAGCTGCTTAAGCTTAAGCTCATTTCCTGCAAGGATTTTAGGCGGTCCACTGTTTCTATGTCGCTTGGAAGGACAATTACAATAGTAATCGGAACAGTGGCATGGCACGTTTTTTGCTCGGGATACAGCGCGGTCAAGCACGGATGGACCATGGACAAATTTCTTGGCAAGGCGGCCTTTGCATTTTTCCAGGGAGTATTCATCTGCATGCCCCTTATCATAATGATTCTACTCCAGCTAAGGCAACGCTTCCAGATGACGATAGACCAGATTGTAAACCTTAGGACCGACGGTGATTTGAGGAGCCGAATTTACATTGGAGTGTTCGACGACTTTGGCATACTGATGTCGGAGATGAACCTCCTGATGGATTCCCTAAGGTCGTCCCTCTTGAAGCTTAAGAAGGAAACCGATTCCGTAGACTACAGCGCGGAGGAACTTCTTACGCTGACGGAAAGTTCATCAAAGGACATTTCGCAGATTGCCGAAAGCTTCCACGCAATGACATCAGAAAGCTACAACCAGAAGCAGCTTTTGGAATCCGTAAACACCGGTGTTGAAAAACTTAGCTCCGATGCACTAAAAGTCAGCGGCTTTACAGAAAACCAGTCCAAGTCAGAAAAAGAAAATGCGGTTTCAATGAACGAGATGGTTGACAACTTCAAGTCCATCACAAACCTAATCTCAAGAGCACAGGCCCTTTCCTCGGAACTAACCGAAGAATCCATTTCGGGAAGTGCAGAGGTAAAAAAGACACAGGAAATCATCAATGAAATTTCAGACATGTCAAACAAGATGATTGCCGTTATCAAGGTGATTCAGGCCGTTGCATCCCAGACAAACCTTCTTGCAATGAACGCGGCCATCGAAGCAGCCCATGCAGGGGAATCTGGAAAAGGCTTCTCCGTAGTTGCAGACGAAATCCGAAAACTGTCGGAATCAACGCAGAAGTCCGCAAAGGACATTGGCAACTTAATCAACGAAATTGCAAAATCCATGGCGGACGGCTCTTCAAACATGGAGCTTACCAGCAATGCATTCAGCAAGATTCAAAGCGACATAGGCGAGCAGAGCCAGGTAGTCCAGGAAATTTCCAGAACCGTTTCCCAGCAGTCCATCGATGCAGGTTCCATACTTGGCACAACGAACGTAATCGTAAGGCAGATAGAAGACGTGAACAGCCTTGCAAGGAATCAGGCCAACTATACAGAGGAAATAATGCACAACCTGAATGAAGTTGTTTCGCTTGCAGGCCAGGTCAACGAATCGGTAGTTGAGTCCGAAAACGTCGTAAAGAACTTCTCCGACTCGTTCTCAACCGTGCGCGAAAAGGCCGAGGCAAACAAAAAATCAGTTCTTAGCATTACCTCTGAACTGGACAAATTCAAACTCTAGCACCCTGCTTTGGCTTGCACTTGCACAAACTCAGAGATGGCGTCCCCCTGAACTTAAGTTCAGGGGGTGTATAAGATTTTAGCTTTTCTTTTACAGCAATTCTGCAACTGAATCTAAAATTGTTACGTCTGCGGGAAGCCAGTTTACGCTTAGAAGAGTTTCTTTTGTAAGCCAGGCAGCGTTTTCATGCTCCAAGAGCTCCAGTTTTCCGCTCACCACCTGGCAGGCAAAGCACTGCATGGAAAGATGAAATGCCGGATAGTCATATTCGATTGTACCGATGCGTTCCCCAACCTTAATTTGTGTGGCAAGCTCCTCGCGGATTTCGCGTTCAAGAGCAGCTTCTGGACTTTCGCCAGCTTCGATTTTTCCGCCGGGGAATTCCCACCAGTCCTTCCAGTCGCCGTAACCGCGCTGGGTGGCAAAGACTTGGCGATTGCCTTGGGGAGTGGTACGGATGATTATGGCGGCTACTACGTTTATGGTTTGCATATTGGGATCCTTAGGTGACTTCTATCTTAAAAACTTTAGGCGAATACGGACTTATTGCAAGGTTTCCAGAATCTCTTTTCCGAATCATGTCGCCTGTAATTTTCATATTCTTCAAATTCTGGACTTTTACCATATAATAGAACTGAGCATTAAATGGTTTTACTGGCTCATATCCTTTGCCATGATTCATAGACTTTAACTTTGAGCGAAGCTGTTCTGCAGAAACTAATTGAGTTGAAATAATGTCGGCTGTAAATGGCAGATAATTATATTTGGAAATGTCGGTCTCTGTTCCAAAGTCTGTTGTTGATGCACAGAATTTTGTAACTTTTGAAATATCTTTATGCAAAGGATAAACATATCCATCCCTGATTGCATAGTAGTAAAAATAAAGACCATCTTCCAAATTTATAAAAGAAGTGTCTGATTCGTCAGCAGGAATAAAATGATTATCTGTGAGCCAATCAAAATAATCATTCCTTAAGAAAAGAGCCATAAACAACTCTTCCTTTGGGATTGGCTTAACAAGATTATTTTGTGAAGCAGAGGAAATAACCATATTCTCAAAATATGTAGACCGGGATTTTCTGCTGGCCTCATTCGCCTTAAAATCAATAATCTGTCTTACAAACTTTTTGATTTCTTCATGTCCGGCATTTCTGTTTCCAGGTCTTATTGCAAATGCTCCGACACCGGGAAGAATCTCATCATAAACGGAAGACTGCTCGTTCCGGTTAAAGTTATTTTCATTTCCAGGATACAGGACATAGCTTCCCACAGTTCGGCGGATTGCATCATTATAAGTGTGCATCTTCAATAAGTCGCCACGCTTGTATGTATTAACGATTTCATCTGTCTTTTCCTGAATTATTTCCTCGTTTTCTTCTTTTGTAATTTGCTCTTCTGGCTTGGCAAGTAAGTCATCAGATAATTCTTTCTTATCAGAATTTATGAATTGGGTTAAATCTTGAATTCTGTATTTTGCGTCAAAGTGGATGTAAGAAACCTCACCGGCTTTTATAGCATCAGTTTCTTTGCGATAATCTGATGAAAAGATTGCCAGAGTGTAATCCGGGCGGAAAGGTCTTGAATAAGAGCCCCAGTAAATTGAAGAGCTGAATTGTGCTGGAGAAAAAGTCCTGTTGTAATAAAGATTTACCGTAAGATTTTCTTTTTCAAAAGTAAAGCTTTGAAGAGATGCATTTCCCTGCTGTAAAGAAATTGTAAGTCCGTTGGCATCGTCTATAAATTGTTTGTATGGCTCCAAAGCTGATGTGCTTTTATCTTTGCCGGTAAGTTCATGAATTATTTTCCGAAGCTCAAAGAAAAGCCAGTACTCATATAAGAGGGCTGTATTTTTAGCCTCTCCAGTATAGACCTCATCTTTCCCCTTCCAGTCAAGTTGCAGAGCAAGGTCTATCATGGAGAATGCATTAAATATTTGACTGTAGCCTTCCCTCTTTTCAAGAATCTGATTGTTGACCGGCATTATTTCCAAATCATTTATGTCGTCAAAGAAGGTGTCGTTCAGTATATCGTCTATTTGGTTGAGAATTCGCTTGGCTTCTGAGAAATATTCCTTTCCATTTTTGTCGATTTCAACTTTCTCCAGGACTTTTTCGCAAACTTCACTGAACGACAGCAAGGCAAATTTTATGAATCGGTTTGCCGGTGTGTCATAGCTATCGTACTTATGAATCGTAGTAACCTCGCCCGGCAAATAGCCGCCATCTTCCATCTTCATCCAGCTTCGACTATGAGAAAATGGATTTGAAAAGAATTTCTGCGAAGGAATTCCGCTTCCAAAAGGCTTCAGTTCTTCTTCCTTAACAAGGAGCCTGTCAGGATTTCTTTTTATTGAGGCAAAAAGACTTTCAAGATTGTCCGAAAAACAAAATTGCCGCAAAAAGATGAACTGCTCCAAGATACTGGAATCTTTTGATGAATCCTGCCGGAAAGTCAAGGCTGTTGGGCTTGTGTAATCAAGAAGCAAGGCAGAACATTCATCGGCGATAGCTTCCGTGAGTTTTACATAATCTTCTTCATAATTAATCTTGTCAGGAACAACTTCAAAATCAAATGAATATTCATTTTTACCATCATTAAAAATTATGGCTGCTTTCCCTAGATAATTTATAAATTGGAAAGTGAAACTGTTTTTTTCATCACGCTCAATTTTTAACAATTTATTATCTTCATTTTTAAGATGAGGATTAAAATTGCAATTATCAGATTTATCTTTGGATTCTACCCTACATTTATACCTAACCGTTTCTTTTAACCGCAAAGGAAGAATGTTGTAATCTGATTTTTCGGAATACTCTATAAACTCTTTTGATTTTGCATTCGAAGCGTTCCTTTTTGAATAAAACTTAAAGCTCTGAATTCTTAAAGCGGGGTTTTCCTCCCAGTCGATATTTTCATGCTCTCCTGCTGGAAAGATTTTTATACTTAGCGAAGGTGAATGTTCATAGATTAATCCGTATAATGTCATAAAAATGCCTTATATCGATTACTTTGCATTCAAAGAATTTTCAATTTCAGCTGTATAGTGATGCCATGGGATTGCGAAAATCTGATTTTCAAATTCGTCACCAAGCTGGTGATGATTTTCTTTAAGTAATTCTTTTGCCATAAAGACACTCCGTTAGATAAAGTTTGCGTACTGAAAGCGGTCTAATTTATCTTTCATTTGCCTTATTTTTGCAAGGCTATCAGACAAATTATAGCCAGTTCCTGTAATAGGAGGTGTTACAGATGAATCGATAGAACCTTTATTTATGCATAATTTTTCCAGTTCATCGAGAAGATTTCCTATCTGTTTTTTGTTTCCGTGAATCTTCGGAAGAATTTTCTGCAAAATCTGAATATCGGCAATTTCTGCAGCAGTTGGCTTTTCTCCCTCTGCGGTTTTGTAGGCTGCTATTGCATACAGGCGGATTTCTTTTACAGTTCTGTATGCAAATTCAAAGCCACATTTTTCAAGTTCCTTGTAGAAAGCTTCAAGAATCGGCTTTATTCCTTCGAGAATTGGTTGCACTTCTGACGGAATAGTACCAGAACGAACCTCATTTGCAAGCTGCATAAAACCTTCTGCAACGCCAGGTTCTGCAACTTTTTCTTTATCTCCATTGGAAGTTCCAAACAGATTATTAAGAACATCATTCATTTCTGGCTTAAACTCAATCACGTTTGCACGGTCAAGAACCTTAGGACTGAACATGTAGGTTGTTTCGTCAATGTTTACTGTGCCAGTAACAAAAAGATTTTTAGGCAGTGTAATTTTCTCTGATGTAGTACATTCACAGCCCTCTGGTCTTTTGTAAAGTAGTATCGGTTCCCCACTTTCCATTGCACTCAAAAAATCAGAAAAATATCGCTCAACATGAGAAAGATTCATTTCATCAAGAATAAGGAAAAATGGAATTTCGGTATTTTCGGAAGCCGTTTCAATAAACTCAAGAATCTCTGTTTTTACATACTCGCCCTTTCCATCATTTGCAAGCGGATTGAAATACCCCAAGATTTTTGTGTTGTCTGTCCAGTCTGCGCCTACGGGGATGAGAAGAGTATTCTTAAAATTTTCGCTGTCATTTTCGGTTTTATTCTCTAATACTTTTTTGGCCATAACACGAATAGTTGCATCAAAACCATATAAGTATTTATCGTATTTTGCATTTGAAGAATCTCTTATTGCCCCCCTATCTTCACTACTTTGTTTTATAAATTTTTCTGGGTTTTCGGTATAGAAATCAATAAATTCTTGTAGTAAACCTTTTTGTATCGGACGCAATCTGGTTGGTTCTTTTTCATTTGATAAATAAATAGTATCATCCGAAATTTTACGAACAGTCCATTCATTTATAGAATCTCCAACCTTAAAATATTCCATAGCATCATTCATTGAATAACTAGGAACATTTAAATAGTGAGACAATTTTAAAGCGATTCTTGTTTTTCCTGTTCCAGAATTACCTGTAAGAATTGTAAAAGATTTTGCCAATAAAGATGCTGCATATCGACTAATATATTTATTCTGTTCAAAATTTTTTAGAGAAAACGCCTGTCCAGACGATATCCTAAAGTAAGTTTCCACAGATTTATTAAATTCAAATGTGTCATCTTCATATGATAATTCTTTGTCATTTTGTTTTTTACATTCATCTGATTCTAGCCATTCATTCCATAATTCACTGGAATAATCAAACAAGTCTTTGCCATGTGAGAATGCTATTAAATATGCTTGTATTTGTGAGATTGAGGCTTTCTTAGCATTTTCCATTCCATGCTTTTTTGCTATATAACGGATACCGGCTTCTTTATAAAAATTTAGTAAACACATATTTGAATACAAATATGCTATTTTCCATTTATAACTGACACCTAAATCAATTGAATCAATTAAAGAAAAATTATTTTGATGAGCAGCTTCTGCAACTTTTATAATATTTGAAAGAATCGCCTGATATGCTTTATCTCTTGTATCGCCATACTTTTTATACCATGCATATACACCATCATTTAAGGCCTTGTTCGAAGGTTTTATTTCACCAGATATTTTAAATATACCAAATTTATATGCTGAACCACCCCAAATACTACCTAATGATTCTGTTTTTGTTTCGAGCCAATAACAGAATGAATCTTCCCTATTTAGATTTGTATATTCCTCAAGTTTTAAGTCTTTTAGTCTTTCTAATGGAAATTTACTCTGAAATTCATTATATAGTTTATTTGCTTCGTCTTTAGTCATTGTTTTCCCCACAGTTTATTTAGATGTTGAAAGAATTATATTTTCAAAATCTTTTGTTTCAATAAAATCAACATTTTCAAGTGAACAATCGTATTCGGCTTTCGATACACCAATTGGAGTATCTTCTCTAAACTTTGGAATGGATAGGGCGCTATAAAAATGCATTTTTCCATCTGTATAAATCTGATTAAATTTCAAACCTCTAAGTCGTTCAACATTTGTATTTTTTTCTATATATTTTAATCGTAACGCTAAGTCTTTATAATTTTGCAAAACAGGTCTTACTTGCGCAATTAAATCATATAAAGCCAGACCTTTGTCATCATATCTGAACATATAGGACAATACATAAATATCATAATAATTTGAATTTAGTTGCTCGTGTAAAAAATGATGTGTACGATTTTCCTTAGTTGTCGATTTTACTTCAAGTTTCAATTTTTCTGAAAATGAAAAATCGAATTTAAGCCTATCTCTTGACTGCCAGTATTTTTCTATATTTAAGGAATCATGAAACTTGAGGATTGTATATAGTTCTGCATAAAATCCTGTTAATTCATTATCAGTCAATTCTTTTTTATCTGAAAAGAATCTTTGCAATGTATTAAATGTGTCTATTACATATTTATCAGAATAATCATCACTTATAAATAATTTTGCAACTTCCAAAAATATTTCTTTTTCTTTTTTATTATGCAATAGACACTTCAATATATGAACATTCTCTTGATTACCAGTAGAAAATGATACCTTGGCATTACATTCCAAGGAAAGAGTTTTTGTATTTATATTGTATGTTCTTCTGCATTGAGATTTAGGTTTCATTACAACAACAAGGTTTTTATCTTTATCAATTCCGATGTAAAAATCGGTTGCAAATTCTGCAATTTTGTAATCAGAGGTGCTTGTAGTTGAATCAAAATGCGACCTGTAAAAATCTAAAACATCCATCTCAATCTTCCTTTTGAACGACCAATCCTGTCAACTTTGAAATGATTTCATTCGGTAGATACAGGGCTAATGTTGGACTTACAAAACCTGTTTCCTTATTCTCAATCATGTGAATCTGTAATTGCATTGTATTCGGACGGATAAATTCCTTGTCATCACCTTCATAATTAGCAGGTTTTGATAAATCTTTAGGGCTCCGACCGACAAAATAATTTGAGATAATTTTTGTATCTTTATTTACAGGGTGCTTAGATGTAATTCCGTCACGCATCCAAATTATATCAATGTTCGGATTAAGGTTCTTGTTTTGCAAGAGTTGATACAACTTTGCAAAAATTCCTTTATTTATTTTTGATGTTTCAGGGAAAATAAACTTTTCAATAATATCTTTGTAAATTGAAAAATAGCTTGCATCCCGTAATATAATAAATGGAGATCCAACCTGTCTTTCAATGATTTCAAGATTAGCCACATTATTTTCCTTAAAATCACGCAGAATATTTATATTGCTAGTTGTATAGGCTTCATCGTCTTGAAATATTCTTTGTTTATTCCAACTATAAAAAGTATAAGATTCAACTTCAGCAACAGAACTTCTCGTAGGCTTAAGTTTATCACTTAGGGAAAAGATTCTTGGCATATTCTTAAAATCAATTCCTTGTGAATTTGTCATTTCAATTGTTTGCCACAAATCTTCTTCATGATCCCGAATATCCATGAACTCATTTAAGATTTTGGAAACGGCAAATATTCTACACAAATCAAGATATTTCGTTTTATATCCAAACCATCTTGCCCGTTGCTGAACCGTATCAACATTGGATGCATTTTTTGCAGTTCTTGTTATATATGTTACACACAAGCCTTTTATCGTCAAACCACGACCGAGCATTGTTCCGCCAACATAAATATTGTATTCATAAAAATCATCTTCACCATTTAATGTATTGTCACCATTTATCTTGTGAACATGACTGTTATTTATGGCAAAAATTATTTCATCCTCAATTTCCTCAAAGGTCGGAAACTCTCTGACATTTCCTTTTGCATATTCAGAATGAGCCTCTTTCATAATTTCACAAACAGATGTGTATGAAACATCTTTCTTATCACTTGTTTTTAAAACCCATTCTTTAATCAATTCTTGAACTTTCTTATATTCCAATTCATGGTCTTTCTTGAATTGACTTATATGGATTAGCATTGAAAGTTTGTCTTTTCTATGTGTTCTGTGGCTTTGTATGGCACATGCAACAAAAAACATTGCCAAAGATTTTTTGAGCGATGCGGGGATACCGACCTCAATCAAAGGTTCCTCATTTTCTGGAATTGTAATTGTATATTTATCATCAGAATGAAAAACATCAAGTCCACAATATCCGTTTCCAGGTGGTACAAGAACACCAAAATCTGGTGAAAGTTCATCGATTTTGCTAATCAACAGATTTGCTTGCGGTGTTGCAGTTACAGAAACATAACAGTGCCTTTGTAGTGTATTTTTGAAATTCAAAATTGCCGAATAAGTCGAACTTTCTTTTTTTTGCTTTACTTTTGTATTTAATGAATATTCATCCCCTTCATCATCAATTATCAAAACAGGTCTTTCATTCAATGTGTTGTTCGTAAAAATCTGCATTATAGTGTTTATCTGTTTTACGCTTTTTAATCCAACTATAATGACTTTCTTTTCTCTGCGAAGGAAACCTCTTATATTTTCTTCATTCAAATGGTCAGCATTTTCGTTTGAGTTGAGAACAAAAACATTATCTTTTACATCGTGAAAATATTCTTTTATTCTATCAGAATTTTGTTTTAACAACGGCTTTTTTGTACCACCAAGGACAATTGCAATATCATAACCATTATCAAAAGCTAATGAAATCAACGAAATAAAATTAGAGGTTTTACCGCTCTGAACTTTACCAATTACAATACCGGTTTTTTGCTGTATAGAAGTATTTTTTGGATTAGGACAGTAACTAAGAGTTTTTGCAGCATTAGAATAAATAGTTAAAATACCATCGTCAGGGATTCCAGTCAACGACAAGAACTTCTTTATATGTTCTGAATAAAATCCATCTAGTTCAATATTCCAAGAGTTAGGATTTTTATTTACATATTTCATTTCAATTATGTTTACTCCCATAATTTCAACTCCTAATCACTGCTTTTAGAGTTTCATTCATTTTTTCACGAATATCACATGGTTCAATTTTCTTGTCATTTGAAGATGTATAAGTTGCTTCAATTTCAGAAAGGACTAATGCAAAAACAAATTTTTTCATCGAATCAAATATTTCTTGATTTTCAAAATAATGCTTAAAAAATGGATGTGCGATATTCCAGTCTACATCAAACTCAAGTGCATCTTTATTATCTTTTTGTGGAGATACAACAAGCCACTTACTTTCAGAATCATCTTTTTTTATTGAATAATTAAGGATATATTTTCGTCCTGATATATCAAAAGAAATTTTTGTGTTTTCATTTCCGATAATAGGAATTTCTTCTATGTCTGGGAAAAGAGAATTGTCTTTCGATTCAGAGGCAAAACTAATTTGGGTTCTTTCTTCTGCTTGTGAAGAATCATTTTCTACAGGATTTACATTGACATTTTGGATTACCCCTGCATTCGAAAAATCGCTAAGGGTCTTATTGTCAATTCCAATGTTTACTGGATTTCCCTGATTTTTTTTGTTTGTATTATTATATTCACTTGCTTTTCTTTTATAATCTTTTGTAACTTCAACAAGTTTATTTATGAGACTTTCTTCAAGCCCATTATTATACCAATCAAATGAATCTTTCGTTTGTGTAACTGGAAAATTATCAAGATTTAACTCTCCGAAAAGTCTTTGATATACATAGGTGTTTGAACTACTAAAAACATCTTTTGGGCGATAACAATTTTCATATCCACCAATAATTACCCGGCCTCGTCGTAAGAGTGTAAAGCCAGCTCCATACGTGCTTCCAGTTTCGAGAAGTGCCATAAACCCTGTTACATGATATTTTTGTTTTCGCTCATCAAAAATGTCAAAATCTAAAGGTTCTTTCCATTCTTTAAAATTTCCACCGGGTAATGCTTCCTTATAAATTTCCGGAGTTTCATATGTTAAATACTCATCATTATATGAAATCTTTATTTTCTCAGATTGCAAATCTCGCCTATACATACCTCTCAGTTGGTCTTTTGTTTTCTGAATTTGACGACCTGCAAGACTTCTGTTTAAATTCCATATATGTATTGTCGTTCCATGTTCATGTAAATCACATTTAGTTTCGGTAAATTCAATTTCTTCATCCTTTGTTTTGCTTAATGATTCCACATCGACTTGTGCAAAAAACTTTTTACCTGAATTCAATTCTACTGTTTCAACGCTCCAATTATTTCCAAACCAACATGCGGAAGTTTTTAACCCCATTCCAAATTCAGAACGCGTTGCAACTTTGGGTTTACTATCTAAAATAATCGCTCTTTGAAAATCTTTGAAATTCATTCCAAAGGCATTATCTTTTATAATGAGTTCATAATTTCCATAAGTATCTTTTTTATATTGTATTTCTATTTTTAGATGTTCCCAGTTTTGCTGTTTTTCAAGTTCAGAGACATGGTCATAATAACTTTGCGTTGCATTATCAACGAATTCTGCGATGGCCGTCCAAGGTTCATAACGAATGTTTTTATATGTTGCATAAACTCCAGTGGTAGGACGTATATTTATTGTTTTTCCCATTTTAGTCCTCTCTTATATTAAAAAGTCCTTCTGCAATAATTTTTATCACTTTTACATTTACAGAATTCCCCAGTTGCCTATAAGATATATTATCATTGTTAGAAAACTTAAAGTCAGATTTAAAACTTTGAAGTTTTGCACATTCTCTAACAGAGAGATACCTATATTTGTTTATATTATTGTCCCAAATAATAGGAGTATTATTCATGGCAACAAGAGATGGAAAAACAGAAGGGCTTTTAACCCTGATACCTGACTGTCTAATTTGAATTATCCCCTGCTTTATTGATTGACAATCTTTAGAGGCATTCCATTCGAATTTTTGATGAATCAAGAATCTTTGTGTCATATTATACTTATCAATCCATTCATCAATAAAATCTTTATTCGAAGTATACATTACCCTTGATTTAAATAATAAACATTGCTTCCATCTCGGAATTTTTTCCCAATCATATTCGCCTGAAAATATGTAATCCAAATCAAATTCTTTCCCAACTCCGGCATGGAAAAGCCAAAACGGAGATTTTATCGTTTCAGTTCTTCTAAGCTCTTGTAAAAACTCTTCCCATACATTTAACAAACTTGCAATTTCTGAATCATCTTCTATGATATATTTGGGATTAACATTTTTATCAATTATCCATTCGATACAATTTTCATTAAAATGTTTATATTTTTTTTCAAGTTTCAAATCACTTCTTGTAATTTTTTCCTTGCCAGTAACAAGAACTTTTTTTATACCAAGTATATATACTCTTTCTCTTGTTTGTGGAATATTAAAATTTTCTGGAGACTCTATAATAGGTTCTTCTGTAATTACAAAATTTTGTTTCTTCAATTCCGAACAAACAATATTCCAATTAACCTTATTATCAGCCAAATTTCTTACATTCTCTAATATGAAATACTTACATTCAGGATGTTCTTTTAAAATATCAATTATTCTAAAGAATAATTGTCCACGTTCATCTTTTTCCCCGTTTTCTTTTTCAACAATCTCAAATCCTGTTCTATGCCCTGATTTTGAAAAAGTTTGACAAGGAAAACCCGCACATAAAACATCAAATTTTGGAATTGCATTATTTTTAATAGAGTTTTTAATATCGCCTTCAAGTAAGAATTCATCATTCTGACAAAAATTTTTTTTATACACATTACGGCAGTCTTCATTTATATCACAAGCAAAAACACACTTCCCTCCTAGTTTTTTCATTGCCTGATGAAAGCCACCAATACCTGCAAATAAATCTATAAATGTAAATGCATTTTTCTCAGCCATAAATATAAACCTCGGTAATCACATTTACAAATTTTGCCGGAGAATTATTTATCTCATATGTTTCTTTCGCTTCCGAATCTACGCCAGCAATGACATCTATCCCTGCCTGAATGAGTCCGTTTGTCATGCCTCCGCCACCGCAGAAGAAGTCAATTGCGCGCAAGATTTATCCTCCAAAAACAGTTATCCCAATATAGCGAGATTGCATTATATCACAAAAAACGAAAAAGTGGGAGAAAATTTGTCTTTTTGCCTTAGTTTTATTAAATTTACTCATGGAGGACTATATTGAATCCATTTGAAACCTTTAATAAAAGCAACGCAACATATCTTAATATGCAGGATGAAAAACTTGAAAAGTGCAAACAAAAAGCGCTTGAACTTAGCAATGAATTAGATGGTCTGGACAGTAATCATAAAAACCTGTTGGCAGAATGGGTTGCTAAAACTGCTTTTTTCATGGAATTCATGAAGCAAATTCAGTCCACATCTCCAAATCCGTAAAAATTTCCATCAAGATACCATTTTCCCTCCGTCAAGATAACCTCATCCCATTCATCAAGACAAACACACGCATCCATCTTGATAAGCTCCCCGGATTCATCAAGATGGAATCTCCCAAATCCCCCAATAAATCCGCATAAATGGCCGCAAATTCGGGATGAAATTGTACTAAGGGCGGGATAAAAAAAGGAGGCCGGCACGCCAAAAAAAGTGCCGGTCTCCCAAATATTGTTTTTCATAACGGAATGTCCTTTCCGGTTTTTACCGGGCTTTTGTCATAAACCCATCCGCCGTTATCCGGATAAGCTTACCAGTTCATTCAGTCGCCTGTACCGGTTGGTTCAAGCACTTCGTCTGTAATGTACTTGGCATCAAGCTTTACGTACTCAGGCTTTTCGAGTTTTGCATTGAGCATTGTGTCCGGTGTGTACATCACCCTTACACCGGCAATGTCGTTTGCGGTAACCTCGCTTGCCTTTTCGTGGCCCCTGCATGCCGCAGCATTCTTAAGGCCGAGCTTAAAGATTCCGAAGCTGTCCAGCCTTACCTTGTAGCCGAGCATCATGTACTTGGGCACGGTAAGGAGCAGGCTTCTTATTACGCCGATTACTTCTGTTGGCGTGAGCGTTGTGCTTGAAGAGATTTCCTCCGCAAGCTGGTTTACGCCAATCTCTGCAATATAAGCAGGGGCAGGGTAAAACTTGCCTTCTGCTTCCAAATCCCGCGGGTTCAACCGCTTTCTGCTAACAAATGGAACAGCCATAACTGCACCTCCTGTAAATAACTCAAACCGTTTTGCATTCCCTGGGCAGGCAGTACAACCTGGTTCAACGAACGCTCGACTTGTACCGTTTTTGGCTGCAAAATCCAGTCCTAACAAGACAAAACTAGGTAAAACATTCGATATTTTCACCCGTTCTGACACTTTCACTATATCACAAAGAAAATTTAAAGTCAAATTTTATTCGAAATTTTCACCCATTTTGGCATGTTTTTATTGAACTCTGCCGATAATAGCGATATAATCTCGTTATAAGCGAGAGATTCTTAGCCATCAAGGAATAAATATGCTAGTAAATTTCAGCGTCACCAATTTTTTGTCCTTCAACCAGAAGACCACCTTTAAGATGGAAAGCGGGCGCGTTACAAAAAAGCCGGACCACCTGCTTGAAGACGGCGACACGGGAAAGAGCCTCCTGAAGTTTTCCGCAATGTTCGGCAAAAACGGAGCGGGAAAGACAAACTTTGTAAGAGCCGTTGCAACCTTGCGCAACTTCGTTCTTGCGGGAAGGCTTCCCCAAAGGGCAGCTGAACTCTGGTGCAAAATCGACGACAAAAACGAAGGCTGGCCTACGGACTTTGAAATTGCTTTTATTGCCGACAAAAATCTCTACGAATACAGAATATCTCTTGTACTTGCGACTGGAATTATCACAAAAGAAGAATTGGTTCATGTAGTGGGAAACAGGCACACAAAACTTTTCTACAAAGAATGCCCCCAAAGCCCCTACGTTTTTCACCATTCAATAAAAGGACCAAACAAGGACATTGAGGTTCTAAGCCGCACTTTTGCCATGAGCGGAAAGCCCTTCCTGTTCAGCATAAACCACAACACGGCAGGATTTTTTGCAACAAACAAAGAGGCCCTGGCCCTTCAAAAGGCATTCCTCTGGTTCAAGGACACCCTAGAAGTGATTTTCCCCGACCAGCCATTGCAGGAAACATCTTTGCTGCGGTATGAAATTTGCAAGGACGAGTTTGCCCAGCTGCTAAAGGATTTTGACACGGGAATCGAAGGAATAGAGCTTGAGCCAGTAAGCAGGGAAAAGGTTTTTGAGACGCTTGATTTGCGCACCCAGCAGAAGCTTAACCTTGAGATGGCTCTGGTAAGCCCCATCATTCAGTTTTCTCAGCTGCCAGTCCAGATGGGACTGCCCGCAAATCCCCAAGGGCAAACAACAAATTTCTATGCAACCGTAATCAGAAGCCGGAGGAACATTTTTATCATCACAATGGAAAAAGACAAGGACTTTCATTTTCATGCGGTAAAATTTGTCCACAATCTTGGCGGAAAGAAAATTGAATTCAGCATGGAAAGCGAGAGTGACGGAACGCACAGACTGTTTCAGCTTTTGGAAATTCTTATGTGCAAAAAAGAAAAAGTTTATATAATGGATGAAATAAGCCGAAGTCTTCATCCAAAACTTACAGTTCAATTCGTAAAGAAATACTTGGCTCGTGCAGAAAAAAGAAGGATACAGCTCGTAACGACGACACATGAAACAAGAATTATGAGCCATGATATAGTCCGTCGTGATGAAATATGGATTGCAGATAAAAACGAAGATGACAGCACAAAACTTTTCAGTCTCGAAGCCGAACAAGTAAGAATTGATAAGG